>JBLIOD010000007.1:0-83072 GCA_047639475.1 Gammaproteobacteria bacterium
GAGTTAGCAGTCTCTTCTATATAGTGGCGTACTACCCATAGCAGACATTCGATTACAGATGATAAGCAGTTAGTTCTAGCCTAAGCTTATCGAAGTAGATAACAAGTGCAACGGCAGCTATTGGCCCTTTTCTGCCAGTCGTAAAGTCACTAATGATTTCGAACAACTCCGAAAGCAGACAGTCATTACGTTAACCGCTGCTTCACATAAACACAGGCCACTTCGCGGCGTCCCGCCACTTCGCTTGCCTGCGTCTATGCTACGCTACTTGCTGGTTACTGAACTGGGGGCAAAACAAGCCGGAAACCCAGGTCGCTGCTACGAAACCCCGCAGACGCGTAGAAGCGATTAGCCGAACGCGCATTCCTGGCGAAGTCGTACCAGCTGCCGCCGCGAAACACGCGGTTAGAGTTGCTAGCATGGCCTGTTGGGTCTGTCGCAGCGCCTAGTGGATAGTCTCCATACCGATCCCAGTTCCATTCCCAAACATTACCATGCATATCATACAAATCCCACGCATTAGCCTGCTTTTTGCCTACGGGCTTAGTGCCTGACACATAACCCATGTTTGATTCATTGTAGAGATACCAACCCATCGTATGTAGGTTGCTATTTAAACCGTCCTCTTCTGTCTCAGAACTATCGTAACCAATCGGGTTCGCATACGCTGGTGTAGTGCCTGCGCGGGCGGCGTATTCCCACTCGGCCTCAGTGGGTAAACGATAACCTGTGCAATTGGCGTTCATCGTGACCGTGCTGATGAGTAAATTGCCACTGCCAGCAGGCTCACCACTGATGCCACCTAAGCTATAACACTCAGTTCTACTTTCATCGGCTGATAGTTTATTGGCAAAATACACCGCGTCATACCAAGAGACGGTTTCAACTGGATAATTGTCTCCCGAATGACTAGTTGACGGTGGTGTTCCAATTACATCATTCCACTGGGCATTGGTGACTTCCGTAGTTTGCATACGAAAAGCCTTGGTTAAGGTAACACTGTGCCGTACTTCATCAATATCACGGCCAGGTTCGGGAATGACAGAGGGGGAATCAACCCCAGCAAAACTTCCCATAAGAAAACTGCCCGAAGGCAGCTCATTAAACTGCATGCCAATACTGTTGGTAAAGGTAGCGGCTACAGGGTGTGAAATAGCGTCTTCTCCGCCCATGGGAATCACCACCACTTTATTATGAGCCAGTGCTGATTGACCAAACGATAAAGCACAGATTAGCAATAGGCTAATTCGACACTTGCCTTTTATATTTAAGCTTTGTTGTTCTTTCATGGTTTTCCTTTTGTTAACTTTAATTTGGAAGTCCTCTCCCTTGAATGACTGCTTTCCTCAATATTACTTTTGTCTTAAGGTTTGGCGACTGTCCCAATTGAGTATATAAGAGACCTTGCCATAAATACATATCCACGCTTTTTAACCCACTAGTTGTAACTCAGGGGAAGCTAAAGTAGTAAAAAGTAGCTTGAAGTAATTGTGTAATACAACTCTTAAAATGAAGCTTATAAGTTCATGCTTTCTCTCTAAAGTAGTGTAAAAGTAGAGAGATCGAACAAACCGAACACTTTTAAACAATAAAGAAGACAGTGGTATTTACTCTCCACAAATTTATGGTTCTGAGTGAGTTTTCTCATGGAACGTAATTGAAATCCGACTCTGCTTTGACCCTCTGGTTAATTCGGTCATAAATCTCTTTCCGATAAACAGGTACTTCCTTGGGCGCATTGATTCCAATCCTTACCTGGCCTCTATCGACTCCAAGAATTGTGAAAGTGACATCGTCACCAATGTTAATTGTTTCGCCTTTTTCACGCGTAAGTATTAGCATCCTGCTATCTCTTTAGTGTTGATTTAGGTCTTTAATTATACAGACGGTTGGCCACCAGTCTGTGTGATGACGCACGTTTAGAGGTATTCTTGATCCGTGCTTCAATATAGGGGTGCTTTAAGGACAATCAACGTTCTGTGGTTACGCACTCATTACGCACAAGGAATTTAAAAACATCAGTACTTAGCAATAACCTGCAACACTTAAGCTGGAGTATGTTGTTGATACATAGTTGTTATTTATTGTACTGAGTTGAATATGTGAGACTGAAAATCCCCGTGTCGGCAGTTCGATTCTGTCCCTGGCCACCATTTTTCTTTTTTTAAATCAAATGCTTAAGAATTTCTCTATTTCTTGCGCCTATATGAAACTCTCTTTCGGTACAATTCAGTACAATTTCTAACTGCCTTTTGTCATCCACTCCCGTTTTGAAGCTCAAGACTTGCAAACCTTTTAAACTAAAGCTGAAACCGACCTTCTATTAGGCTCGAATTCAACTCATTAGAAGTAAGGTCAAATGCTCGACATCTCAAACTCTAAATAAAGCACTTTCATCTTTTTTCTTGTGCGAACAATATCGCTTATTACGGCGTCAGGAATCGTCCGTATTAGTGATATTGTTTCGGATACCTATTTTGCTTAAAAGATATTATCGGATATAATAAGATACATGGAAATTATTATTAGATCTCAATGAACCTCTCCACGCTCAAAATTACACCTGAGATTCTCAGGCTCATCAGTGAGATAGATGAATTTAAGGGTAGCTGGAAAGCCTTAAATACACAGAGTCCAGAGAGGCTAGAAGCCTTACGCCATTTAGCGACTATTGAAAGCATCGGCTCATCCACTCGTATTGAAGGGTCGAAGCTGTCCGATACTGATATCGAAGCATTGCTGTCAAACTCAGTATCTAAATCGTTTGAGAGTCGCGACGAACAAGAAGTGGCCGGTTATGCTGAAGTAATGGATACCATTTTCGAGAACTTTGATGAGATCCCTTTAACAGAGAATTACATCAAACAATTGCATGTCATGTTGTTAAGGCACTCAAACAAAGATGATCGACATAGAGGGGAATATAAAACTCAATCTAATCATATCGAGGCATTTGATACTTTTGGCAAGAGCGTAGGTGTCGTGTTCGAGGCGATGAGCCCATTTGACACGCCTCGCGAAATGCAGGATTTGATTTTGTGGACTAGAGAGTCACTCTACGATGCCGCCTATCACCCTTTAATCGTGACGGCTATTTTCAATGTTAAGTTTCTAGCTATTCACCCATTTCAAGATGGCAATGGTCGCCTATCTCGAGTTCTTATTAGCCTGTTGTTATTGAAGGCTGGGTACTCTTATATTCCGTATTCATCATTGGAAAGCATCGTTGAAAAAAATAAAGATGCTTATTACCTAGCTCTACAACGAACTCAAAAAACGATTACATCAAACAACATTGATTGGCATCCTTGGCTCCAATTTTTTCTGACTTGCCTTAATCGACAAAAAAATCATCTTCAAATTAAAACAGACGCGGTTAGCGATTATGCACACCTGCCCTATGAAAGCATGTTGATAATGCAGTATGTAGATAGAAACAAAAGAATCACACTCGCCGAAGCTCAAAGCGTGATTACGACTATTGCTAAAGCCACCATCAAAAAACGCCTCTATCTATTAGTTGAGAATAAGCTTTTAGTGAAACATGGCAAAGCTAGAGGAACTTGGTATAGCAAGCCTTAATTATCACAACAGATACTTAAGCGCGCACAAATGGGGATAGAAGCCACCCACATAAATAGCTAGTAGTCACAATGAATGAAGACAGACTAAAATTTATTGACCAGCAACTGGCTAAATTAGAGCGCCAGAGAGAAACACTCATTGTTGAGTAGCGATAGAGAGCTCCAATATCAACAGGAATTTTCAGCTGCTCAGAAAGTAGAATTATTCATGCATCTGTTTCAAGGAAGAACAGACATATTTGCACAACATTGGAAGAACTTAAAGGGCAGGAGCGGTTACTCGGTCGCTTGTGAAAATGAATGGGCACCTAAACTTTGTCATAAACCTAAGACCAAATGCATGGAATGCGCCAACCAACGGTTTAACCAATTCAATAAACATGTTATTTACCAACATCTAACAGGCAAGAAAGTAGTAGGTTTATATCCCCTACTACAAGACAATACTTGTCAGCTCTTAGCTATCGACTTTGATAAAAGCGATTGGAAAGAGGCCATTTCTGCCGTAATAAGAGTTTGTTCTGACTTGAAAATTCCACACGTTGTAGAAATATCTCGATCTGGGCAAGGTGCGCATCTATGGGTATTTATGTCTGAACCATTCCCGGCTAAAGATGCGAGGCTGCTAGGATTTGCTATTTTAGATAAAGCAATGGAACTTTACCCAGACTTATCAACGGCCGTCAAAAAATTATTTTCATGGTGTCGGGCCCAATTCGCCATAACGTAAAACCAACACATTCTGATCACTTTGAACAAAAAGTAATCGTTAAACGATTAGACCACCAGCTTAGCACCAAACTGCTCTAGATCATCGGCCCCAGTTTTAACTTAGAGCCATCGTAAAAGCGATTGTAGCGAAATCGTTGTAGCTCATGCCCAGCCGGTTTGCCTTGCATCAAATCGGCCATGACTCTCCCCACACCAGGGCCAATACCAAAGCCGTGGCCGCTCAGACCGGTGGCTATCCATAAGCCTGCGCATTGCGGTGCTTGATCAAGTACTGGTATGATATCGGGCATGGTGTCAATCATGCCGGCCCATAAGTTCACTATAGGGGTGTTTGCGAGAACGGCATTGCGAGGCTTTAAGCGTTCTTTTATGAGGGCAGGCACTTTGCTGTCACCTGCAGGACTCAAAACTCGGCTGGCCTCGAATGGTGTGTAACTGTCGGCGTCCCAGTTTCGGGTATTTAACCAGCTACCGGGATAGCGTTTTGTTGGTGCGATGCGGGGTGAAATGCCGCGCCATTGATCACGTAAAATTGGGGCGTAATGACGGCCATGCAAAAATGAATCTTTACCGATCAAATGCGTTAGTTTGTCAGTAAGGGCGATGGTGTAACCGCCATCGGCGCGTTTTCTAAACGATATCTTGGAATCGGACACATTGCGCTCTACACCTGCATCGCAGGGCGCTGATTGCGCTACTGTGGCCTTAACAGTGAGCTGAGGTAAGCCGATGCCAGCATTTCGCAGCAACAAGGCTGACCATGCGCCGCCGCAAACTAGTGCCTGTTCGCATTTAACCGCGCCCATCTCTGTGTGCACCGCGCATACTTGCTGGTTAGATGACTCAATTGTGCGCACTGCACAGTTTTCTATAATGGTCACCCCTGCTTGTTCAGCAGCCATCGCTAAATGGGGAACCGCCTGCCACGGCTCCGCACGTGCATCACTGGCGGTCAGTAATCCACTGCGCCAGACTTTACTGTCGCCTACCTGACTCGATAACTGAGAGCGGCTCATAAGCGCTGAATCCACGCCGAACTCTTTGGCCGTTTTCATCCATTCTTGGTGTTTTTCGGCGCGCTGTTCTGTGTCGGCTAAATGTAGAACGCCAGACACCTTGAACCCTAACTCATTGCCATATTTATCTGACCAATCTTGCCAGATACGTCTTGATTCCATCATGATAGGCAGTTCGTCAATATCTCTGCCCTGTTGGCGAATCCAGCCCCAATTGCGACTGGATTGTTCGCCGGCAATGCGGCCTTTCTCGCAGACTAAAACTTTCAGTCCGGTGGTGGATAGATGTAGTGCTGTACTGATGCCAATTACGCCGCCGCCGATGATGACCACGTCTACGTTATCGGGCAATGCGGCAGAAAATTGCTGAGGAACCTTATTAGTTATGGGTGAGTTTGTCATTGTCATTTGCAGCTTGTCTGGTTCATGTTTTGCGTAACGACCACTCAATGGACTGGTTCCTGTGATTATTAAGGTATTGATTGGCTTGTGAGAAATGCTTACAACCAAAGAAGCCTCGATACGCCGATAACGGCGATGGGTGGGGGGCTTTCAATACTAAGTGCTTTTGGCTATCAATGGCTTTTCCCTTGGCTTGTGCATAACTGCCCCATAGCATAAACACCACACCGGTGCGCTGTAGATTGATTAAGCCGATAACTTTATCAGTGAATTGCTCCCAGCCCTTGCCTTGGTGACTGGCTGCTAGGCTGTGTTCTACGGTGAGCACGCTGTTTAGTAGCAATACCCCTTGTTGTGCCCACGGCATAAGATATCCTTGTTGCGAGGGGCTAATGCCGAGATCAGTATTGAGCTCTTTGTAGATGTTTCTAAGCGAAGGGGGAATGGCTTGGTCTTTCGGTACTGAAAAGCTTAAGCCATGCGCTTGATTGGCACCGTGGTAGGGGTCTTGCCCCAATATAACCACTTTAACTCGTTCGAGATCTATGGCATTAAGACTGGCGAATATATTCTTGCTGGAGGGATAAATAACTTTGCCTAGGTGCTTTTGAGTTTGTAGAAATTCATCTAGGGAACGCATATAAGGCAAATCAAATTCGCCTTGCAAATGCTTGAGCCAACTTTCGTTTAAAGCAATGGGTCGAGAAGTCATATGGCTATTTTAGATCAATCATTGACGCCTAGGCTGAAAAATGGGTTGCTTTTGCTATTTAATGTACCGAAATTCATTAGTAATATACGGCTAGTTTATAAAAACAAATTTATCGTTATCAACGAGGAGACTTCACATGAAAGTAGGTTTTATTGGTTTAGGCAATGTGGGTGGTAAGCTGGCAGGCAGCTTGTTACGAAATGGTTATGATTTAACGGTGCGAGAGCTGGATAAAACCCTCGCGCAGCCTTTTTTAGACAAGGGCGCAAAATGGTCGGAAAGCCCGAAAGAGCTGGCTGAAAATTGCGATTTGATTATTACTTGTCTTCCTTCACCGGCCGCTAGCGCCGCAGTGATGGAAGCCGACGACGGTATTATTGCAGGATTGAGCGCGGGAAAAATATGGGCAGAAATGAGCACCACTGATCAAGCGGAAGTGCAGCGCTTGGGCGAGAAGGTATTGGCTGCTGGCGGCGAGCCTGTCGATTGTCCCGTTTCGGGTGGTTGTCATCGCGCTGATACAGGCAATATTGCTATCTTCGCCGGTTGCGAAAGATCAACCTTTGAGCGTATGTTACCTATACTCACCACGGTAGGACGTCGCGTATTGCATACCGGCGAACTAGGCAGTGCATCGGTGCTGAAGGTGGTAACTAACTTTTTAGCTACCGCCAATTTGATTTCCTGCAGTGAAGCCCTAGTGACTTGTAAAGCGGCCGGCATGGATATGGCAACCGCTTACGAAGCCATTCGAATTTCTTCGGGCAACTCATTTGTGCACGAAACCGAAAGCCAGGTTATTTTGAACGGCAGCCGTGATATTAGCTTTACCATGGATTTGGTTTCAAAAGACATTGGCCTGTTTCAAGCCGTCGCCGATCGTGCGGGCGTGCATCTAGAAATGAATCCGCTAATGATCGATATTTTTAAAGACGGTGAAAAACGCTACGGTTCACGGGAGTGGTCGCCCAATATCATCCGTCGTCTTGAAGACGCGACCGGCTTATCGGTGCTTGCAGATGGGTTTCCCGCCGAGATGGTAGATGATGAGCCCGAAGAAGCAGGTTATGAAATTATCCCTAAAGGGCGTCAGTAGGCACTAATAGATGGAGCGCATCATCTAAGTGGTGCGCATCACCAAAACCTTTAACGAACAACGCGGTTTTCGGTTGTAATTGCATTAAACTGAAATCTGGTAGGGCTCGCAAAAGACTAACCACTTTACCTTGCCGTTTAGCAAATAAATCCAGAATCTCTGTCTCAGCGTGACTGCTTTTATCAATTTTGGTGACAGCACAATCAAAGGTGATTCTCATCCTAGCGAACAAATTGCTGCTTTGGTTTTCATCTCTAATAATCATGGCGCTTACAGCTCCCAAGTTGATGGTTTCATGGTGAGCAGCTAGCTGACTAATGTAGATGTAAAAGCACCCATCTGTATGATGGAGGTAGGGTGCGTAGCTTATGTGCGGCGCCCCACCTGCATCAACTGAAGACAGCGACATGGTTTTTTGCGCTTGCATGAACGCACGGGCTTGCTCAACAAAGTTGTCTGGCGAGGCGGGGTTGCTAGTCATTTAAACGGGCTAAACCTTGGTCTAGATCATCGATCAAGTCGTCCACATCTTCTAGGCCAATGCTGAGCCTTACTGCGGGCCTGTCCGCCGGCCAATGACTAACTGTTCTTCTGCTGGCGGGGTTTCCTGCGCTGATCAAGCTTTCATAGCCGCCCCAGCTAGCGCCGATGCCGAAATAATTCAATCCATCCACAAAGCGGTGCAGTGCTTGCTTTGAACAGGGATGTAATTCGAATGACAGTAATCCCGTCGCGCCTTTAAAGTTGGCTGTAAAGTTAGCAAAACTGGGGCTAGACTCTAATGCGGGGTAGAACACCCGGCTGACGGCTGGTTGTTGCTCCAGCCACGTGGCCACCTTCATCGCTGAGCGTGCATGGGTTCTTAGCCTAGTGGGCATGCTGCGCAAGCCTCTTAGTGCGAGCGTGGTTTCTTCTGAGCCTGGAGAAGAGCCCAATAAATCATAGCAGTGTCGAAGCGGCAACCAGTGGGCTTCGTCGCAAGTAATAACCCCCAGCATGATGTCTGAATGGCCGCCAATGTATTTAGTGCCTGCTTGAATCGACACATTAAAACCGTTTTCGATGGCGGGATAATTGATGGATGTTGCCCAGGTGTTATCCAGTATTGACGTGATGTTCCGGTCTCTAGCAATCTTGATGAATTTGGCCAAATCAGGTACTTCCATGGTCAATGAGCCAGGCGCTTCTACGTACAGCACGCGCGTGTTTTCTTGCAGGTAATCGGCAATATTAATATCTAAGTCAGGTGGATAATAAGTTGTGTTTATGCCGAGGTGTTTCAGAAGGTTATCGCAAAATTTGCGGGTTGGCTCATAAACGTTGTCTGGCACTAGAATGTGATCGCCATTTTTTAAAAAGGCCAATAGTGACGTAGTGATCGCATTCAGGCCAGAGGGCATCACCATGCTAGCGTAGGCGCCGTCTAAAACAGCCAGCAATTTTTCCAGTTCTCGAGTGGTCTCAGTGCCGTAAATGCCGTACTGGGTTTTGGTTGGGTCAAGCTTGTCGGGCCCCGCGTCAATAAACTGCTGCAAGGTAGGGTATAGCTTGGTTGATCCTCGAGTGGTTGGAGGGTTGACGAAACCAGATCTGGGGTTGTCACCTCGACCTAAGTGAGAACACAGGGTGTCGGGTGAGGTCGATTTTATTTCGTGCATAATTAAAAAGTTTGATAGAAGTGTGATTAGCAAATTGCCCTTGTTATAGCGTGAATATAGCCTGCTAAACTCACCGGTGTCGAGTGTAAATAGTTAGTCAATTTTGCATGTTATAGGCTCGCTTTAGAGTATTGATTAAGATGTCTTTCGGTTAGACTACGTGTATGACCGAAAGCAAGTTGTACCCTCCTTTTGCCGCGTTTGACGACAGCTTTTTGCCTGTCTCCGAGCTACACACCCTACATTATGAGCAAAGCGGTAATCCTGATGGCATGCCGGTCGTGATATTACATGGCGGCCCCGGCGGCGGCATGCAAGCGGGATATAGGCGTTATTTTGACCCGGCTAAATGGCGAATTGTGCAGTTTTCACAGCGTGGCTGCGGGCAGAGTACGCCGTTTGCCGAACTGCAAGAAAACACCACCTGGGACTTGGTGGAAGATATTGAGCGCCTGCGTAAACATTTGGGCATTGAGCAATGGGCGGTGTTTGGCGGGAGTTGGGGGTCAACTTTGAGCTTGGCCTACTCGCAAACACATGTTGAAAAATGTGTCGCTTTGTTCTTGCGCGGTATTTTCATGCTGCGAAAAAAGGAAATAGATTGGTTTTATCAAGAAGGTTGTAGCAAGATTTACCCCGATGCGTGGGAACACTACCTGAAACCCATTCCAGAAGATGAGAGAGGCGATTTAGTGGCCGCTTATTATCAGCGGTTAACTAGCGTTGATGCGGATGTGCGCAGTGAAGCTGCGCGTGCTTGGTCGGTTTGGGAGGCCAGTACCTCTAAATTAATACAAGACGAGGGATTGATGGGCCGCTTTGGTGATACGCGATTTGCTGAGGCATTTGCCAGAATTGAGTGTCACTACTTTACTCATAAAGGCTTTCTAGAAAACGAAAATGCATTGTTAAATGAGGTGGATAAAATTCGTCACATCCCCGCTGTGATTGTACAAGGTCGATATGACGTAGTTTGTCCGCCAGAAACGGCGTGGGAACTACACCGAGCCTGGCCTGAAGCGAGTTTCCACATGATGCAAGATGCCGGGCATTCTATGTCAGAAACCTCCATTGCGAATAAGCTAGTAGAGTCAACCGATAGCTTTGTCTCTACTGGGGGCATGCTTTAACGATATGCGCGATCAAGAAGATAAAACAGCTACTGATGAAGTTAAGAGCAGTGTTAGTTTTAATGAAATAACTGAAAATAATAGCGGGCAGCGAATTGATAACTATTTGTTATCGTTGTTGAAAGGAGTGCCTAAAAGTCGAATATACAAAATCGTTCGCAAAGGCGAAGTGCGAGTCAATAAAGGTCGGGTGAAACCAGATTATAAGCTGAAATTAGGCGATACCGTGCGGGTGCCGCCAGTCAGAGTTGCGCAAAAGCAGGATGGTATCAGTAGTCTGCCGGGATGGGTAAGAGAGGCTCTGCAAACGCCGATATTCGAAGACGAACACATTATTGCATTGAATAAACCCAGTGGTTTGGCAGTGCATGGTGGTTCAGGTAACCCCTATGGTGTCATTGAAGCCATGCGGTTCTTATACCCAGAGTGGCCTTTCTTGGAGTTGGCGCACCGAATTGATCGCCAAACTTCAGGCTGTTTGTTGCTGGCTAAATCTAGACCCATATTGAATGAACTGCATACACAATTTAGGCGGGAAGGTGAAAGCGCAATCGAAAAAACTTATTTGGCTATTTTGACGGGCGACCCTTTAAGTGAGCCCAAGACAGTAGAGGCCGAAATTGGCCAGGCACGCGACGCGGAAGGGTTGAATAAAGCAAGAATTGATTCGCACGGTCAAACGGCGAAATCGGTTTTTATGCCACTGGAATCCGTTCAAGGTTACAGTGTGGCGCGCATCGCGCTATATACCGGTAGAATGCATCAAGCGAGGGTGCATGCGGCTTTTCTGAATCGGCCCATTATTGGAGATTCCTTGTATGGGAATTGGCAAGTTAATAAGGCAGCAGAGCGACATGGTGTTAAGCGGTGTATGCTGCATTCGGAAACATACCAGTTTAAGCATCCAGGTACGGGCAAAACAGTAAAATTGAAAGCCCCTATTAGTGAAGATTTCGCTTTAGCAAAAGCGGCTTTAATCAATCAGTGAGTTTGTGAGTATGAGTCAAGTAGAAGTAGATATTCGCCATTTAACTTCAACCAAAGGGGTGAGGTTCTCTTGGAAAGAAGCAGGGCTATTTTTAAAAGGCTTTGTCGTAAAACACCAAGACGAGATTTATGTTTACGAAAACCGTTGCCCTCACTTGGGCACGCAGCTAGATTGGACTCAGGGTGAGTTTATGGATGAAGACCAGCGTTACATCATTTGCTCTACGCATGGTGCATTATTCGAACCCGACTCAGGGCAGTGTGTCATGGGGCCATGCAAAGGCCAGTGCTTGCGAGCGCTTGATTTTCAAATTGAAGATACCAAGTTAACCTTAACCTAACTATTCACAAGTCAGAACGACTTGTAACCCGTAACGATTATGATAAAAGACTATCCGCAAAACCAGTCAGCTAATAATGAAAACACTGCAGCTCAAATGGCGGCGTTTACCCATTTGGGTGAGGAGCTCTTAAAGGAGAATAAGCGCAATCGTCGCTTCAAAATAGTGAGCCGACTGGTGATGTTATCCATTGCCTTGGCTGTTTTTGTATTGCCAGGATTGATGCAAAAGAAAATGTCGACATTGCCGACGGTTGAGCACGCTGCGGTGGTGCGAATGGAGGGCTTGGTCATGCCGGGCGCAGAGATTGACGCGGAGTACATCAATCCAGCTTTGCGCAATGCCTTTTCAGCGAATAACACCAAAGGCGTTATCCTTCAGATAAATAGTCCGGGCGGCAGCCCTGTTCAAGCAGAGCGAATATACGATGAAATTATGCTGCTAAAGTCTGAATACCCCGAAAAGAAAGTGGTGGCGGTCATTGATGATGTGGGCGCATCGGCTGCGTATTATATTGCCTGCGCGGCAGATGAAATTCTCAGCGCAAAAGCTAGCCTGGTGGGCTCGATTGGCGTGGTGGTTAATGGTTTTGGTGCAGTGGATGCGATGAAGAAATTAGGTGTCGAACGACGTTTGATTACCGCTGGCACGAATAAAGCATTACTCGACCCGTTTATGCCCTTGGACGAAAGCCAACGTGCTTATATGCAATCAGTGGTTGATGAAGTACATGAGCAATTTATCGCTGCAGTAAAATTAGGTCGTGGCGACCGACTGGCAGATGACGATACCTTGTTCTCTGGCTTATTCTGGAATGGTTCCAAGGCAGTGACTTTGGGGTTAATTGATCAAATTGGTAATATGGATATGGCGATGCGAGATTTAATAGGCGTTGAAGAACGTTACGATTATTCGCCCGCGCCCAGCCTAATTGAAGAGATAACCGGTCAGTTGGGTATCAGCTTAAGCTCCGCGATGAGTCGTGTGTTTGCGACGCAGCAGCTGGGTTATTAATAGCTTAAGTTAACAAGCGGCGTCTACGGGAGTATCAGCGCCACCACCTTTCGGCCATCGCTGGCCAGCACATTGTAGGTGCGACTGGCTGCACTGGAGTTCATCACTTCAAGGCCAATTTGCCTGTTAGCTAAACATTGGCTTAAGGCGAAATCGGGAAAGACTTGTGTCGGGCCTGTGCCCAGTATGACCAACTCGGGTTTAAAATCTAACAAGGATTCAAAATGGCTGGCTGCAAGCTGAGAAATCGCGGTTAGCTCTAGGCTGTTTAAGCTTTGCGGTGTTACAATCACCGCGCTTGAAAAGTCTGTTTCATCAATGCGAATAACACCGATTTCATAAGAGCGAATAAGATTAATAGATTGGTCGTTGTTTAGCTGGAATTTCACGATAGAGCCAATGGTTTTTGACGAGTTTTGTTGCTTTGGGCGTAGTTATATGTCCGTTATTCTAGCGAGTAGCGCACATCGAAGCCAGACAAATTCCACCGATGCGTATGCGGATAGTGGGCAAACAAGATTTTCAAACAAAGTATATTTTTGTGCGTAGCGTGCTGCGTAACTAACAAACCCAAAGAGGTGAAAGTTGGAAGCTATTAAAATCGGTCTTATTGGTTTAGGTACTGTTGGTACAGGTACGGTTGCGGTGCTTGATCGCAATGCGAGTGAAATAACCCGCCGAGCAGGCAGAGATATTAAAGTGGTGCAGGCGGCGGTAAAAGATATGTCTAAGCCTCGCAATTGTGATCTAAGTTCTGTCGAAGTGGTTAATGACCCCTTTCTGGTGGTCAATAATCCGGAAATCGACGTGGTGGTTGAGTTGATTGGCGGTGAAACACTGGCAAAAGATCTCATTCTTACCGCGATTTCTAATGGCAAGCACGTAGTTACGGCCAACAAAGCATTGATTGCCCTCCATGGCAATGAGATTTTTGCCGCGGCGCAAGAAAAAAGTGTGATTGTGGCTTTTGAGGCAGCTGTTGCTGGTGGCATTTCGATTATCAAAGCCATTCGAGAAGGTATGGCAGGTAATCGTATAGAGTGGTTAGCAGGAATCATTAATGGCACCTCGAACTATATTCTTACTGAGTTAGAGCAGCCAGGCGTGAACTTTTCAGGTGTATTAAAAGATGCCCAAGATTTAGGTTATGCTGAAGCAGATCCAACGTTCGATATCGAAGGCATTGACGCGGCGCATAAGCTAACTATTTTGGCGTCTATAGCATACGGTATACCATTGCAATTTGAAGCCATATACACAGAAGGGATTACCCAAGTCACTCACGAAGATGTGCTCAATGCCAAAGAATTAGGGTATCGAATCAAACATTTGGGTATCGCGAGACGAAATGAAAATGGTATTGAATTAAGAGTACATCCTACACTGGTACCTAGCAGTCGACTGTTGGCCAACGTGAATGGCGTGATGAACGCTGTGGTGGTTAAAGGCGATGCAGTGGGCTCAACGCTGCATTATGGCCCAGGCGCAGGATCAGAGCCCACAGCTTCTGCCGTCGTTGCTGACGTGGTCGATGTGGTGCGAGTAATTACTGCCGATCCGCATAACCGTGTTCCGCATTTGGCTTTTCAGCCTGATGCTTTAGCTGAAGTGCCTATCGTGGAGATGCAGAAAGTAGAAACAGCTTACTATTTGCGCCTTCAATTGCAAGATAAAGCCGGAGTGTTAGCTGAAATAACAGAGCTCTTAGCAGAGGCAAAAATCAATATCAGTTCATTACTGCAAAAAGGAAACGCCAATGAACGGAGTGATTCGCAAGCCGATAATGTGACGGCGGTTATATTGACCGAGCCCACTGTTGAAGGGCAATTTCGATCCGCACTGAAAAAAATTGAAGCCCTAGACAGTGTGGTTACTAATGCGGTTTCATTCCGCGTTGAAAGTTTATCGTAAGGACTGAAAATAACGCCTTGCCGGAATCACTGATTAAGGCGGTGTTGATTGTGCTCATTAGTTTGCATAAAATATGCAGGATTTGTGCTTAATATGCGATACTTGGGGTCTATGCGAGGTTTGTCTTAACTGGGAGCTTCGCTTCCGCAATACAGCAAATAATTAATGATAAAGCGAATAATATTTGGCGCCGGTTTGCTTTTATGTGGCGTACTCATAAATCAAACATCTGTTGCACAATCTTCAACTGAAGATTACGAAGATGACCTTATGGGAACGATCGACTTGGTCGTGCAACAAGCCACGACAAGTGAAGCATCAACTCGACAATTCGATGTTGATCGTGCTTTTGAAAATTTAATCGCACAATCAAATACCAATCCCTACAGCTCAACTAGTACCGGTGTGGTCGGCACCGGTCAGGACCAAGTATTGCTGTCAGAAGATCAGAACAGTATCACGCTGAATTTTCAAGACGCCGACATAGCGGCGCTGGTTAGTTTAGTGGCCAAAACCACCGGCAAGAATTTTATTGTTGATCCACGGGTAAAAGGCAAAGTGACACTGGTGTCTGGTAGCGCGGTGCCCGCTGAGACCTTATACGATATTTTTTTGGCGGTGCTAGCGACACACAACTTTGCAGCTATCCCCTCCGGCAATCTCATCAAGATTATTCCTGGTAATTTGGTAAAACAAAATCCAACGCCGACTATTACCGGCGGAGAATTGCCTAATAATGAGCAAGAAATTACTTATATCGTCACCTTAGAGCATGCTTCGGTTAACGAATTGCTGCCTATCTTGCGGCCCTTGTTGCCGCCCACCGCGCATATCGCTCCGCACGCAGGGAGTAACACGCTTATATTGACAGACAGGGCGAATAATATACGCCGCGTCTTGTCGTTAATTCAGCGAATGGATCAAGAACAGCAAGGACAAGAGATACGCGTCATCTACCTAAAACACGCTAATGCCAACGCACTGGCACAAGTGATCGGTCAGTTGGCAGGCACCTTGACGTCAGATGCTGCGGCAAAAGGTTTGCCAGTACGGCAAACATTGGTGCAAGTTGACGAAGGGTTAAACGCTTTAATCGTGAGGGCGCCTGAAAAGGATTTCCCGGTGTTAAGTGCGTTGATAGAACAACTTGATGTTGATCGTCCCGCCAAAGGCAACGTGCATGTGCGTTATTTAAAATACGCACAAGCGGCAGATTTGGTGACGATACTTAATGGGCTTGTTCAAGACAAACAAACGCAAACAGGTGATGCCGCCGCCGCACCGACTGCCAAGATTTCAGTGCAAGCAGATGAAGTAGGTAACTCGCTGATCATTAACGCGGAAGAAGAAGATTACATCGATTTAACCACGGTGATCGATCAATTAGACATCCGCCGATCGCAGGTATTTGTTGAAGCCATTATCGCAGAAGTATCAGAAGAAGACGGTGCACGAATTGGCGTAGACTGGACAGGCACCTTTCGCAATAATGACAATCAGGAATTTTCTAAATCTACGGGCACTTTCTCAGACAGTGGAGGCGGTTTTAATTTAGGCTTTGTTAACAAATACGTTCGTAACTTGGGCGGTGATGTAGTGCCCGATTTAAATCTCGTATTGAATGCCTTGCGTGATGACAGCAACTCCAACATCATTTCTACGCCCAGTATGCTAACGCTTGATAATGAAGAAGCGGAGATAGTGGTTGGTCAAGAAGTACCTTTCGTGACAGGTCAGTTTACCAACAATACCAATAGCAATACCATGACCAATGCAGACGGTACAACCACTACGTCTTCAAATCCTTTTCAGACAATTGAACGTAAAGAAGTAGGGTTGTCACTTAAGATTACACCTCAAATTAATGAAGGTGGTACAATCCATCTAGAGATAGCCCAAGAGATTTCTAGTGTGTCACCCACCACGATATCGGGCGCGGCCGATTTAATTACTGATAAACGGACCATCAAAGCCAAGGTATTGGTAGATGACGGTCAAATTATTGTTATCGGCGGCTTAATACGCAATGACGTCAAAGATACTTACGAGCGAATACCCATATTAGGCAACTTACCTTTTATCGGTGGGGCCTTTCGCAAGAAAACTAAAACCAACAGCAAGACCAATTTAATGGTGTTTATTCGGCCAACGATCATACGTACGCCGGGTGAGTTGGATATGCTAACGCGCGATCGTTATGAGTATATTCGTACTGAAGAAGCTGAAAGCTTGCCAGATACCCGTAAACTGCTTAAGAAAACACCGCCTGTTCTGCGTGAGCTAGATTGGAATGCCAATAGTTCAAATAAAAAATAAGATGCGGTTTTCGTGTTCTGCTTTCATTGACGTAAATCCGCACAATTATGGTTGAGCAGGTAGAACCAAAGTCTTTAGTCGGAGGTGACGATAGCGGAGTTACACCCGATTTCACCTCGCTGCACACAGCTCAAGCTTGGATTGAGCACATCCAACCACAAGTATCGGGCTTATTGCCTTATTCCTTCGCTAAGCGTCATCAGGTGTTAACTGCCTGTGCTGAAGAAAATATGACCCATGTGGTGTGCGTCGAACAGCCCCCTTTTGAGATCTATTCTGAATTACGCCGCCGCATTTCGTCACCCCTGAAGTTTCATACCTTGCCGATTACTGAGTTTGATTCGGTAATTCGTTATGCACATGAAAAAGGCCATTCAGCTGCTACTCAAATGGTGGATGATATTTCCGAAGAATTGGATTTAGGATTATTGGCCACTGAGTTACCCACGTCTACAGATTTGCTCGAAGCGGCTGATGATGCACCGGTGGTTAAATTGATCAATGCCTTGTTGACTCAGGCCATTCGAGAAGATGTTTCGGATATTCACCTGGAAGTGTTTGAGAAGCGCTCTTTGGTTAGATTTCGCAGTGATGGCATTTTGAAAGATGTTGTAGAGCCGCAACGTGCACTACATAGTGCCTTGGTGTCTCGCTTGAAGGTAATGGCAGAGTTAGACATTGCTGAAAAACGCTTGCCACAAGATGGTCGAATTTCACTGAACATCGGCGATCGACCAGTAGATGTGCGTGTATCTTGTCTTCCTACTCAATATGGTGAACGCGTCGTGTTGCGCTTACTAGACAAGCATGGTTCTCGCTTGGATCTAAGTCATTTAGGTATGGATGAGGATATTCATGTCATTTACGACAAATTGATTAAGTCACCCCATGGTATTTTGTTGGTGACGGGACCCACCGGCTCAGGTAAAACCACCACTTTATATGCCGGTCTTGGAGAGATGGATAGGCAGTCTCTGAACGTATTGACGGTTGAAGACCCTATTGAATACGATCTTGATGGGGTGGGGCAAATGCAAACCCACGCCAAGATTGGATTGACCTTTGCTCGTGGTCTGCGCTCAATACTGCGCCAAGATCCAGACGTGGTCCTAATTGGTGAAATACGCGATTTAGAAACCGCTGAAATTGCGGTGCAGGCGAGTTTGACGGGCCACTTGGTATTGTCTACGCTTCATACCAATACGGCTGTGGGCGCGGTTACGCGCTTGATAGATATGGGTGTTGAGTCGTTCCTTATCGCTTCTAGCGTGTTAGGGGTGTTGGCGCAACGTTTGGTGCGTACCTTATGCGAAGAGTGCAAGTCAGCGGCGCAGCCCAATGATTCTGAACAGGAGTTACTAAAGCTAGCCGGTTCTGATGAGGTAGTCATTTACCATGCAAACGGCTGTGACAAGTGTGATCAATCCGGCTTTCGAGGCCGGAAGGGCATCTACGAATTGATCGAAATGGACGAGGTTTTGCGTAAAAAAATACACGACGGTGAGAGTGAGGACGAGATGCTTGAGCATGTACGTAAAACATCGCCCAGTTTGCTGGCTAACGGTTGTAAATTGGTGCTTGAAGGGCGCACTTCGATTAGTGAAATTCTTCGGGTTACCCGAGATCAATAGTGGCGGCATTTGAATACCTTGCTTTAACGGCGCAAGGCAAAAAGAAAAAGGGTGTTACCACGGGTGACTCTGCGAAGGCTGTTCGCCAATCATTGCGAGAGCAAGGCTTAACACCGCTTGAGGTAACTTCAGTCAACGAAGAACAGACCACTAACCTGGGTGGCGCTATACGAGGCCGCCGCCAAAAAATGAGCACCATGGAGTTGGCAGTATCTACGCGACAGTTTGCCACTTTATTAGATTCTGGGATGCCGATAGAGCAGGCATTGACTGGCTTGGTAGAACAAGCAGACAGGCATTCAATTAAGAGTATTTTTACGGGTGTGCGTTCTGCAGTAATGGAGGGAGGAAGCTTGGCTGTCGGTATGCGCCAATTTCCTCGCGCTTTTCCCGAGTTATATATTGCTTCGGTGGCAGCGGGAGAACAAACAGGCTACCTAGAAGGCGTACTGGAACGACTGGCAGATTACACTGAAGCGCGCCAAGGCTTGCAACAACGCATCAGTACGGCCTTGGTTTACCCGGTTATCCTGACACTGGTGGCAATATTGATTGTTGTAGGGTTAATGGCGTACGTAGTCCCTAAAGTGGTAAAAGTGTTTGACGATACTGGACAGGCATTACCTTATTTAACCAGAGTAATGATTAAGCTGAGCGATTTTATCGTGAACTACGGACATTTGTTGTTGCTGGCAATTGTGAGTTTGGTCATCTTGTTTTCAGTATTGATGCGTTATGATGGTCCGAAAATGGCTTATCACCGCTTCATTCTGAAGTTTCCGTTGACTCAGCGCTTATCAAAAAGCTTGAATACTGCGAGAATGGCCCGTACTTTATCTATACTGATTGGCAGCGGCGTACCATTGTTATCAGCGATTAAAAGCAGCTCAGAAGTGGTCAGTAATTTGGTGATTAGAGATGCCTTGAAAACCACGTCCGATGAAGTTGAACAAGGCGCCAGTTTAAGTCGATCATTAAAGCGAAGGAAACTATTCCCCGCTTTGTTGACTCAAATGGTAGCCAGTGGCGAAACCAGTGGTCGATTGGATACCATGTTGGAAAAATCCGCTACTTCATTGGAGCGTGAAGCCGAATCAAGAATTTCGGTGGTGGTAAGTTTGTTTGAGCCCATGATGATTTTGATTATGGGTATTGTTGTATTAGTTATTGTGATGGCAATTTTATTGCCTATTTTTGAATTAAATCAAGCGGTTAGTTTTTAGTTATGATTAGGAAAAGTACGCACAAAAAGCAAAGTGGTTTTACGCTTATAGAGATCATGGTCGTAGTGGTTATTATTGGCATGTTGGCAACGGTTGTTTTGCCTAAAGTGCTAGGGGGTCAAGATAAAGCAATGGTCGCAAAAGCTAAAAGCGATGTTAGAGCACTCTCCAGCTCAATCAAAATGTTCAAGCTAGATAATTTCAAATACCCAAATTCTCTGAATGAATTAACCACTGGTGGCTCGACGGGCAAAGGCTATATAGATGTTTTGCCAAAAGACCCGTGGGGAAAGGACTACCAATATTCAAGTGCGGGTTCGCACTTAGAGTTTGATGTTTGGTCTACCGGTACAGGCGACTCGGGCAAGCAAATAGGCAATTGGAATCTTCACGAAATCAAGTAAGCTCTCTAATTATATCAAAACGTTTGATGCTTGCGGAAGAATGAAATTTCGCAATAGTAATAGAACCGCTTTACGCGCGCAGCCAGACACTGCCGCACCCGCTGAGAAGGGCTTTACGTTAATAGAGATCATGGTGGCGGTGTTTATTATGGTGATTGCGACTAGTTTCATGGTGGCCAATATCGGGCAATCAAGTGGACGAGTCTTGCGTCAAGAAGCACGCACCATCGCAACGATGATAAACCATGGTTTAGATGAAGCTGTGTTAACAGGGCAAGTTTTAGGCGTACAAATTGATTCGTCCAAGCAAACCTACCAGTTTATAAATATTGGCAGTGGTCTGGCTCTAGCGGCTGACTCTGAGGGTGAAAAAGACAGTTTTATGCGATTAAGAACACTTCCTGAGGGGGTTAGCATCAACTTGGACTTAACAAAGCGCAAGAAAAAGAATCAATCAACATTTACCCCCAGTCGTGTTAGTGAGGTGCTTAATTCGAGTATTTTGGATAAAGCCTCCAATGTGTTCGATGACGATTCTAGGCCAAGGAATGCTGTGGTTATGGAACCCAATGGTTTGATCACGCCTTTTACGTTGATGCTGCAAGCTGATAAAGAAAGTGTCATCATTAAATTAAGTGATGCGGGTTTTGCTGTGGTAGTTGACCCAAAGAATAAAGGCTAATATGAGAGAGAAACCGTTAACTCACTCCATCGGTTTTACATTGCTAGAGGTGATGGTCGCCTTGGCCATTGCCGCAGTGGGCTTGGGGGCGGTAGCGAGGTCAATGGGGCAGAGTATTGATGTGGCTGACAAGCTATCAAATAAAATGTTGGCTACCTGGGTGGCCAGTAATCAACTTTCTAAGTTGCATATTGAGCGTAAATACTTATCGGGCGGTGGAGAAAATGATTCTGCCACAATGGGCGGCAGAGAGTGGTCTATCCAAACTGAATATACGCCAACTGATAACAATGAATTGTCTAGGGTCGACGTAACTGTATACCCTGAGGGCGGTGATCGAAATCAGCCTGCGGCTAGGTTGTTCGGCTTTGTTTCTCAGCCAAATTGAGCGTGGTTAAAAATAGCTGTGTAGCTTCCCGACTAGGCGGGTTTAGCTTGATGGAAGTGTTGGTGTCTATCGCAGTTTTTGCGGTAGTCGCAGGTATTTCATACTCTACGCTCGACAGCTATATAGATCAACGCGAACGTTTGGCAGTGCATTACGGCAAGCTTGATAAGCTGCAGCGTTTATTTATCTTGCTGGAAAGAGATTTTCAATCAATTACCGATCGTCCTGTGAAATCAGGTTCTACTATCAAAGGGTCGATCGAAAAAGATGCCAGCACGGTGATAGGTATGACCATCAGCGAACCAGATTATAATTCACCATTGGGGGTCGCGCTGAAGCGTGTCGAGTGGGTTTTGGAGGGCGATGAATTACTGCGTAAAGTTTGGGACGTGCTCGATACCGATGGTAACTATGAGCCAGAAGAGCAAATAATAGGTACCTCAATAGAGGAAGTAGGTTTGGAGTTTCTATTTTATTCAAGCGATTCAGGGGTTGAGAAAAACGAAAAGCTAAATGGAAATTACCCTGATGGCATTAAAGTCAGTATTAGGCTGGAATCGGGCGACGAATACAGTCGTTTGTTTGAAGTGGCCAAACCTTTACGCTAAGCATGTTTAGTGCTAATAACAGACTTGGCCTGCATTCCCTGCAACGAGGCGTAGCGCTGTTAACGGTTTTATTTGTTTTGGTGCTCTTGACCACTTTAGCGGTATACATCGCAGAAGATGAACACTTGGCGATTCGGAAATTGGAGAATCAACGGGATGCTGAACAAAGTAGGCAGGTGGCATTGGGTGGCGAAGTATGGGTGGCTAAGGCGCTTGAGCAGGACGCCAATCGTCGTTCAGGAACAGCATGCAGCAGCGGTACAGCGTGTTTAATGGATTCTTGGGCAACCATTGCTGGGAGTACCATTGCTTTAGAAGATGGCACTATGCAAGTCACTGCTTACGATGAATCAGGTAAGTTCAATTTGAATAATTTGGTGGATGGTCGAGAGATTCGCGATCCAAGCGCTACGGCAACGAGTACCGACCCACTCATCTCGCCTTGGTATAGCCTATTTCAAAGGCTGCTGATATCACAGGGAATAGAAGAAGAAAAGGTTGATCTGGTTGTGGATTGGATCGACGCAAATGATGAAGCTTCTCTATCAGGCGCTGAAAGCAGTGCTTACTTATCAAGTGATAATGGCCCTTATTTAGCGCCGAATCACCCTATGTCATCCATTTCAGAACTTAATTTTATCGATGGATTTACCGACGCAGAGATTAAAAAATTAGCGCCATTGGTAACAGCTTTACCCGTCACGCCTGGGTTGATCAATGGAGATAGCCAGTTTCCTGATCTAAGCGGAGACTTGATAAAGATAAATATCTCTACGGCTGGTCCTGAAATTCTCTCTGTTCTGCAGGAAGCAACACTGGAAAGCTACACCTTAGAGGCCATAAAAGCAGATCAAAAAGCGGGTCTGTATAGTACTGTTAGTTCTGCATTGCATAATTTTGATGCCAATGAAAGAGAGCAAGTAGAGGCCCTAATTGATGTAAAAAGTAACTACTTCAGTGTGACTAGCTGTGCAAAATATGGACGCGTGACTTATTCACTAAAGAGTATACTAGAACGCACTCAAGATACCCAAAATCCCAAGATTTCGGTATTATCCAGACAAAGAACATATCGCTGTGAGTTAACCACTGAGACGCAATGAAATTATTGATTTCTACACACGCTCCCTATTATTGGGCTAAGCTAAATAGCAAAGGAGCACTGACTGAAAAGGGCGAGGTCACTGACGGCAGCTTTCTAAAGTTGATACTCAAAGGCATTACGTCTATCGTGGGAGTGGTGCCTGGTGAAAAGGTGACTCTACATAGCGTAGACGTGCCAACGAATCGTCATGCAAACATGCTGGCAGCAGTGCCTTACACCTTAGAAGAAAAACTCAGCGAAGACATTGATGATCTGCATTTTTCTGTTTTAAATTGGAAGGCAGGTCAAGCAGCGCAGGTCGCAGTGATTAGTAAGCAAACTGTCGATTCGGTGATTGAATCGTTTGGTGGTGCGGCCAATATGTTAGATAGTATCGTACCAGATTATGCCTTCTTGCCCCTTCATAGTAATGGCAGTGCCACGGTTGCTAGAGGCACGGGTGATCGATATTTTTTGAAAGAAGGCGAATTTAAAACCGCAGTAATGGATGAGTTTGCCTTTAAATATTGGTGGCAAAGCGTGGATTTACACGCTAGTTTCGCGGTTAATAATCGTGATTTGGCCAATGAAATGAAGACCAATGGTGGAGAGGATGTCAATCTGTGGGATATCGGGGAAAACTTTACCGACTGGCTGAAACATGGCCCTTTGCCAGACATCCAAAAGATTTCATTGTTACGAGAAGCCTACGAACCGGCACATTTGAAGCCGAAGAATACTTTACTAAACTGGTCAGTCGGTCTGGCAGCATGCGCGTTATTATCCTTGGGCGTGTCAAATTGGGTTGAACTTGAGCGGATGAAAGACAAGTACCAAGCCAACGAACTAGAGATCAAATCGTTATTTGCTAAAACGTTTCCAGATCAAGAGTACCTAGATCAACCTAAACGCCAAATTGCGACACTGCTGTCGATAGACGTGTCGGGTGGCTCTCAGGAGATCTTTCAATTTCTTCTAGAAAAAGTCATGCAAGTTGCGCCACAAAATAAGGCGAGCTTTTTGGAAATTAATTTTCGAAATCAAGCGCTGCAAGTAGGCGTTACTGCGCCTAATTTTGCTGCTCTAGAGAAGATGACATCTCAGATAGATGAAGCGGCAGGTGTACGTGCGGCATTGGTTTCTTCTGGCTCGGAAGCCAATAAGGTCAAAGGGCAAATTAAACTAATCGCGAGCGACTCCTAATGACCGGTTTGTTTTCATCAATCACTGAACGTGAACGTAACTTGCTTATCTTTGCAGGACTATTTACAGCGGCAATTATTTTCTACCTCTACTTGTGGGAACCAAAAATGAAGGAGCTCAATGACTACAGGCAAAATAAGTTGCCAGAGTCAGCTCAAACTTTGGCTTGGGTGAAGCAGGCATTAGGTTCGGTGAACTTAGACGAGTTGGGGAAACAACCCAAAAAAATACAAGGGCCTCTATTGACCGTGCTAGAGCAAACTGCTGAAACAGTTGAAGTACGTGCTTCTATTCAACGTGTGCAACCTGATCAAAATCAGTCAGTTAAGGTGTGGTTGACGAATGTTGAGTTTGATAGCTGGCTTAATTGGCTTGAGCTGTTAAAAGTCCAAGGTGTAATTGTTCAGAGTGCTGGGGTTGTTAAGAAAACGCCTGGTATCGTGGATATTCGAATGACGGTTGGGCGAAATTAAGGCTCGTCACATTTAAATTTCTAATATGACTCAATATGAAATCATGCGCCGTAAAGCGCATGTTGAAGACGACGGAGCGCTGAGCGCCTACCATCCTGTGGTTAAACGGGTGCTCATTAATCGGTCTATTTCACAGCCAGAACAAATTACTTATGTCTTAAATGGCCTCTCTCCTCCTGCTAAATTATTTGGTTTAGATGCCGCAGTTAATCGCATCGCGATGGCACTTGAGCAGGAACAAGCCATACAAATTGTCGGTGACTACGATGTAGACGGAGCGACCTCTACTACGCTGGCAATGGAAGGTTTGACGCAGATGGGATGTAAGAATGTAAGTTACTGCGTCCCGAATCGTTTTGACTATGGTTACGGCCTATCGCTAAAGCTTGCACAAGAAATGTTGAAGAACCCACCCAACTTAGTCATCACGGTGGATAACGGCATTTCTAGCATCGAAGGAGTTGCCTTACTGAAACAACACAACATCGATGTCGTAGTAACCGACCATCACTTGCCAGGTGAGGCATTGCCTGACGCGGTGGCAATAGTTAATCCCAATCAAGCAGCCTGTAATTTTCCGAGCAAGATGTTGGCAGGTGTGGGAGTCATATTTTATTTAATGCTTGCGTTGCGTGCATACTTACAGAAATCTAATTGGTTTGAGCAGAAAAGCATTACGGTACCCCCGTTGGTGGATTTACTGGACTTGGTTGCCTTGGGCACCGTGGCGGATTTGGTACCATTGGATGAAAATAATCGAATTTTGGTGGCCCAGGGCGTTGCCAGAATGCGAAGCGGTAAAACACGGCCCGGTATAAAAGCATTAATGCAGGTCGCGAAGCGTGATTTGTCTAACTTGGTGGCCAACGATTTGGGCTACAGCGTGGGGCCTCGGCTTAATGCCGCTGGCAGGTTGGCAGATATCGCCACAGGGATAGAGTGTTTACTGGCTAAATCTGAGCAAGCTGCCCGCCAATTAGCAGATGCCTTAGATGAGATAAATCAACAACGTAAGAGTGTTGAACTAGAGATGCAAAGCCAAGCCTTTTCGGTATTAGATGCCTTAAACCTATCAGAAAGTGAAGCTAATCAAAGTGCCGTTGCGCTGTTTGATGACAGCTGGCATGAAGGGGTAGTCGGTTTGGTCGCTTCAAGGGTGAAAGACAAAACAGGGTTGCCAGCAGCTATTTTTGCTCCCGGTGCCGACGGTATGATTAAAGGCTCATGCCGCTCTATTAAACAAGTGCATATTCGCGATGTGTTAGCGACTATTAATGCCCAGCAACCAGGTTTAATTGTAAAGTTCGGTGGTCACGCGATGGCGGCTGGCTTAAGCTTAAAGCAGCTAGACTTTGATTCCTTTCAGCAGGCGTTTTATCAAGAGATAGAGCGGGTAATGAAAGGGCTGCCGCGTGAAAATCAAATATGGACAGATGGCGCGTTAACAGGAAATGAACTCAGTATGGAGTTGGCTGAAGCGCTCAGAACTTTGTCCCCTTGGGGCCAAGCTTTTCCTGCTCCCCAGTTTGATGGGATATTTAAGGTATTGAGCGCTAGAGTCGTAGGCGAAACGCATTTGAAGCTGTGCTTACAACCAGAAGGCATGCATAATTCCATAGATGGAATCGCTTTTCGTTACATTGATGAGCCAGGCAAAAAAATCGATTTTGATTTGATTCATGCAGTTTATACTTTAGACGTGAACGAATTCAGAGGCAATAAAAGCGTGCAACTTATTATTCAGTATTTAGAAGCAATATAATGATCAATTACCCAACTATTGAATCAATCATAGGCAATACGCCATTGGTGCGAGCGCAAAGAATCGTGCCTGATGACAGCAACGTCTATTTGTTAAAGCTCGAAGGAAATAATCCCGCGGGTTCGGTAAAAGACAGGCCTGCATTGAATATGATTAACCAAGCTGAATTGGCGGGGAAAATCAAACCGGGCGATACACTGATAGAAGCTACTAGTGGGAATACCGGCATTGCTTTAGCCATGATTGCCGCGATAAAAGGTTATAAAATCATACTAATAATGCCCGACAATATGACGGCTGAACGTCGAGCCACGATGGGCGTTTATGGTGCTGAAATGATATTAGTTTCAGAAGAGCAGGGAATGGAAGGGGCTAGAGACTTGGCCTTGGAGATGCAACAACAGGGGAAGGGGATGTTACTTGACCAATTCTCAAATAAAGATAATCCTAATGCTCACGTTAAGTCTACTGGGCCTGAACTATGGCAGCAAACTGAAGGGTCAATCTCGCACTTTGTCAGCTCTATGGGTACCACTGGCACGATTATGGGCGTGTCAGCATATCTTAAATCTAAAAATCCAGACATCGAAATTGTGGGTGTACGTCCCCAAGAAGGTGCTTCCATTCCCGGTATTAGACGATGGCCAGAAGCTTATTTGCCCAAAATTTTTGATGACGCAAATGTCAATCAATATATTGATGTATCTCAGCAGCAAGCGGAAGAAACAGCTAAACGCCTTGCTGCAGAAGAAGGTTTGTTTTGTGGAGTGTCTTCTGGTGGGGCATTTGCGGCTGCACTGCAATTGGGGGGACAGATAGAAAACAGCGTGATAGTAACCATCATTTGTGACCGAGGTGACCGATACTTGAGCAGCGGGGTTTTCAATTAGTTTACTGTAAGATCAATATTTTATGGCCTTATTAAATCACTTTGTCAGTGAACTGACAGCGTTAAACAATTATAATAGGTTGGATGCCATTCTCATTCTCATCGTATGCGCGATTCCCACTCGTCGTGCTATGCGGTGTCGTGCTAACAGGTTGCAGCGCCTCGCAACGCCCTTTAGAGGTGATCACAAGCGCAGAAGACAATAAACTGCCCATTGTTTCTGCGGAGTCTGTGGATCAAGCGAATTCTCGGATAGAAAATCATCGGTTTGCATCGTTTCGCTATACGATCGTTCCTGAACGCTTGCATGCATCGGCCGTTTCAAAAATTAAAAAGTGGGCTGAAGGTACACTAGCCCAACCTCAGAAAGCAGTGGAACGAAATCCCCAGGTTGCTAAAGTTAACTCTCTACCTGGCTTAGATAAAACTGTCAGGACGCTTGAACAAAGGTTATATTGTAATCGCGTTGCTAAGCACTTAAATAGCGTCAAAATGGAAGACTGTTTGAAGCCAGTATATAGCTCAACAGGGGCAAAGACAGTGCAAGGCCAATCTATTATGGCAACATACTTTGGCAAAGTAACAGGTGTTAAACCGATAGGCAAAGTACTGTTACTTGGGGGCACCCATGGCGACGAACTGTCCTCAGCAAGTATTGTATTTGAGTGGGCAAATTTCCTGCGAGCAGAACACTCAGGTGAATTCATTTGGCAAGTAGTGCCGATTGTGAATTTAGACGGTTTGCTGAGCGATCAACCGACTAGAACCAATGCCAATGGCATAGATTTGAACCGCAATATGCCTACGCCAGACTGGCAAAATTCAGCGCTTAAGTATTGGCGTGAACAGGCGGGTGAGTTACCACGGAAGTTTCCAGGTTATAGATCTGGCAGCGAACCCGAGACGCTATGGCTAGTTGATGAAATTGCTCGGTTTAAGCCTGATATGATTATCAGCGTGCATGCCCCTCACAATATGATTGACTATGATGCCCCTAGCCGCACCAATGCGCCTCGGCGTATTGGTCAAATAAAAGCTGGCTTGCTGGGAACTTACCCGGGGTCCCTTGGCAGTTATGCAGGGGAAAAAAGAGGTATTCCGGTCGTAACGATTGAATTGCCTGATGCCAATAAAGCCATCGGGCAAAACGAACTCAGCAAAATGTGGGGTGATTTATTCGCTTGGCTAGTAAAGACCATTCCCGTCGAAAATAATCGTTTTAGCAAAGAGCGACAATTTGCCAAACTAGATCTCTGATAAACGCGCTTCTTGTTCGTTGATAGCCCTCTTTCGGTTAGCGGGGAACTAAGCTTCAATCAGGCTTGAAAAACCACTTTGCCATTTATAAGCGTTTGCTGAACCTTGCCCCGCATCTGTTTACCGTTAAAAGGGGTGTTTTTGCCTCGACTAAGGAGGCTATCACTGCTAACTTCCCAAGTTTCATTAGCGTTAAAAATACACAAATCAGCTGCGGCTCCAATGCTTAGATGCCCAGCGTCAATGCCAATTTGTTCAGCTGGATTAGAAGTGACCAATGCGATGGCATGGTCTAGTTTGCACACTTTTTCTTCAGCCAATTGCAACACCAATGGTAGCAGTGTTTGAAAGCCTACCATGCCGGTAGAGGCTTCGCTAAAGGGAACCAATTTCGTGTCTTTGCCACGGGATTGGTGATCAGAGCAAATAACTTTTAGTGTGCCGTCTTTTACGCCCTCCCTGAGCGATTGTTTGTCTTTTAGGCTTCTGAGTGGAGGTTGTACTTTATAACTTGAATCAAACGCGACCATGTCTTCTTCTGATAAATGTAGGTGGTGCGCCGCCACACTCGCACTGACTGACAAGCCACGCTTTAGTGCATTGCGGATCATGTTAACTGAGCGCCCTGAGGATATAAGATGAATATGTGCCTCCACATTGGCTGTCTCAACCAGAGCCAAGTCTCGCGCTACCGCTACAGTCTCGGCAGATTCTGGAATGGCTGGAAGACCTAGTAAGGTGCTGATTTCACCCTCATGAATGCAGCCATTGCCTTGTAGGTAAGCATCAATTGGGGTTAAGAATACTTTGATATCATATGTAGAGGCATACTGCATTGCGCGTCTGGCAACCAAGGTGTCAGTGATAGGTTTTAAGCCATTGCTAACGCCCACGCAGCCAGCTTCTTTGAGCATGGCCATGTCGGTGAGTACTTCGCCTGATAGCCCTCGTGTCATCGCACCCAAGGGGTGTACGCGTGTTAGGTTAAAATCATTCGCTAGATCTTGTTCTAACAGGGCCGTCGCTGCTAAGTCGATAACGGGTCTTGTGTCCGGTGGGCAAACTAAGCGAGTTATGCCGCCTGCCAAGGCTGACTGTAGTTCGGTTTCTAAAGCTTGTGCGGAATCGGCGCCAGGCACTCTAACTCGCGCGCATAAATCAATCAGGCCCGGACAGACAATTTTATTGCTTGCATCTATTTCGTGCAACGCCTTGAAATTTGCGGGTGCTGTTTTTCCAGTAGCGACGATAATGCCATCGCTGATGTAAATATTTTGCTGCTGATTGATGCCGTTTTTCGGGTCAATAACCCAGCCATCTTTAATAGTTAGTTGATTCATCGTAATTAGCGGTCTAGAGATTGTTGAGAGCTGGGGTCTAGTAGCATCGCCATGATAGCCATCCGTACCACAATGCCATTGGTGACCTGCGCCAAGATGACAGATTGTGGCCCGTCGGCAACATCTGACGCAATCTCTAGGCCTCGATTCATCGGTCCGGGGTGCATGACTATCGCTTTTTCTGCGGCTAATTTAACCCGGCTTTGTGTTAAGCCAAAGCGATCAAAATATTCCTGCTGACTGGGAATTTGTTGTCCATCCATGCGTTCATGTTGTAGCCGTAGCATCATGATGGCGTCGACGCCTTGAAGGCCTGCATCCATGTCGGAGTAAGCGATAACACCCATTGATTCAATCTTGGTCGGTATCAGTGTGCGAGGGCCGATGACCCTTATCTCTTTTGCACCCAGTATACGTAATGCGTGTATTTGCGAGCGGGCTACCCGTGAATGTAGGACATCGCCAACGATTGCGACCGTCAAGCCTTCAATTGAGCCTTTAGCTTGGCGGAGAGTAAACATGTCTAACATGGCCTGAGTGGGGTGAGCATGTCGACCATCTCCCGCATTGATGACCTTAACGTGTGGTGGCAAGTGTTGAGCGATTAGCTGAGAGGCACCACTGGCACGGTCTCTTACAACAAATAAATCCACGTGCATGGCTTCAAGTGTGTGGATAGTGTCGAGTATTGTTTCCCCTTTGGTGGTCGACATTCGGCTTGCGTCGAGATTAATTACTTCAGCGCCCAAACGCTTAGCGGCAATTTCAAAAGTTGTGCGCGTCCGAGTGCTGGGTTCAAAAAACACATTTATCACCGTTTTGCCGTCTAGCAACTTAGATTTCTTGATTTGATGCGTCTTTGGCTCGATGAAGGTAGCCGCCAAGTCGAGAATGCGGGTTAGCATACCTCTGTCATGGGCTGAGGTGGTCAGGAAATGTAGCAGTTGCCCTGTTAGGCTCACTTCTAAATTAGCATTTTCGTTATTTAGATTCATGCGCGGTCAGCTCAAGGAGCGGTCTTGGAAGTAGATTGAGTTAGGGGGAGCGATCGCTTAGATAAGCAGCGTGCACAAGAAGAAAGAGGCCAAGCAGGCTTTCAACAGTAAATTGAAATAATTAACGATAATAAAGGGAAACAAGTCAAAAATTCTCTTCATTAATCGCATAGTCTAATTTTGCTCGAAGTAGGCCTGCATAATCAACTCTGCTGCCAAAGAATCTCGCATTAATATTTTGCTCTTAGAGAGCCGTTTACCTGCTTGTAGAGTACTTCGTATGGTTCTATCAGCTTCGCTAGAACTATATCGTTCATCGGCATAAGCGACGGAGAGCAGGGTTTTCGTTTCCATCAATGTGCCCAGTTTCCTGATTTTGATGCTCATCTCAGTTTCTTCACCCTGTTGGTTGAGCGGCTGCCCAAGTATCAGCTTTTTGACTCGCCACTCCTTTATTATTGCATTGAGTTTGAGCCAGTCCAGTTTACCTTGAAGGTTGGTGATGGGTGGCAATGGTTGGGTGGTCATTGTCAAGGTGTTGCCGACAGCTAAGCCGACACGTTTGGTGCCGTAATCAATGGCAAGCAGTGTTTCAGTGACCATTATCGGGAAAATTGATCAAGCATGACCGACACGGTGAGAGATCCTTGATAGGTCAATTCCTGATTGCTCAACTACTTTTTTGGCAAGCTCTGTTGGAGGGGTATCAAAAATCACCGGATGATCCGCTGGACTATGAAACCAAGCATTTTCTTCAAGTTCCATTTCCAATTGGCCTGCGGCCCAACCAGCATAACCCAACAAGAAAAGGTAATCTTCGGGCCCTTCACCATTGCTGATGGCTTCTAAGATGTCAGCAGAGCTAGTTAAAAATAAAAAGTCACTTATGGGTAGCGTTGCTTCCCATTGCCCTTTTATCGAATGCAAAATAAACCCGGCTTCTGGTTGAACGGGGCCGCCGTACAGAATGAGCTGCTCTGGTGTTGTTAGTTTATCGATAGGCAATTGCATTTGAAGAAACACTTCTTGCAAGCTTTGGCTAATTGGTTGGTTAATGATCAACGCAATCGCGCCTTCATCGTTGTGCTGACATACCAAAGAGATAGAGTCAGCAAAACGTGGGTCTTGCATGTTGGGCATCGCAACTAAAAAATGATTTTCTAAGCTGTTGCTAATCGTCATAGCTAGTAGGCGGTGCTGGAAACGTTGTTGTGCTTGAACTGCCACGTACGGATAATATGTACGATTACATTATTGTCTGAGGTTTCAGGTAGTGCTGGATAGGGCGCGGCTGCATTAACGATATCTATCGCAGCCTGATCAATGGTAGGGTTGCCTGAAGACTTTACGATGTCCACGCGCAATAATGACCCATTTGAGCGAATTACAGCATCTAAGATGAGGCTGCCGCTTAAGGCGGCCTGGCTAATATTCTTGGGATAGTTTGAGTTGCCGTAGCTTTCTACATGTTGGCGCCAGCTTTCTTTGTAATCATCAAATTCGCCGTCGTTGCTGTATGAAGTAGTGAAAACCTCTCGGGCCTCAGCGTCCATAATTTGCTGGCCTTGGCGTAGTTCTTGTACTATTTTAGCTTGTTGTTTCCGTAGTCTTTCTAGTTCTTTTGCTATGTTGTCTAAAGCACTATTTTTTGACTGAACTACTTCTGTAACAGCACTAGGGTTTTTTGTAGTTTCAGTAACCTCGACCGTTTCACTGTCTGGTTCAATTGACTCCATCTCGTGGTTAAATGACTGTACCGCTTGGTCATTTGGAGAGTCACTGTCCACCTGAGTATCTGAGTGCAGTTTTACTTTGATGACAGTGTCGCTCTGCTGGAGTGCCGGTTTACTGATATAGAAACTCAAACCCAATAACACAATAATGTGCATTAATGTAGAGCCGGAGAGATTCCATTTTATGGATTCACTCAGAGCCTTGGCGATGGGTACAGACTTAATTTTCAAGTGCGATAAATGTGGCGTGGTGAACCATGGCTTGGCATGCTATATTTCGCTTATTATACGACGTGAAGCTCTCATTATGTGCGAAACACGTTCGTTTTTTTGCCTTATAGTAGGCCCAATATAGCTTCAGTGCTTACGATGTTACCTTTGCTTGAAATCCTAGTCCCTCTCATTAAAGCCGCAGCTGAGGATTGTTTTAAGCAGCACTGCGAACTAGAGCGTACGTTTAAGGATGATGGGAGCTTTGTTACTCAAATGGATGAGCAACTGCAAAAGGACATTACCGACAGATTAAAGCAAGCTTATCCTCAATATACGCTGTTAGGTGAGGAAATGACACGCGGTGAGCAGCAGGCCTTACTTGATGACTCGGCGTCTGGTTTATGGGTGTTAGACCCTATCGATGGAACCACTAATTTCTCAACCGGTTTTCCTGTGTATGGCGTGTCCTTGGCGTTCGTTCAGAGTGGGCAGACACGATTGGCTATCGTTTACGACCCTGTCAGAGATGAGTGTTTTACCGCAATTAATGGCGAAGGGGCTTGGCTGAATGAAAATAAGCTGACGCGCTCAGAAGTCACAGAGTTGAGTGAATGTATCGCCAATGTCGATTACAAAAGGCTGACCGGAGATATGGCCAGCCAGTTGGTTATTTGTCCACCTTATCGGTCGCAACGTAATTTGGGGAGCAGCGTTATTGAGTGGTGTTGGTTGGCTGCAGGACGATTCCAAGTCTACCTGCACGGTGGTCAGCATTTATGGGATTACGCAGCTGCGCAGCTAATTTTGAGCGAAGCAGGCGGTAAAGCAAGTGGTATGAACGGCTCAGCTATTCGAGTAGATACTTTGTCGAAACAATCAGTGGTGGCAGCGGGCAATTCTGAGCTTTATGTTAAGTGGTTTAAGTGGATACAAGGGCAAACTAGTTAATCGATAAGTGAGCACTTAGAACTGTGTATCTAAGTTGCGCTTAATAGCCAATCCAATGTCTTTTTGTTTATCGCCTGCATCATCACCGATGCCTTCTACAATGCCACTTTGGTTGCCGATAGAATGATTTTGATTTAATTTGCTCTTCATCGTATAGGAATGGACCTCGATTTCAAACCCTATAATGGCTTTACACATTGCATCGATATAATCGTCAGGCGCGTCGCCTACTTTCCATGGAATCGGTTGATCTGATTCGTACTCTTCAGTCAATCGATTTAAAAAGGCTAACAACCACTTATCATCGTCAATAAGAGTGAGGGTGCCGTGGACATGAGCGACTTGGTAATCCCACGTAGGTACTGCCATACCAGTTTGTTTTTTGGTGTCGTACCAATTGGGCGTGATATAGCAGTCAGCGCCAAGGAAAACGCATAAACAAGGTTGCGGCTCCTTTAATTTTCTCACCAAGGGATTAAGTCGAGCGAAGTGTCCTTGTAGCTTAGAAGGCTTGCCGTCGGCATCCAATAAGAGCTGCACGGGAATGTGATTTGCCTCTAACTCGCCTTCAATCGAAGTGGTGAGTGTTGTAAAGGCGTTAGTCGCGATAAATTGGTTAATCTCTTTTACGTCGTTAACTTCAAAGTGCTTCGGCAGATACATAATAGTTATTGGCTAACAGTTCTTGATTAGACGGTAATGCTAAATTAAACCGTCGTTGTCGCATAGGCTTTACTTCAGTTAAGGAAAATTACGGTTGACGCCCAATTTATACTTTTTAAAAAGTCGCTGCATAAGATATAATATAGGCAGGCATAGTTAACCATAAGTATATATTTATGAACAATAGTTTCGGCTCCAGCAAAACCTTATCTGTGTCAGGCACAGATTATAAAATTCACTCTCTAAAAGTCCTAGAAGGCCAGGCTGATTTAACAAGGCTTCCCTATTCGCTTAAGATCTTGTTAGAGAACTTATTGCGCCACGAAGATGGTGAAAATATTACTCGCGAAGACATCCTAGTTTTGGCTAATTGGGATGCGGACGCAGAACCTAGTGTTGAGATTGCCTTCACGCCTGCACGTGTATTGATGCAAGATTTTACCGGTGTGCCAGCGGTGGTAGACTTAGCGGCGATGCGTGATGCGATGGAAGTGTTGGGCGGTGACCCAAATAAGATCAATCCGTTGAGCCCAGCTGATTTAGTCATAGATCACTCGGTGATGGTAGATAGTTTTGGCACGGCAAATGCCTTGTTGCAAAATACTGATAGAGAGTATGAGCGTAATGCAGAACGTTACGAGTTCCTAAAGTGGGGTCAATCCGCTTTTACCGACTTTAAAGTGGTGCCACCTTCAACGGGTATCGTTCATCAAGTAAATCTTGAGAACTTGGCACAGGTGGTATTTTCACGCACCGTGGACAACGAACTTTGCGCTTATCCAGACACGGTAGTCGGCACGGACTCACACACGACCATGATAAATGGTATCGGTGTATTGGGGTGGGGTGTTGGTGGTATAGAAGCCGAAGCAGCAATGCTAGGCCAGCCTATCACTATGTTGATTCCGCAAGTCGTCGGTTTCAAGTTAACAGGAGAATTAACCGAAGGCGTTACCGCTACCGACCTGGTACTCACGGTGGTTGAAATGTTGCGTGGCCTTGGCGTTGTAGGTAAATTTGTAGAGTTTTACGGCGATGGATTGGATCATTTATCATTAGCTGATCAGGCCACTATTGCTAATATGGCTCCGGAGTACGGTGCGACTTGCGGTATTTTTCCGATAGATCAAGAAGCTCTAAATTACATGCATCTTTCCGGTCGCAGTGAAGATCAAATTGCGCTGGTTGAAGCTTATGCACGCGAGCAAGGCATGTTCCGTGAGACGGGCGATGTTGATCCCAATTTCAGTGATACACTTGAATTAGATATTTCAACTGTCCAGCCCTGTATTGCGGGCCCTAAGCGTCCACAAGATCGAATTAACTTAACCGATGCAAAAACGGTTATTGCTGCCGCACAAGCTGAGCTAAGCGGGGCTGCAGAAGTTCGTTCTGCTACTGTGGTGATGAACGGTGAAGACGTTGAAATGCACGATGGTGATGTGGTGATTGCGGCTATTACTTCTTGTACTAACACCTCAAACCCCAGTGTAGTGATGGCGGCGGGCTTGGTTGCACAGAAGGCTGTTGAACTTGGTTTGTCAGTTAAGCCATGGGTTAAAACCTCATTGGCTCCAGGTTCACGCGTGGTAACAGAGTATCTAGAGAAAGCCGGTTTAATGGAGCCTTTGTCTCAATTGGGTTTTGATGTAGTAGGGTACGGTTGTACTACTTGTATCGGTAACTCAGGTCCATTGCCTGCGCCGGTATCAGAAGCGATTCTGAAGCAAGATCTGGTTGTCAGCTCTGTGTTATCAGGTAACCGTAACTTTGAAGGTCGTGTACATGCCGAAGTGAAGATGAACTTTCTGGCTTCACCGCCATTAGTCGTTGCTTACGCGCTAGCAGGAACCACCAGCATTGACTTAACCACCGAGCCATTAGGCACGGATAAGAATGGTAACGACGTGTTTATGAGTGACCTTTGGCCAAGTCAGGCAAGCGTAAATGCCGCGATTAACTCAGCGTTATCTCGTGAAATGTTCATGGAAAAATACGCTGATGTGACCAAAGGCGATGAGCACTGGCAAGCAGTGCCTACGACTGATGCCAAGCGCTTTGCATGGCAGGGTGACTCAACTTATGTGCAACAGCCTCCGTACTTTGTAGACATGAGTAAACAAGCACCCGGCTTTGGTGATATCAAAGGTGCGAGAGTATTGGCACGATTGGGTGATTCAATCACCACTGATCATATCTCGCCAGCAGGCGCGATTAAGGCGGATTCTCCAGCGGGCGCTTTTTTATCTGAAGCGGGCGTTGATCGCAGAGAATTTAACTCATATGGTTCTCGTCGTGGTAACCATGAAATTATGATGCGTGGCACATTTGCCAATATTCGATTACGTAATGAATTAGCACCGGGTACAGAAGGGGGATGGACATCTCACCAACCTAGCGGTGAAGTGATGCCTATTTTTCATGCGGCAGAGCAATATCGCGAAGAAGGCACGCCATTGATGATCATTGGCGGTAAAGAATATGGCACTGGCTCTTCTCGAGATTGGGCAGCAAAAGGCGTTAACTTGCTGGGCGTTAAAGCAGTTATTGTTGAAAGCTTTGAACGAATTCACCGCTCAAACTTAGTGGGTATGGGCGTTCTCCCATTGCAATTCAAAGAGGGCGACTCGCGTGAGACGCTAGGTTTAACCGGCACAGAGACTTACGATATTCAGGGCGTGAATATGGGCGCTAAAGAAGTCACTATCACGGTAACGGCTGAAGATGGGTCGGCTAGTTCATTCGTAGCGCAAGTTCGTATAGATACACCTAAAGAATGGGAGTACTACGAACACGGTGGTATTCTGCACTACGTGTTGAGGCAATTGGCTGCCTGAAAATCAGAACAACCTTAAGTATAAAAAGCCCGTTCCGGTTTATCTAGAGCGGGCTTTTTAGTGGGGGAAAGAGATTAATGAAACGCGAGTAACCAAGCACCAACAAAAATTGAAAAGCTAGCAAAGAACATCACTTTCTGGATAGATTGATCAATTTTATCGGTTTGGTTTCGTGTGAAGAATATCCACGAAGCCGCGGCAATGCAACCGCAGAAATATCCTGCTAAATGCGCTATCACATCAGTATTTTCTCCTGCTGTTCCCGTGAAAGCCAGTAATGCTAACGTGGCGATAAACGGCAGCCAACGGCGTATCCCGCGCTGGGCGTAACTATATCTGTCGTTCAGTGCAAATACGCCAAGAATCCCTAGCGCAGCAAAAACCATAGTAGATGCTCCAATGGATAGATGTAAGCTACTATGTAAATAGGCGTTTAAATAGTTTCCGGCAGCGCCTGATAACAAGATCATTAGCCAAGCCGCCGAGCTGCCAATATGCTGCGCGACCAATAGGCCAAATAAGGCGCCAAAGCCAAGGTTGCCTGCTAAATGAGCAATATCACCATGTAAGCTCAATGCTGTGATGGTGCGCCACCATTCACCATCGAGTATTTTTTCAGAATGGGCGACGCCATGATGATACCAATCAAGTCCTAAGCTTTGTGTCGATTTAAGTGCGCCGACTATAAGTAAAATCAAGCCGTACATATAGGCGCCGATATAGCCTTTGGAGAAGCGGTGTAATGGGCGTGAGAGTGACTCTTCAGGCGTGTTCTCGCGAAGGTAGGATTGCAACTGCTGATAGGCTAGCGGAGCGGTGTCTTCTTCTACCAATAAATAGTAGCGATCGTCGTGTTCGACAACTTGGCCAGTCATGTTCATCGCTTGCAACACGAAATTATACTCGTGGCAGCGATTGATGGTTTGGGAATGAAATAAAGCGATAAGAGGCATAAAACTATGATGCGTCTGGCTTACCTTATTTCAAGTAAAAAGTGCGGACAATAACAATGTTGAGTGGCCGACTACTTTTTCCTCGGCATAGTCATCGTAATGTCTTCAATCATATGTTATAAATAGATTGAGCTTGAATCTATCCTGCGCAGGAAGGTATCCAGGCGTTAACCGCGTCAGCATTGCTTTCGATAAAGGCCGTTGCTGCGGAAGCGTGATCTAAACTGTCTACATCCACCAAAGCAGCTGCGGCATCGGTCATCGGGCCAGTGAAGTCAATATTGCTCATTAATTCATTGGCGCAAGGATACTTTTTAGCAAACCCAGCCCAAAGGCCCTTTTTGAGATAGCCGCCTACTGTAGCGCCGCAATCATTCTATCATGTTGGGGTTGATTACCCAACTCGGATCAGTAGAACACTTTCTTTCAGTATCCCGTCTTGGGAATTCGATAAATTTGCCAGGGTAAGCTGCTCCCACCCAGTTTGGTGCCCAGTTAAATAATATGATGGGGTGTTTGCGCGGAGCTGCAGACTTAAGTTCTCCAAATAAAGCATCTGCGGACCCCGCATTTACAATGGTGACATCAATGTTTAAAGCTTCGATGCGCTTGATATCTACTGGGTGCCATTCCGCGGGTCCAGCAAGATAACGAGCCTTGGGAAAGGTTTCCGGCGTAGACAAAGCTTCAGCGCAGTCATTAAGGGCTTCCCAAGAGGGTAAGCTTGTGCAAACTGCTTCCATATAGTTGGGATACCACCATTCTTCTCGACTAGTGGCAGTGGTGACTTCCTCCGTCTATCATGCCGCCAGCACCAACTTCTTTCATGAAAGCAGCGTTCATGGAACCTTCCCATACTTCCATTTGGATATGTGCCTCTCGGCACTCATGGCGGCAAACTGATCTTGTGTGTTTAGTTTAACGAGTTCTGTTTTGTAGCCTGATCTATCCAGGAGTTGTTGTGCTACAGGGGCTAGCACCTTTTGGATGGACCAGTTATTGTCTATAACTATGATTGGGTCGGCTTATTCTGGGGTGGCGGCCCAAGGCGTTGTGGCGATAGATAAGGCGGTTAGCGTGACTAAACTAGTGAATATTTTAGCTATTGTTTGGTTCATGTTTCTCCTCATGATTTTAATCCGGAATAGTTTATATTGATTTCAACAATATTTTCCAGATCATTATGGTCAAGATTTTGAAAATTTTGGCAGCGGTCTGGTGACGCTTATGCAACAGCAGCGACCGAAGAGTCTGGACTAAATTATCCGATAGTTGCCTCAGCTTGCTCATCAGCATGATAAGACGAACGAACCATTGCGCCTGAAGCGACATTTTGAAAGCCCAGGTTTTCAGCGACTTCTTTCAATTGAATGAACTCTTCAGGCGTATAGTATTTCTCGACAGCTAAGTGGTGACGACTAGGTTGTAGATACTGGCCCAAGGTCAACATGTCGATATCGTATTCGCGCATGTCTTTCATTACCTCGATGACTTCTGCTGTCGTCTCGCCAAGCCCAAGCATAATTCCCGATTTGGTTGGCACGCCTGGCATATGTGCCTTCACGTCACGTAGTAATTCAAGTGACACGATGTAGTCTGCACCTGGTCGCGCTTGCTTATATAAGCGTGGAACGGTTTCTAAATTGTGGTTAAAGACGTCCGGCGGATTCTCGGCCAGAATTTCAATGGCGTGCTCGCGCGTTCTGCCACGGAAGTCGGGCGTGAGTATTTCTACTTTAATACCAGGATTCAGTGCATGGGTTTCTTTAACGCATTGCATTATGTGCTCTGCTCCGCCATCACGTAAATCGTCGCGATTTACGGAGGTGATCACCACATACTTTAAGCCCATTTTCTGTATGGTTTCGGCCAAATGCTTGGGCTCAGCTTCATCCAAAGGATTTGGCCTGCCGTGTGCGACATCACAGAATGGACAGCGACGGGTGCAGATATCTCCCATTACCAGAAAGGTGGCAGTGCCTTTGCTGAAACACTCTCCCAAGTTTGGGCAAGCTGCTTCTTCACATACAGTATGTAATTTATTCTCTCGGAGTATTTTTTTAAGTGCGATGACTTCTGGTGTGCCCGGAAAACTGGCACGTATCCATTGCGGTTTCCTAAGTACTTTATCCCTAGGACGCGGCGCGATTTTTACGGGGATGCGTGCGGTCTTGGCTTCACCGCGTAATTTTTCGCCTTGAACGACTGAAGGTTGTTTCATCGGTTTATCCTAATCTAATCAGAGTCAATGTGAATTACTGGTGCTCGTCTTCATCTAAATACGATTCCATCGGCGGGCAAGAGCAGTTTAAATTCTTGTCGCCATAGATATTATCGATTCGGCCAACAGGAGGCCAGTATTTATTGTGTTTTAAACCCGGCATCGGAAAGAACGCCATCTTTCTAGAATAAGGGTGCTCCCAATCTTCGATGTCAATTAATTGATTGCTGTGCGGCGCATTCTTTAATGGATTATCTTCTTTGTCCATTGCGCCTTTTTCGATAAGGGCAATTTCTCCACGAATTGACAGCATCGCACGAATAAACCGATCAATCTCAGATTTGGGCTCGCTCTCTGTGGGTTCTATCATTAGTGAGTCATGTACTGGCCATGACATAGTCGGAGAATGAAAGCCATAGTCCATCAAGCGCTTGGCAATATCTTCCACCAAAATACCAGCAGAGTCTTTAAAGGCGCTGCAATCAATAATACATTCGTGAGCAACACGCCCTTTGTCGCCAGTATAGCGCACGGGGTAAGCCTCTTTAAGTGCGCTAGCAATGTAGTTGGAGTTTAATATCGCAACGCGGGTGGCTTTGCTTAAACCTTGACTGCCTAACATTTTAACATAAGCCCAAGAAATGGTCAGGATGAGCGGAGAACCCCAAGGCGCTGCCGACACTGAGCCAATAGGCATGGCATTGTGCGAATCATTAACACCATCAACCAATACGTGGTCAGGCAAAAAGGGTGCAAGGTGTTTTTTAACACCAATAGGACCCATGCCCGGGCCGCCACCGCCGTGCGGAATGGCGAAGGTTTTGTGTAAATTGAGATGAGATACATCTCCCCCAATGTCCCCCGGGCGAACCAGACCAATCATCGCATTGAGATTTGCACCATCTAGATAAACTTGGCCGCCATGGTTGTGAGTGATTTGGCATACTTCTTGCACACTAGACTCAAATACCCCGAACGTAGAGGGATAGGTGATCATCAGCGCGGCAAGTTCATTACTGTGCTTGTCGGCTTTTTCGTTCAAGTCATCTAAGTCAATATTGCCTTCGGGGGTGCACTGAATAATCACCACCTTCATACCAGCCATCACAGCGCTGGCAGGATTGGTGCCGTGGGCCGACGAGGGGATAAGGCATATGGTGCGCTGTGAGTCACCGCGTGAAATATGATATTTACGTATACAAAGCAAACCAGCATATTCACCCTGAGAGCCCGCATTAGGCTGCATTGACAGAGAATCGTAACCGGTGATTTCACACAAGTCTCGAGAAAGCTCGTCAATAATGGTCTTGTAACCTTTGGCTTGGTCAACAGGCACAAAAGGATGTAGTTTGGCAAACCTTGGATTAGATACCGAATCCATTTCGGTTGCTGAATTCAACTTCATGGTGCATGAGCCTAGCGGGATCATCGACCGGGCTAGCGTGATGTCTTTTTGTGACAAGCCCCTTAAAAAGCGCATCATTGCCGTTTCATTGCGATACTCGCTAAAAACCTGATGGCTGAAGTAAGCTGTTGTTCGCATTAAACTCTTGGGTATGCTCTGTGCAGGTGTTTGGTTATCTACGATATCTTGAGAGCGTCTAAACGGCGAAGCGAAGGCATCTACCAATGCGTTGATGTGCTTTTCTTTGTGTGTTTCATCTAGCGTAATGCTGACAGAGTCATTATCGATGAATCGGATATTGATATCATTTTCTAAGGCGGCATTAACGGCGCGCCGTGCTTGTCCTGGCGCAGAAATCAGTAATGTATCGAAATAGTGATCATTCACCACATTAACGTTTATCTGCTTTAGCTTGTCAGCCATTAACCGGGTGTTGTGATTGATACGCTGTGCGATACGTTTTACACCATTAGGGCCATGATACACGCAGTACAAAGCAGCGATGATCGCCAACAGTGCTTGTGCGGTGCAGATATTGCTGGTTGCCTTTTCTCGTCGTATATGTTGCTCGCGAGTTTGTAAGGCCATGCGGTAAGCCGGGTCACCTTGTGCGTCGATCGATAAACCGATTATTCGCCCCGGCACTGACCGTTTATGTTGGTCCATAGTGGCGAAGTAGGCAGCATGTGGTCCACCGTAGCCCATCGGTACGCCAAAACGTTGAGTGGTGCCAATGGCGATGTCTGCGCCCATCTCGCCTGGAGACTTTAATACAGCCAGTGCCATGACATCTGCGCCCATAGTCACCAAGCCTTTGGCGGCTTGCACGGCCGCTATTTCTTCACTGTAGTCATGAATGATCCCTGTAGAAGCAGGGTATTGAATGAATGCCCCATAGACATCTTGATCGACAAGGTCCGTTTTTGGATTACCTAAAATAATTTCGATACCCATCGGCTCTGCGCGGGTCTGCATTACCGCGATAGTTTGCGGGTGGGCATCACTGTCGACAAAATAGACCATGCTTTTGTTCTTAGACAAACGCTTGGACATGGTCATTGCTTCTGCTGCCGCGGTGGCTTCATCTAGCATCGAAGCGTTGGCAATTTCCATGCCCGTTAAGTCCATCACCATTTGCTGGAAAATCATCAAGGCTTCTAGGCGACCTTGCGCAATTTCTGGTTGGTAAGGCGTGTATGCTGTATACCAATCAGGGTTTTCTAATACATTTCTTCTGATCACCGACGGCAGTCTGGTACCGTGATATCCGCAGCCTATCATCGACACGTGCCGCTCATTCTCGTTGGCCAATTTAGCCAATTTACGTAGCGCGTCATCTTCATTTAGCGGCGCGCCTACATTCGGATCGCCGCAGCGCGGCAAGGACGCAGGTATGGTTTGGTCGATTAATTGTTCCATCGATTCCAAGCCCAATGCTTCAAGCATTTCTTGGCGTTCTTGAGGGTTGGTTCCTAAATGTCGAGCTGAAAATGGCTGTGGCATGGTCGGTTTAGATTGAAGTTAGTAGTGAAATTAAATAAAAAGGCTTTAGCTGACAGATTCTACAAACTCAGCATAAGCTGCTGCGTCCATTAAATTATCAAATTCGCCTTCATCAGCAGGTTTTACTTTATACAGCCAGCCTTCGCCTTCTGGTGAAGAGTTGACTGTTTCAGGTGCATCTTCCAATACTTCGTTGACTTCAATGACTTCGCCAGAAACAGGTGACTTAATATCACCGGCTGCTTTAACTGATTCAACTACCGCGCATTCGTCGCCTTGTGTGACTTCGCCACCTACATCAGGTGCTTCCACATAGACGATGTCGCCTAACTGCTCCTGTGCAAAGTTAGTAATTCCTACGGTTACAACGCCGCCGTCTAAAGTTGCCCACTCGTGGTCTTTGGTAAATTTTGTATTACTCATTTTGTTTCCTCTGGATTAAATTCTATAAAAATTATTCTTAACGAAATCTGTTTTGCTAACTTCTGCTGGGTTTAGTTTACCCCTTACTTGTGCGTAGATGGTGGTGCCCAGTTTGCTATGGGCTTTAGTGACGTAGCCCATGGCAATAGGGTGTCCCAAGGTTGGACTAAATCCGCCGCTGGTGATTTTACCAATTTCGTTACCTTCTTGGTCGGTGAGCAGAGTGCCTTCGCGCATGGGGGCGCGGCCAGCGGGTTTGATGCCTACCCGTTTGTGATCCACTTTGTTAGGCATTTGGGTTAGAACCGTATCGCTGCCAATGAAGCCACCTGCTCGGTCACCGCCTGTTCTTCGCACCGATGGTATGGCCCATGAGATAGCCGCTTCAACTGGGGTTGTCGTGGTGTCAATGTCATGGCCATATAAGCACATGCCGCCTTCTAGGCGTAAACTGTCGCGCGCACCTAAGCCTATCCATTCGCAGGCTTCGTGAGCTTGTAGTTGAGTGGCCAAAGCCAGTGCATCGTCATTATGAACTGAGATTTCAAAACCATCTTCGCCGCTATAGCCGCTTCGTGTAACGTAGCAGTCGGCGCCGTTTAAGGTAAGTTGCCAGCAATGCATAAATTCCATGCTGCTTAGATCATGGCCCATTTCTTCCAAAACAGTGTGCGCAGCAGGGCCTTGAATCGCAATTAAGGCCCTATCGTCCACGACCGTTAATACGGCATCACCTGTTAAGTGTGCATTGATATGTGCAAAGTCTTGATTTTTACAAGCTGCATTTACCACCAACATGATTTTATCGCCCCAACGAGACACCATCAGGTCATCTTCTATACCCCCCTTTTCGTTGGTAAAAAAGCCGTAACGTTGTTCACCATCTGTTAGATCGACGATATCGATTGGTATCAGCTTCTCTAACTCCCTGGCTGCGTCCTTTCCGGTGACCCAGGCTTGCCCCATGTGGGAAACGTCAAACAAGCCAGCAGCTTCGCGCGTATGTAAATGTTCTTTAAGCACACCTAAAGGGTATTGCACCGGCATGTTGTAGCCGGTGAAGGGCACCATTTTGGCATCGTTTTCAATATGTAATGAGCTCAAAGCGGTTGAGAGTAAGGCTTCTGACATGGCTATTTATTTGTTGTTGCTTATGATTTGCATCATTATATTTGATGAGCGAGAATAATTATAATGAATAGTTAAAATTTGACTATTTATAAAACAAATAAAGTATAGTTGGATGAAATCAATGATAAATAACGCTGGCCGCGGCTATGAGAAATTATCCTACTGAATTGCTACGAAGTTTCATTGCGGTACAAGATCACGGCGGCTTTAGTCTGGCTGCGGTGGCGGTGGGTAGATCACAACCAGCTCTCTCATTACAGATAAAACGCTTGGAGACATTGGTGGGCAATGAACTGATTCGACGAACCAGTCGGGAAGTACAACTTACTGAAACGGGAGAGGTAGTGGCTACCTACGCTCGCCGAATTTTAGGACTGAATGATGAACTCACGTTTCGACTGGAAGAGTCTCAACTAAGTGGCACGGTTCGTTTAGGCATACCGAACGAATTCGCCATGTCATACCTACCCCAAATTTTAGGTGGGTTCTCTAAACGCTATCCTGATGTCAAGCTTGAGGTAGTAAGCCAATTATCTAGTGAATTATTGGATCAGCAGCGCGGTGAAAATTTGGATATTGTTATCGCCATTAATAAGGACCAAGTTTATGACCGTAAACCAGTCTGGTCTGATGATTTAGTTTGGGTTACTGGTAACGAGATTCCGGAAAACAGAAAAAGTGGTGTTGTCGCGCTGGTGGTGGCACCAGAAGGCTGTGTCTACCGCAGTAAGATGTTGGAAAGATTGAAAGAAGAAAAAATACCGTGGCGAATTGCCTACACGGGTACCAGCTATGGCGGCATTAGGGCTGCGGTAATGGCAGGCCTAGGCGTAACGGCAGTGGCGAGAAGCACGGTAGCCAATGAGTTGCAAGTGGTAAAACACTCCCTGCTATTGCCTAAACTAAGTAAGGTTGATGTACATTTGCATTACCTAAGTCGACAGCCAGCAGACTTAGTAGTACGTTTAGCCGAGTTCATACAGCAGAGTTTTGTGAGCGCTCCTATCAAAGGAACTTAAAACATGACTGTTCCTTTTGTTGGTTTACCAGTTTGAAAGCCGGTGCAATAATGCGGAACTCACGCCATCAATTACCCCCCCTAAATCCGCTGCCCGCATTTGAAGCTTCTGCGCGCCTGCTTAGCTTTACGTTAGCGGCTGAAGACTTGGGCGTTTCGCAAGCGGCGATTAGTCAGAGTATTAGTTCACTCGAAAAAAACTTGGGCCAAACGCTGTTTGAGCGTTCACCACGTAAAATTTCCCTAACCGGCTCAGGGCAACGGTTTCAACATGCTGTGACTGTGGCGCTTGATCTGATTGAAACATCTGCGGTGTCATTAAGAGGGCAGACTCCTTCAGAAGAGCTGGTGCTTGCTGCTGATGTATCGATGGCGCACCTTTGGCTGTTGCCACGATTTGGCTTTTTCCAAAAGGAGTTTCCAAATATCGAAGTATTGATTCTGGCGACTGACCGGGAGGAGGAGTGTTTGAGAGAGGGAGTAGACTTAGCCTTGTTATATGGAAATGGTAATTGGAAAGGCTACGATGCACACTTACTCATAAAGGAAGAGGTTTTTCCGATATGCAGTCCTGAATATATTAAACACAGGCCTCCAATTAACAAACCCGAGGATTTGCTCAACGAGACCTTGTTGGACCTTCAAGGGGTTCGCTGGGATTGGGTTGGTTGGCAAGCTTTGTTGGCCGGGAACGGTGTGACCTTAGGGGGCACAACTCAAACTTATGGATTCAACAGTTTGCCACTGTTGACCCAAGCTGCTTTGTCAGGACAAGGAGTAGGTTTAGGTTGGGAATCGATGGTAGATGATCAACTTAAAGATGGGTCTTTGGTTAAACCGGTTAATATTTCATTAAAAACTGGCCGCGGTTATTATGCGCTTAAGAAATCAAACCTAAGAATGTCACCGGAAGCCGAAATCCTGTTTGATTGGGTGATTCGAGCAAACCACAGCAATGTGGGCCCAGTGCTTGTAAAAGAGCTTTAATGGTCAAATGTTCGGTCACTTTTTTAAGTTTTATTCTAATCGCACTCAATCTATGGATTAATTGAAGTTATAGCGGCGCAGATTTAACTAATGGATTGGTTTCCTAATTAAATCGTTTTATTACAAATGGATAAGTGTTTTATTAGTGTGGCTGCATAATCTAAAGCAGTGTATATAGGTAAGCGTAGCTTATGTTTGGCCCAAAACAGGATTGATTGGTATTAAATTGGGTGAGACCTAATTGATACCTAAGTGTTGTTAGACTCGGTGTACTGATGTACAGTTTGGCGTAGTAAGTCATTCTATCGATGGCCGAAATGTAAAATCTAAATCAGTACTAATTATTTCAATTAGTCAAAACTCGAGAGGAGAAATATGAATCGTAAAATTACTACAAGCATCGCCGTATTGGCGACATCTGGTTTTCTAGCTGCTGGCGCCGTAAACGCCGCTAGCGAAGAGCCAATTAAAATTGCTACTCACAACTGGTCAAGTCAGATTGTTATGGCACATGTTATGGGCAACATTTTTGAAAGTCTAGGCAATAACGTTGAGTATGTACCTTCTGACGTGCAAGCTTCTTATGAAGCTATTCGTGTGGGTGATATACACGTTCAACCAGAAGTTTGGCAGTCAACTATGCAAGCGCCTATGGACGTTGCGATGGAAAAAGGCGGAATCATTGATGCAGGTAGCCACAACACACGTACATTTGAAGAAATGGGTGTTCCAAACTGGGTAATCGAAAAAGATTTATGCCCAGGTTTACCTAACTGGGAAGCGTTGAAGGATTGTTCTGCAAATTTCACTACACCTGATTCAGAAGGCAAAGGCCGTTGGTTAGAAGGCCCACAAAGCTGGCACGGTGACATCATGCCTAACCGCGTTAAAGGTTTAGGTCTTGATGATAAGTGGACTGTTAAGTTTGCTGGTGCGGCTGACGCGCTTTGGGCGGAACTAAAAGCAGCAGAAAAAGAAGGTCGCGGTACGATCATCTTTAACTGGTCTCCAAACTTCACTGATGCAGCGGGTTTCACATTCATCGAATTCCCTCCTTACACTGACGGTTGTCGTGTAGCGGATGGCGGCGACGGCGCATGTGGTTCTCCTGATGGTTGGTTGAAGAAGGTCGCTCACTATAAGCTACCTAAAACTCACCCATCTGCTTACCGTGCATTGTCTAAGCTAGCATTTACCGCAACTCACATCGGCCAAATGGCTGCAATGGTTGACGTAGACGGCTTAACTCACTCGGACGCTGGTGCTAAGTGGGTAGCTGACAACGAAGCTGTATGGCAGGCAATGATCAACTAATCTTGTATAAGGTATAAGTAATATTATTATATCTACTAAGATCTCCCTTGGCCTATACTGTCAAGGGAGATTTTTTTTCCTCCCATCAATTTAGCATTCTACAAATATAAACCTATGTCTTCTGAAACAACGAACCAAGAAAAACGCGAAGTGGTTATCGAGTGTAAATCTGTTTATAAAGTTTTTGGCGAAGATCCCGAAAAAAGATTACGTGAAGCAAACGGCGTTGTAGATGCGAAAGCATTTCAGGAAGCAGGTTATATTGTGGGAGTAAATGACGCCAATTTTGAAGTTCATAAAGGCGAAATGTTGGTTATTATGGGTTTATCTGGTTCAGGTAAATCAACGCTGCTTCGGTGTATATCACGGTTAGGTGATCCCACGTCGGGCACCATTCTTATAGATGGTGAAGATATTACCGCTATGAATCCCAAGCAATTAATGGAAATTAGGCGTAACAAAATGGGCATGGTTTTCCAAAACTTTGCTTTGTTACCGCATAAGACAGTATTAGAGAACATCGCTTTCCCGCTGCAAGTAAAGGGGGTTAGCACCAAAGAGAGCATCGCAAGAGCGATGGAAATGGTGGAACTAGTGGGCTTAACCACTCGCGAAAATTATTTCCCAAGAGAATTATCAGGCGGCCAACAACAACGTGTCGGGATAGCGCGATCACTCGCTGTTGAGCCCGACATTTGGTTTTTGGACGAACCTTTTTCAGCACTTGACCCACTTATCCGTAAAGAAATGCAGGATGAGTTTTTAAGGTTGCAGAATATGCTGCAAAAAACCATCTTATTCGTTACGCACGATTTTGATGAAGCATTGCGCTTAGCTGACCGCGTTGCCATTATGAAAGACGGTATCATTGAGCAGCTAGATACTCCAGCAAATATTGTATTAAACCCTGCAACAGAGTACGTTAATAAATTTACTGCTGAAATTCCTCGGGAGAAAGTGCTGAAAATTAAATCAGTTATGGATCCGGTTGACAGCTCTGAAAAAGTACGTGATTTAAAAGTTTCTCAGGATGCGGTTATTGCAACTGTCGCTGAAGCAGTGTTAAGTAGCAAAGACTCGGTTGCGGTCGTCGATGAAGACAATAACGTAGTGGGTACCCTACACCCTGCTAAAGTACTTAAGGTCTTGTTTGGACATAATGAAGCGTAACCAGGACTCATCAAATGAAATCACTAAAAAACCTGCCTACTTCACTACAGTTTCTGGGATTACTGGTTGTTTTCTTCGCGCTTTGTATACTGGTGAACCCATCTGAATCGAATTACTTATGGAGGTTGCCTCCACTACTAAGTGCCGTTCCAGGAATAATCAATAACTCCGCTGAGTTTTTAATGTACGAATGGCTGCCTATTGATGTATACGACCCAGCTATTGAGGAGTATGAACAGCAGCCATTATTTAGAGAAATAACGCGTGGTATCTCAGGCGGCGTGCTTTTCTTAATTACGTTCATTCGGGAGATATTACTAGGTGGTGTAAAAACCATTGTCGCTTTCAGTAGCTGGAACTGGGTGGGCGAAAACAAATGGGCAAAGTGGCCCGCACTACCTTGGACAGTGATCGCCTTCGGCGCTACTATGCTGGCTTATAGACTAGGCGGAAAAGGACTGGCGTTGTTAACGGCTTGTGCAACGATATATATGTCTTTGTTTGGTCAATGGGAACCCACCATGCAAACCTTGTCTTTTGTATTGGTTGCAGCCCCTATATCAGTAGTGCTAGGTCTCTTGTTGGGGATTTGGGCTTATAAGAATAGTAAAGTTGAAATGGTATTGTCACCGCTGCTTAATGTTGCACAGACCATGCCGCACTTTTCTTACTTGGTACCCATTACCGCATTTTTCGGCGTAGGAAATCACGCTGGTGCGATTGCCACTATTATTTTTGCAACGCCCCCCATGGTGCGTTTGACTATACTGGGGCTGAGAAATATTCCTCCAGAAGTGATAGAAGCGGGAAGAATGAGCGGCTGCACTGAGTTTCAACTCATGTATAAGGTGCTTGTTCCTACTGCGAGAAGAGATATTCTGATCGGCGTTAACCAAGTCATTATGCAATGTTTGGCTATGTCAGTTATTGCCTCTTTTATCGGGGCAACAGGTCTGGGTTATAACTTACTGATTGCGTTGAACTCACTTAAAGTTGGTAAGGCGTTGGAAATGGGTCTTTGCATCGTTTTACTGGCGGTAGTTTTGGATAAAATGTCTCTGGCTTGGGCAAACAAGCAAACAGATTACTTTGCTGATTTGAGTTTTTTCGATCGCAATAAGTTCGCAATATACTTGGGGATTGCTTTAGTGGTGGGCTCCATTATTGCTTACATCGCTTCGTTTTTCTTTAAGGAAGGCTTTAATTACCTCTATATCGTGCCTACCGACAAAGGCTTCACCACGCATGAATTCTGGCAAGCCGGCGTTGATTGGATATGGGATGCCTTCTTTTACCCCTTAAAGACGTTTAACGAATTCCTTATTGTGGAAATTCTGATTCCGATGAAGAACGCCTATTTGGCGATGCCTGTAGTAGCGACTTTCGTATTGATAATGGGCACTGGCTATATAATCGGAGGGGTTAAATCTGCACTAATCGTGGGTAGTTTGTTATTATTTATCGCGCTTTCAGAGTACTGGGATAGGGCATTGATAACCGCTTACATGGCTTCATTCGCGGTTATTACAGCAACCATCATTGGCGTTACTGCGGGCACCTTATGCGCGCAAAATTCTTTTGCTAGCAAAAGCATTTTGCTGGTATGTGATTTCTTCCAAACCTTTCCGTCATTCATCTACTTGATTCCGGTGATTATGTTGTTTGGTGTCACCGATACATCGGTGCTTATTGCAGCGATTGTTTACGCCATGATACCCGCAACTCGTTACACCGTTGAAGGTTTGCGTGCAGTGCCCACAGCGTTACAAGACGCGGGGTCAATGTCTGGAGTAAACAGATTCCAGCGGTGGATTAGTATCGAGTTACCTTATGCGTTTCCACATATGCTATTGGGGATAAATCAAACCGTGGTTTTCTCCTTGTTTATGGTCATTATAGGCGCATTCATTGGCACCACTGATCTTGGTCAACTTATCTTGAAAGCTTTGTCTGATAAACAAGGTATAGGTATTGGTTTGACTCTCGGCTTATGCGTTGCTTTTATCGGCTTGATTGCAGACCACCTAATTCGGACGTGGGCTGATAAGCGGAAAAAAGCACTGGGACTAGTTTAGTCCTTTCCATAAAATTTTAACCTTTTTACACTAGGGCACAGTTATGTCTATAGCACTTGAGTTGAAACGCTCAAACGAAATCCTAACACCGGGTCTTTTTGGTACTGATCTTGGTAGTGAACGACACCGAGTAGAAGGGGGTGGCGCGGTGGCTCTACCCATCTACGCAGGTGATTTTATCGAGATTGTCGACAAGCAGGGCAGACAGTCGGTTTGCGTTGCAGGCTTTGACAGTTTGGGCGCGGCCCGCACTGCTGAGCTTGGCTTACAACCCAATGCAAAAGGCGACTTGATACAAGCATGCTTTTTAAATGGTGGTACTGGAGCTGATCGATTAGAGGCGAAATTAAAAGCAGTGAATATTGATTTGCCCAATTCACCTGTAGCGCACCTGTTAACCGACGAAACCCCAGCTGGTTCTTCCGTCACTTTCACAGCGGAAACGGATTTACTGACGATTATTTGCGCCCCCGGCGCCCCCATGTCGTTTGCCGGCACGGGGATAGATTTGCCGGCAACAGAAGTAATAGTCTACATTCGACGCGCTAATATTCAGCAAGCAGCTGATTTTGCGCTGCCAGATCCTTTAGCCGATCCAATGGATGAAATAAGGGTTCACGCAAGTACTGCAGTTGCCTACGAAGTTAAACAAGGCGACTATATTCAAATTCAAGATGTTGCAGGGCGGCAGTGTTCTGATTTTCAGTGTTTTAGCGCTGAGAAGCTTGATCAAGGAATAGAGCGTAGTCTAGACGCGACAGCGACTCGTTCTATGATGGGTTCGGTTTATCCTGGTCCAGGCTTGAATTCAAAGTTTTATGATACCGACCTAGAGCCGTTGATCCAAGTAGTACAAGATACCTGCGGTAGACACGATAGTTTTGGTGTGGCTTGTACTTCCAAGTACTATGATGAAGCAGGTTATCCAGGCCATGTAAATTGTTCCGACAACTTCAATAGAGTCCTTGATCCTTATCCGGTCGGTAAACGTAAAGGTTGGATGGCGATGAACTTGTTTTTTAACACCTTCTTTGATGATAACTTTCAGCTGTTGTTTGATGACCCTTGGTCAAGGCCAGGTGACTTTGTGCTAATGAAAGCGCTAAAAGATTTGGTCTGCCTTACATCAGCTTGCCCTTGTGATATCGACGCCGCAAACGGCTGGGTTCCAACTGATATACATGTAAGAACCTATAGTAAAACCAACTTATTCAAGCAAGCAATTGCTTATCGTAAAACCACAGACGCACCACCTGTTATGACACAAGAAACTGGATTCCACGCACGTACATCTCTGCACACTAGAAACTTCGTTGAGTACAATGGCTATTGGTTAGCCAATAATTTCACTAAGTATGGCGCTCTCGAAGAATATTGGGCGTGCCGCAAAGGCGTTGTTATGACTGACCTATCGCCACTTCGTAAATATGAAGTTGTTGGCCCTGATGCAGAATTGCTTATGCAAACCTGTGTCACTCGGGATATTCGTAAACTCGCGGTTGGGCAAGTTGTTTACACGGGCATCTGTTACCCCAACGGCGGCATGATTGATGATGGCACCGTATTTAGAATTGGTAAAGATAATTTCCGTTGGATTGGCGGTTGTGAAAGTTCGGGTGATTGGATTAGAACCCAAGCAACGGAGTTAGGATTGCGGGCATGGGTTAAAAACTCTACTCCAGACATGTGTAATCTACAAGTTCAAGGCCCCAAAAGCCTTGATACTTTGAGAGACATCATTTGGACCCGTGAGGATCAAGCGAGGATAGATGAGCTAGGCTGTTTTAAGTTTTCTATTGCGCGAGTTGGTGGAGAGTTAGGTATTCCAATTCTAGTTTCTAGAACAGGTTATACCGGAGAGCAAGGCTACGAAATATTCTGTCATCCTTCTGATGGTCCCGCAGTATGGGATGCGGTATGGGAAGCAGGGCAGCCTTTCGACGTCAAGCCATTAGGCCTAGAAGCTTTGGACATGCTGAGGATTGAAGCAGGTTTAATTTTTGCTGGTTATGAATTTTGTGACCAAACAGATCCGTTTGAAGCCGGTATTGGATTTACCGTGCCACTAAAGACAAAAGAAGATGACTTTATCGGGAAAGATGCACTTATCAAGCGCAAGGCGACGCCGCAACGTAAGCTCGTTGGTTTAGAGCTTAACGGCGGCGAAATTGCGGGTAACGGCGATGGTGTATTCGTAGGGCGAAATCAAGTAGGTCAGATCACCAGTGGTGTTATGTCTCCTATCTTGGGCAAGAACATCGCGCTATGTAGAATGTCAGTGGGTTATACCAAGCCGGGAACAAAAGTTGAAGTGGGCAAGCTAGATGGGCATCAGAAACGGATACCGGCGGAAGTAACAAAGTTTCCACACTTTGATCCAACAAAAGAAAGAGTGCGGGGCAACTACGAGTAGTCATTTGTTTTTTCGTTACGCACAAAAAAGCCGAACATTAGTTCGGCTTTTTTTATATCTAACTACTTATAGCGTTACGACCTAAGTACCTTTAGTAATTCCTTCTCAGTTACGTAACCGACAATGTCATTGTTGTCTCCAGTAATCGCTACCGGATTTTTAGTTTCTAATACGATGGGTAAAAAATCCTCTACGACCATATTGTGATCTACCGTAGGAAGTTCACTTAATTTTATATGAGAGCCAGCAGTGTCAGCAGCGTGCATAATGGTTCTCGCCCGAATGACTTTTGAGCGGTTCACATCCTTAACAAAAGCTTCTACATAATCATCGGCAGGGTTCATCAGGATATCTTCTGGCTTGCCATTTTGGACTAAACGACCGCCATTTAAAATCGCAATTTGATCACCTAAACGCAAGGCTTCGTCTAAGTCATGGGTAATGAAAATAATGGTTTTGTGTAGCTCCTTTTGCAACTCAATCAATTGGCTTTGCATGTCACTACGTATAAGCGGGTCTAAGGCACTGAAAGCTTCATCCATTAGCAACACTTCAGAATCGGTTGCCAGAGCGCGAGCCAGCCCCACGCGTTGTTGCATGCCGCCTGAGAGTTGCGACGGAAACTGATTCTCGAAACCGCTTAAGCCGACTAGTTCGATTTGTTTCATCGCTTTATCTCTTATCACATCTTCGGCGACTTTCTGTACTTGTAAACCGTAGCCGACATTTTGCAATACTGTGCGATGCGGAAACAGACCAAAGCGTTGAAATACCATGCTCATCTGCTTGCGACGAAACTCAATCAATTGGTCTTGATCAAGGTCCATCACGTTTTGTCCATCAACCAAAATTTCACCTGCGGTCGGTTCGATCAATCTGTTGATATGGCGGATTAGCGTTGATTTTCCAGAGCCAGATAAACCCATCACGACTGATGTCTTGCCTTTCTCCATCGGCATGCTGACGTTGTCTAAGCCCACGGTATGGCCAGTCTGTTCTAATACTTCAGTTTTAGTTGCCCCTTCTTTTACCATAGGTAAAATAGATTGAGGATCATCACCAAATATCTTGTAGATGTTTTTTATTTCTATTTTATTCATCTTTTAATCCTGTTTAGTGTGGGCGCGTTCTTGTAATCGTTCGCCATAGGACTGCGTAATACGATCAAAAATAATTGCTAATAGCACGATGGCGATACCTGACTCCGCGGCTCGGCCAACATTAAGCTGCTGTAGTCCAAGCAATACTTCTGATCCGATACCACGGGTGCCGATCATAGAAGCGATAACTACCATCGCCAAAGCCATCAACGTCGTTTGGTTAATGCCTTGCATGATGTTGGGCAAAGCCAAGGGTAACTGCACATCGAAAAGCTTTTGTTTGCGGGTGGCACCGAAGGAATCGGCTGCTTCCATCACTTCTTCGTCAACTAAACGAATGCCTAAGTCAGTCAGACGTGCAACAGGCGGCACAGCGTATATAAACGTTGCAATGATTGCAGGAACAGCACCTAATCCAAATAGCATAATGCCCGGGATGAGATAACAAAATGCCGGGATGGTTTGCATTAGATCAAGGACCGGCAGAATTAGTGTCCGAAAGCGTTCACTTCGAGCCATTTTAATGCCTACTGGAAGTCCGATGACTAAGCATAACATTATCGAAACCAGCATTATCGCTGTGGTCTGTAAGGTTAGGTCCCAAAACTTGGGGCTAAGAAAACCGATTAAAAACAAACATACTGCTACCAGTATAGTGGTTCCTTTTTTTCCACCACTGGCGAACCATGCGACCGCAGCGAACAAGCCAATTACGATTGGCCAAGGAAGGAAAGTTAGAAGGTTTTGCATCTGTGATAAGACGTAAACCAAGGAGTTATTAATGATGTCGAAAAACCAACCTAAGTTGGTGGTTAGCCATTTAATGCCGTCGTTAAACCAAGACTGCATAGGAATGTCCATCCATCTCGGCCATTTGTTAAACCACTCAAAACTGGCGAAGTAGGTCAACGCGGACTCTTCAGGTGCAAAACGGTTAGTGTTAAAGGCGTAGGCGATTAAAAATAAAATTAAGGCCAGCCCGCCCCAGGAAAGAATTGGTTTGAGTTTGTTCATAGTTCTAGTCGTTTAGAAGTCTATTTGGAGTTGAGTAACAAGCAGTGAGTGAAATGCTTAGCTTGTTGACTATTCGGTGTTAAGCGTGGTGCTTCAACCGAGTAGTAGAGGATGTCGTGTACTTAAAAGCAGGTTAAAAAAAATGGAGGGATAAATCCCTCCACCTTTTATCTAACCTAAGTCGAGACTCTATTAAAGCGCAGCCTTAACTTTCGCAGCTACATCTGCAGGTACCCAGCTTTCCCAGTCTGAAGAAGTCTTCAAAAAGTGCATTGCTGTGATGTCTGCTTCACCGTCTGCTTCGTTTAAGTAATGATCTAGTAACGCACTTACGCCCGCTGACGAGATGGTGTAGTTCTTAAAAAACTCAACCACTTCTGGTTCGTCTGCATCAAGACGTGTGCTGATGCCGATAGGCAATGCCATGTCATTATAGGCCGTTGCTGCAACCATGGTCAGTGCTTCAGGGCCGTCGGCTTTTACTGTATCTACAACTTTCATCATCTCAGCCCATACGTCTGCATCAAATGCAGGCTCTTCAAGCTTCACTAATTCAACGGAACCCATCAATGCTGTTGGCTCCCAGTAGTATGTGAAAACGGGTGTGCCTTTGTCGAAGCCGCCTTTGATAGCTGCATCTAATGCACCACCATTGCCCGGATCGAAGTTAGTATAGTACTCGTCTAAACCGTATGACTTGTGCTTAACCAAGTTAATTGTGTAGCATGTCCAACCACCGATACAGCTAGTCATTCGACCTTTGTCTGGATTTTCAGGGTCTTTGAAAAGCGCTGCAATTTCAGGTGTCTTCATGTCTTCAACCGACTTAATGCCGTGAGCATCTGCAGTGGTCTTATCAATGTAGAAGCCCTGGGCTGAGTCAGGTGTGTTAACGCCTACACGTCGTACTTTGCCTGCTGCTTCTGCAGGGTCAAATTGGTCGATGATGTTGTCATACCAAACTTCCATCACCACGTCTAAGTCTTGCTCGTATAGTGAAGCCATGATTGGAATAGTACTACCGGTAGTCGTCTTTACGTCACAGCCGTAGCCGTTTTCTAGAATGAACGTGCCGATTGCAGAGTGTAATTTAGCGCTGTTCCAGTCGAAATCACCTAGTTCTATTGTGCCACAATCAGCTTGTGCTGCATTGCTTAGACCGAACATTAATCCGCCTAATAGAGTTAAAGCTTTTAGAGTTTTACGTTGTTGCATTCATTTCTCCTCGTATGTTTTGAATTAGCACGCAAAGGAATAACTAAAGATAAACGATACGTGCTACTAAATTGACTTGAGGCGAGCTGTTTATAGTATAGGTTGGCACCTATTGATTAATACTCGACTCAGTTCAGCCCATAGTCTGCCATGAAAAGGGGCGCGAGATGAACCCCTATAAGGTCATAAGTGCGGTTAATAGCGACATTTCACGTGCAATGGTCGGTGCAAACGGCCGCCTTCGGTGTTGCTGTGGGATACTTAGAACATAAAAAAGCCTAACAACGAACCATTGCGTTGTTAGGCTTGTGAGGCGAAGTGGCTTTATACGACTTTGTCGCCAGGTATATTTCCTGCGAAATAAGCACGCAAATTATCAACAACACGCATGCCCATTGCCACGCGAGTTTCGGTTGTAGCGCTACCTAAGTGAGGTAATAACACCACGTTTTCCATGCTGGCGAGTTCTTCTGAAACTTTAGGTTCAAATTCGTATACATCTAAACCGGCGCCGGCAATTTGGCCGCTTTTCAATGCATCCACTAACGCTTGCTCTTCGATGACGTCACCGCGTGCAGTATTAATGACATAAGCGCCCGGCTTCATTTTACCAAAGGCTTCAGCATTGATTAAATGGTGAGTTGTTTCGCCGCCTGGGCAATGCAAAGTGATGAAATCAGCATTGGCATAGACTTCATCAGGCGAATTACACTGAGTTGCATTCAAGCCTTCAAGGTCTGCTGCTGTAGGTGGGAAGGGGTCATGAAAAATAATATTCATACCAAAGCCCTGCGCGGCGCGCTGTGCGACTGCACGGGCAATACGGCCCATGCCGATAAAGCCCAAGGTTTTTCCTGTCACGCTGGTGCCCATCATGTGAGTGGGGCGCCAACCCGTCCATTCATTGCCTCTAACGTGTCGCTCGCCTTCGCCAGCGCGTCTGGCAATCATGAGCATCAGTGTCATCGCCAAATCAGCGGTACAGTCGGTTAATACTTCGGGAGTATTGGTCACCGTCAATCCAGCTGCTTTTGCGGCATCGAGGTCAATATGATTGAAACCAACACCATTGCTGGCCAAAATGGTTGCCTTCATATTGGTTGCGCCCAATACTTCGGCGTCAATTTTGTCGGATACTGTAGGGCAAACCGCATCGGCAGTTTGTAAAGCTTCATGCAGCTCACTGACTGTCATGGGTACATCGGATAAATTTAAGGTGGTGTCGAACTCCTTCACCAAGATGTCTTCAACTTCTTGTGGCCATCTTCGGGTTACGACAATCTTGGGCTTGCTCATAATGTGTGCTCTCAATAGTTAGGTTATTTAAAATAGCGTAAAGTTGGCCGAAAAACCTAGCGCAACCTAGTGATTAATTTTGCATTGACTTGGGGGCGCTGTAAAGCAATGGTTGCCCGACTATCTATAAAACTTGTTGATAGCGACATTGGTTTTGTTGTGGTCTAGTCGGTAGTCATAAGGAACACCCAAGAGTAGGTATAAACAAGGCTTTATGGTTATAAGAAGGCACTAAATTTGCCCCTATTTTGGTTCATTACTGGCTCACTTATGGTGGGGTATTTGCCTTGTTTCGCTGCTAAGATTGGCGCATTATTTTCTAGTGTTTCTCAGTATAGACAGAGAAGCAAATACCCGAACGAATTTACAACTTTCAACTCTTTATAGGTGATAGCGTGACTGTTTTTCCAACCTTAGTAATTCCTCATACTTTAGCTGCTGGCCCAGGCCCAGGCAATACTGATCCGCGTGTTTTACAGGCGTTCGCTAATGCAGGCGTGGCTGACCACATGCAAGCTGACGTTATACGTGGCATGATAGAGTGCAAACACATGTTACGTACCGCTTGGGGTACAAAGAACATCCATACTTATGGCGTGGGTGGTACTGGCTTCAGTGGTTTGGATTGCATGCTTAGCATGATTTTGCCAGGCGACAAAGTGGTTGTGTTTTCTAACGGTACCTTTAGCGGCTTAGATGCAAAAACTATTCGCATGAAAGCGTCTACTATAGAAGACCTTGCCGCTAATCCAAGTGACCCTCAGCCTAGCAACGTTATTGTGATTGACGTGCCGCACGGTACTTCAGTTAGTGCAGAGATGGCAGATGCAGCTTTAGCAAAACATAAGCCTATGTGGGCTTTTATGGCGCATTGGGAAACTGGCAGTGGCCGTGTTAATGAAATTCAAGGCTTTAATGATGCCTGTGCTAAGCATGGTGCCATGGGACTCATTGATGCCGTATCTAGTTTAGGTGTTGGGCATTTTAATATTGATGAATACCCGGCTGTTGTGGCTTGGGCATCTTGCCCTCAAAAAGGTGTATTGGCTTTGCCGCTAACCTACGCACCCGTATCTTTTCGTGACGAAGCTATCGCGCTCGTTAATAAGCGGGGTTGTTATACCTATGTGCACCACCCTGTTTGGGAAGGTAAGCACTGGGGCATCATTGATGGTGCTGATACTGAAACATCTGCTTATCACCGTACTCACTCAGGGTATGCAGTCGCGTCTTTACATGAAGCCTTACGCATTTTGTTGACCACAGGCCGAGAAGAAACGGCAGTGGCTTACGAATTCCACGAAACGGCATTAAAGCTAGCAGTGGCCTCTATGGGCTGTGAAGTGACTTCGAATATGCCTAGCTTAGTGGTGCTTAACTTACCTGGTGATTTGGCAGGCAGGGAAAAAGAGTTGGTCGGAAACTGTCGTGCTGAAGGTTTTGGTATTTGGCCGACGTTATCAGAGCCTGTACAAGTTCGAATAGGGATATTGAATCAACTGAACACCCCTGCAATTACGGACATTGTTGGCCGGTTCGCTGACGCGATGTTGCACATGGGCGCTGACTTTGATAAATCTACAGTAATGGATGAGCTTAGCGCGTATTATCACGCCTAAGTGATTCATCAATTTGTAAGCCTCTATGGCGCGTCTGAGTCTTTCTGGCGTGCCATTTTGTTATCTCGACCTTAAATAAACAGTCCAAGTTAAAATGACCCAAGCTAAACAAACCCTAGATGCATTAATGAAAGCGGCCATCGAGGCGGCTCAACCCGCAACTTGCACGCCTACCGATCTGCCCGCGGCGGGCAAAAGAACCGTGGTTATCGGCGCCGGCAAGGCATCAGGCGCCATGGCTAAAGCGTTGGAAGATAGTTGGGAAGGGGAGCTAAGTGGCATCGTTGCCGTACCTGCAGGTTACGAGCAGGCTTGTGATCAAATAGAAATAATTACGGCAAGTCACCCTGTGCCGGATGAGCGCAGTGTCGCGGCGGCGCAAAAAATAAAGCAAGCGGTTTCAGGTTTGAACAAAGATGATTTAGTGATCGCACTGATATCCGGCGGAGGGTCAGCGTTGATGGCAGAGCCGATAGAGGGCATTGACTTGGCGCTTAAGCAACAAGTCACTAAAGGCCTATTGATGGGCGGGGCCACAATTCAAGAAATCAACACGGTGCGCAAGCAATTGTCGCAAATAAAAGGCGGGCAACTAGCTGCAGCAGTAGGTGAGGCCAGATTAGAAACTTGGTTGATATCTGATGTGCCAGGAGATGATCCTTCGTTTATTGCTTCCGGACCTACAGTGACCGATGCGTCGACCAAACAAGATGCGATTAAATTACTCAATAAGTACTTAGATGAAGTGCCAAGCGAAGTGTTATCCGCACTTGATCGTAAGGACGAATCTAAGCCCAATATAAAGGGCACCGTTCGAATGATCGGCTCCCCGATGGTTAGCCTGTTGGCAGCAGCAGAGGTTGCTAAGCAACATGGTTATACACCGATCATTTTAGGGGATGCGCTTGAAGGAGAGTCGCAAGATGCAGGTTTGATCATGGCCGGCATCGCTAAATGCGTTGCGCTGCATGGCCGCCCAATTAAAGCGCCAGCGGTATTGTTGAGCGGTGGTGAAACCACTGTAACCCATCGTGGTGAAGGCAAGGGTGGTCCGAACCAGGAGTTTATGTTGGGCATGTTGGGCGGTCTTGACTCGCACCCCAAAATTCACGCCTTAGCCATCGACACAGATGGTCGAGATGGTAGTGAGCCGGTTGCAGGCGCGTTTATCGGGCCAACTACATTGGAAGAGGCGAAGCAGGCGGGGTTAAGTTATGCAAGCGCTTGTGAGCAACACGATAGCTATACCTTTTTTACTGCACTGGGGAATATTATTGATACTGGCCCCACCTTTACCAATGTTAATGATTTTCGTGCTGTTTTGATTGAGGCCTAATTTTACCTAATGACAGCCTATTATTTACACTCGGTGCGTTAAATGCAGATCGGTTGGCATGATATTGTTGGAAATGCAGGTGTGCTGTGCATTGTGGGTTGCTACTTCTTGCTGCAAGTCGGCAAGATTGATAGCGAGACGCTAAAGTTTTCTCTGATTAACCTATTGGGGGCTTCCCTAATACTGATTTCGTTGACGGTGGAGTTCAATCTGGCGGCTGCCATGATCGAAATTTTCTGGGTGATCATTAGCTTGATTGGTGTCGGGCGATACATCCAACGGAAAAAGAAAAGCTAGACCAAGCTTTTTGTACTAACTAGCCTGCAGTGTGTCTGTACTCTGTTGACCTTCAAAAGCGACTCACCTGTCGCTTAATACCTTCTACTACCTACTACCTACTACCATTCACTGGTGGGTCCTACATGTGCATTCGGTATGAGTGCTGTTTTACGAATTAGCCATCAGTTGGTTATCTCTTAAATTGGCGTGCATTATCCTTGTTTGAAGTGATTTACGCGGTGTTGATACGACAGGCATAAAAAAGCCGCAACCTCGAAAGATTGCGGCCAATGCCCTTTTGAAAGGCACTTTTTCTTATTGTTTAAGGTGATTAGCCGTGAGTAGACTCAGCCGCTTTTTCAGCCTTGAAGGCGGTATATAAAGGCACTACGAGTAATGCCATACATACCCAGAACCAAAATACAGCGCCACCACTTCCCGCATACGGAAAAAATGCTGCGGCGCCTTCCCAAGTTGTAATTGGACTTGAATTAAACATGTTATTGTCCTCTATTAATTAAGATTTAATTTCTTCAGGATACGCATCGCCGACTACTTCGACGTCCATACCTGCTAACTGAACGGCGTCACTTGCACGTAGTACGCCCATCATTTTCATGATTAGCGAAATAACGTAGCCCGGAACAAAGCCAAGTAGCCCCATTACGATCATGCCTTTGAATTGGCCGCCGAATGTAATTGCTGGAATATCTGGTGAAAATGCTGGGTAACCGCCTAAGAAGATACCGGCAGCGAGTACGCCCCAAACACCACAAACTCCGTGGACTGCGACGGCGCCTACGGCGTCATCAATGCCCATTTTTTCAATCATGCCTGCTGCCCAAGGGCCTAGTAGGCCACCAGCAAATGCGATAGCAAATGCCAAACCTGGGTAGTACATGTCTAAGCCAGATGCGGCTGAGATAACGCCGCAAAGTGCACCTGACATCATCCAGAAAGGATCACGCGTAGCCACATAACAACCAATGATGCCGCCTGCGACAGCCATTAGCGTGTTGAAGCAGATTGCAGATAAGGTAGTTGGGCCGCCGTAGATATTAGTCCACTGAGTTTCATGGAAACTGACAGGAGTACCTGGGAAGATAACGCAAGCGCCTAGGAAACCAAAGAAACCAACAACAATCAACATTAAGCCAGTTGCCGTCATCGGTAAGCTGTGGCCTCTAATGGCGTTAGCAGAGCCGTCAGCATTAAATTTGCCGATTCTTGGTCCAAGGTTGATCAATACGCCTAATGCGAAGAACCCAGAGATCATGTGTACCACACCTGATGCACCGAAATCGTGATAACCCCAGCTTGTTACCATCCAACCTAAGTAATGCCAGCCCCAAGAAGCTGAAAGAACCCAAGCCACTGAACCTAAGATTACGGCCAGTAGGATGAATGCAGCCATCCGGATACGCTCAATTACCGCACCAGACAAGATAGAAGCAGTAGTGCACGCAAACAACGTGAACGCGCCTACAAATACGCCAGTGGCGTTATCTTGCATGTTCGGGCCCATAGAGTCACCCCAAGGAACACCGCCGGCACCGGCAGCGAAATCAGGCATGAAACCATTGGTCATGGCCAAGTAAATCCACCAACCGAAAGCCCAAAAAGTTGGGATCATGAATGCGAATGCCAAGATATTTTTAGTACCTGACGCGAGAGTATGCTTTACGCGTGACGCGCCCATTTCATACATTAAAAAGCCGGCATGAATTAATATCATGATGGCCGTGGCCCAATAGTAATAGACCTCCAAGTTAATGGAGTTAGCAGCGGTAATCGATGCTTGAAGTTCTTCAGGGGTCATGTTGTGGTCTCCTCAGAATTGATAGGTTTTAGGTGGTTGCGAGCCTGATAATTATTGCTGACTTTAGGCTTGCCTGCTTGTTGTGTAGTCATAAATTTAAATTGCGGGTGTGCACTAAATAAACGAATACGTGACTGAATTTATTTTTGTATCTCCAGCCAATTTTCATTCTACATGAAGATTTACTTTTGTATACGTCTGGTCTATCACTGGTCTTCTATTGGCACAAGTACGGCCTAACCAGAGATTTGGATAAATGAGAATGTTTCCAAATGAGCTTAAGGTATGTTGACCGAAAATAGTCACGGTAGTGAAATAATTGAATAACTAAGACTACACTGGTTGTAGTTATGCTCCTGGAGTAGCGGTCGCTGCTTGCTGATAAGAGATAACAGAGAGAAACTTCACTGGAAGCGTTATTGATTCATCTGGGCCGTGCGGGGCGTCGGCGTCAAAAAATAAACAATCACCAGGGTTTAGTCGATAGTTTTTGTCTGCATGGCGATAATCGACGCAACCTTCCAGCATGTAAATGAATTCAATTCCTTCGTGTTGAAATGCAGGGAACTTGTCAGATTTATCGGTTAAAACTATTAGATAGGGTTCTACGGTTACGCCGCTGAAGTTTCCCGGTATGTGGCCCAGCAAACTGTATTGATGCCCAGATCGCGTGCCTACGCGTTCAACTTCGATGCCTTCTCCTGCTTTTACATGCATAGCGCTGCGAGTTTCTTCAAAGCGTTTGAAGAAAGTGGTCAGTGGTACTTGTAATGCGTAAGCCAAGCTCTGAATAGTGGTTAAAGACGGCGAAGTGAGGCCATTTTCAATCTTCGACAGCATGCCAATTGAAACGCCAGTTGCATCCGCCAGTTCGGAAACGGTCATTTTACGTTTCACTCTCAAGTTTTTAACCTCCCGGCCGATAGCGATTTCTAGAACCTTTTCGTTCTCCGTTCTGATTGCGTGAGGGTTCTGTTCTAGCTTGTTGAATTTTGAAATTGTGTTTTTCATTCTCGCTTTAGAAAATTCTATATAATTGTCGGACAGGTTTGAGTTGTACCAAAATGCTTTGCAAAAATCGGATTCTCCAGTATCGGTGGGTGCAAAACATAGCCTAACTCTATCAAAACTATGGTTCAAACCCATGCTATACCAAACAACATGCGTAGGCATAAACGATTTGACACGGTTATGTGAACCCCGTTATAACTACTATACACTTTTAATAAGATGATAATTTATTTATTTAAATGAATAAATTGATCAGAATTTGGTATTCCTAATATCACGTTACAAGTTGAACGTACCTGTCTCAGTAATCAGATGTCGATACGGGTGTTTGAGTATCAATAAACAGCGATCATTTCCTGCAGAGGGAGTGGAATCACTAATTTTTCAAATCGACGATGTTGTCGTCTTAAAACTAACTACCTAGAGGAGTTTAAAACTTATGTGTGGAATTGTTGGACTATTTTTAAAAGATAAGTCTTTGGAACCGCAGCTGGGGCAAATGCTTTCAGAGATGCTGGTAACAATGACGGACCGTGGCCCAGATAGTGCGGGCATCGCAATATATGGTGCGGAAGATAAAGGAATGTCTAAAATCACAGTGCAGTCGGATACTGCTTCGGATGACTATGAAACCTTGGCAGCAGATCTAGAAGCTGCTATTGGCGTCAAAGTCGCGGTTGCCACGATTGATACCCATGCGGTTATTGATTTGCCATCGGAGTCGGTTGCGGCTGCCCGCCTAGCATTGAAAGAAATTAGATCAAATGTGCGTGTAATGAGTGCAGGCGATACGATAGAAATATACAAAGAAGTGGGGCTGCCGGTAGATGTTGCTGCACGCTTTAACTTAGAAAGTATGACAGGTAGTCACGCAATTGGCCACACTCGCATGGCGACAGAGTCAGCGGTTACGACACTTGGCGCGCACCCGTTCTCTACGGGAGCAGACCAATGTTTAGTGCATAACGGTTCTATGTCTAACCACAATAGCTTACGTCGTCGTTTGATTCGTGATGGCATGACTTTTGAAACAGAGAATGATACCGAAGTCGCTGCAGCTTATTTGAGCCACAAAATGCAAGAGGGCAGCAACTTAGGCGAAGCCCTAGAAGCGGGCCTTGAAGATCTCGATGGTTTTTATACCTTCGTCGTCGGTACCAAAGACGGTTTCGGTGTGCTGCGTGACCCGATTGCTTGTAAGCCAGCGGTATTGGCTGAAACTGATCAATATGTCGCGTTTGGCTCAGAGTATAGAGCCCTAGTTAACCTACCTGGCATCGAAAATGCCAAAGTATGGGAGCCAGAGCCAGCCACCGTTTACTTTTGGGAGCACTAGAAAAATGCAAACTATTAATTTAGAACAACAAGATTTAAGAGAGCTTAATTCAACTTTGCAAGAAGCCGAGTCTGGCGAATATGAAGTCATTAACTCAAAAGGCAGTCACGCCTTGGCGGTTGGACTGAAAAACAATATCGATGTCACTATCGACGGTTCGACTGGCTACTACTGCGCTGGTATGAATCAAGAAGCGACCGTACGCGTAACCGGTTCTGTTGGCCCAGGTGTGGCTGAGAACATGATGTCAGGTTCAGTGATCGTTGAAGGTAACGCCAGCCAATATGCGGGCGCAACTGCTCACGGCGGCTTGTTAGTGATTAAAGGCAATGCTTCTTCACGTTGCGGTATCTCGATGAAAGGTGTCGACATCGTGGTACATGGCAACATTGGCCACATGTCAGCGTTTATGGCGCAATCTGGTAACTTGGTTGTGTTGGGTGATGCAGGAGACGCATTAGGCGACTCATGTTATGAAGCAGGTTTATTTGTGCGTGGTACGGTTAAAAGTTTGGGTGCAGATTGCATTGCAAAAGAAATGCGCTCAGAGCATATCGCCACATTAACTGATTTATTAGAGCGCAGTGGAGCGGACGCGAAAGCAGAAGAATTCACGCGGTACGGTTCTGCAAGAACGCTGTACAACTTCAATATTGACAACGCCAACGCTTACTAGAGGATATGAGCATGAGTGACAAACCCCAAGATAAACCCAATACACTTCCAAGACAGGCTTGGACATTTGACGAATACACCAATTCTGAAATTCGTCGTGCAGCGGCAACCGGCATATACGATATTCGTGGTGGTGGTAGCAAACGTAAACTACCTCACTTTGACGACTTAACTTTCTTAGGCGCGTCGATGTCACGTTACCCGCTTGAAGGATACCGTGAAAAGTGTGATACCAAAGTGGTTCTAGGAACCCGTTACGCTAAGAAGCCAATTGAATTGGACATTCCGATCACGATTGCTGGAATGAGTTTTGGCTCATTGTCAGGCGGTGCCAAAGAAGCACTGGGTCGCGGTGCAACGGCGGCGGGTACGTCTACCACAACCGGTGACGGCGGTATGACTGAAGAAGAACGAGGACATTCGTCTAAACTTGTATATCAGTACTTACCTTCACGTTACGGCATGAACCCCAATGACCTGCGTCGCGCTGATGCGATTGAAGTAGTTGTCGGGCAAGGCGCTAAGCCAGGCGGCGGCGGTATGTTGCTAGGGCAGAAAATTTCTGACCGTGTTGCTCATATGCGTAACTTGCCAAAAGGCATCGATCAACGCTCTGCGTGTCGTCATCCTGATTGGACGGGTCCAGATGACCTTGAGATCAAAATACTTGAACTACGCGAAATTACTAATTGGCAGGTACCTATCTACATTAAAGTAGGGGGTGCACGTCCCTATTACGATACAGCACTGGCGGTTAAAGCCGGCGCTGACGTGGTAGTGCTTGATGGTATGCAAGGCGGTACTGCGGCGACGCAAGAAGTATTCATTGAGCATGTTGGTCAGCCAATATTGGCTTGTATTCGCCCTGCTGTTCAGGCGCTGCAAGACTTAGGCATGCACCGAGAAGTACAGTTAATTGTTTCTGGCGGAATTCGCAACGGTGCTGACGTCGGTAAAGCATTGGCACTGGGTGCGGATGCAGTCTCTATTGGAACTGGTGCTCTGATTGCGATTGGTGATAACGACCCTAAGTGGGAAGCTGAGTACAACGCATTAGGTTCAACTGCGGGCGCTTACGATGACTGGCATGAAGGCCAAGATCCAGCAGGCATTACTACGCAAGACCCAGATTTGATGAAGCGTTTCGACCCTGAATTAGGTGGTCGCCGTTTGTCTAATTACCTTAAGGTAATGGCGCTTGAAGTTCAAACTATGGCCCGCGCATGCGGAAAAAGCCATGTATTGAATCTTGAGCCAGAAGATATGTGTGCATTAACTGTTGAAGCCGCCGCGATGTCTGGCGTACCTTTAGCGGGCACTAACTGGGTTCCAGGAAAGGGTGGTTATTAAACCGCCTTACTGGAAATTGACAAAAAATGAACATTAAGAGAGAGATATCATGGCTACAGATTTAGCAAAATTTGCCAAAGAAAAAGGCATTAAGTACTTTATGGTGACGTACACCGATTTATTCGGTGGACAGCGGGCAAAATTGGTACCGGCACCAGCTATCGCAGAAATGCAAGAAAATGGAGCGGGCTTTGCTGGCTTCGCAACTTGGATGGACTTGACCCCAGCGCACCCAGATATGTTGTCATTGCCAGACCCAGAGTCGGTAATTCAACTCCCTTGGAAGCCAGAAGTCGCGTGGCTTGCGGGTAACTGCATGATGGAAGGTAAGACGGTCGACCAAGCACCACGTAATATTTTAAATAAACTCATTGGTGAAGCAGCTGAGTTAGGGTTGCGCGTTAAAACGGGTGTTGAAGCTGAATTCTTTTTATTGACACCAGAAGGCGATCAAATTGCGGATAAATTCGATACAGCCGAAAAGTCATGTTATGACCAGCAAGCGGTAATGCGTCGTTATGACGTTATCACTGAAATTTGCGATGCCATGTTAGAGCTTGGCTGGAAGCCATACCAGAATGACCACGAAGACGCCAATGGCCAATTCGAGATGAACTGGGAATATGATGACGTATTGATTACGGCTGATAAGCATTCATTCTTCAAGTTTATGACCAAGTCGATCGCTGAAAAGCACGGTTTACGTGCGACATTTATGCCTAAGCCAATTGAAGGCCTAACGGGTAATGGTTGTCATGCTCACGTGTCTGTTTGGGACATGGACGGCAAGGTAAACTTATTTGCAGACGACTCAATGGAGTTAGGTTTAGCGGAAAAAGGGCGTCATTTCTTGGGTGGTATCATGAAGCACGCTTCTGCCTTGGCAGCGATTACTAACCCAACGGTTAACTCATACAAGCGAATTAACGCGCCGCGTACTATGTCTGGCGCCACATGGGCACCGAACTCAGTAACATGGACAGGAAACAACCGCACTCACATGGTGCGTGTTCCTGCTCCAGGACGTTTTGAGTTCCGTTTAGCTGATGGCGCGGCGAATCCTTATCTACTGCAAGCGGTTATCTTAGCGGCTGGCTTAGACGGCATACGCAATGAGCTTGACCCCGGTAAACGTTATGACATTGATATGTATAAAGATGGCCATAAAGTAAAAGGGGCACCATTATTGCCGCTTAACTTACTAGATGCCTTGCGCGCTTTCGAAAAGGACAAGGGCCTGCAAGAAGCTTTAGGTATGGAGTTTTCCAAAGCTTATGTGAAATTGCGCATGATTGAGTGGAACGATTATTGTTCCCATTTTACTGCTTGGGAACGTAACAACGCGCTTGATGTGTAAATAGAAATTCGGTTTGCTTTAGTTAACCAAACCAAACCTTTGGTTAACTTTAGTCGTAAGAATTTTGAAGTTGGCGACGCTATGCCTGCAGAATCTGCAGGCATTAGCCTGTTACTTGAAAGCTTTGCAAATTAGGCGGTATGCTTCCCTTGCGCAAGTTGAATAAAAGACCTCATTCTGTAAGTTTGAGTGTTTAGAGTAGAAGTATTTTGATTGCCATTTAGACGTTTTCGACGACGTGGCTATTAGTTATACTGTGTTTGAAACCGCTATCGCGCACAACATGACGCGCTTGTCTTGCACTTGGAAAACCATGTTTAGGCAGGGAGTATCATCTACATGATAGGGTACTTATATACGCTTAATATTGAATCGACAGCCGAATATCGTGAGTGTGCTCACATTCAAAGATCGGCAACTTAAGACGATCACCATTGCGCTACAGTTTTACAGGCGCATGGAAGTAATCTGACACAAAACGACTTTTACCGCGGCCTATTTCACCATGAAGCTGATTCCCCTTTCAGCGAACCCATTTTACGGCTCAGATTTTAGAGCCAATGAGATTGGTGTGCTGTGCTTTAGTCAGTTTTTCCTGTTTGACGCAAATCCTGATGCGGTCCAAAATCCATTTTAATGAAAGATATCAAACTTGGCTGGAATCAGAGCGGCTGACTTATGCTAAGGGATGGAAGGGGCATTGCCCCTCGCTTTTCGGAATGTTGAATTAAAACAAGGCCTGTGTAAGGAAGTTTAGGTGCGACGGTTTTTTAACCAGGCACTAGCCTAGTAATAACGTTATTGGTATTGGGATAGCCAGGTGACCAATTCTTTATGATAAGGCGTGACCCCTTTATAGTCCGCTAATTTGGGGTGTAAGCCCTTAATGACTTTATACAAGCGCTTTGCCCAGTCTGGGTTTTCGTTACATAAATCTTCCATTGACGCGAGATAGCCGCGCACACTAAATAGCATGCCATTGCTTCGAGGTAAACGAAACAACCCCTGTAATTCAACGCGTAAATGCACTAACTGCCCCGCATTTTCGGCGGTGACCGTAGACCTGTCTACGCCCCACTCATGATACGTTTCAGGAGAACTGTCCATGCGAGGATTAATGGTTAGCGTCCAGTTTAAACGCCGTACTGGTTGACCTAGCCTGATCATCAGTAGGTATTTTAGCGCACGGTCAAATACGCCTAGTTCATGGGCCACAGGTACCGGGCCGTGCCATTGACTAAAAGACATGCCAACGTCAAAATTACCGCTCCAATCCGCTACACTGGTAGCCACTAAAGAGTCGGCAAATAAGTCATTCTCTCGTTGGTCTAGTACGACTAGGTCACCTTGATTTTGGCGGGCGATATACTCGAGTGGGGCATAAGGCAGGGTATTTTTGTTGCCAAACACGAAGCTGTCTTTAATGCCAAGCGGTTTATTCTCCCATACCCAGTTGTCGCCGTCTTTGGTCAACGTGAAATGTTCAGGGTAATCGCGCGAGTTGGACTCCATTATTAGCTCGAATACATCCCACTCGTGCAGGTCCATATGGGATAGCGAAGCGTAACGTCGTGGGTCTTTCTCCAACACGGTTCTACGCTCTTCCATTTCTGAAAGGTAATGTTCGTCAACATCAAAAGCATGTTCGAAGATCGAACCAGGGTCGCCTCCGTCATGCATCTCCATGTTGACGCTATACATGTAATCGTCTTCAGGGAAAGGGAAGGGGAAGCGTTTAAGCGCTTCTGGGCTATTGTTATAGGTGAATTTGCCGCGCATGCTTTGCGCTGGCTTCATAGCGATGTTCATTTAAATAGAATGGGTTGTATGGCGGTTAAAGATCAAGGACTAGGTCATCATTGATCGCTCTAGAAATGCAAGGCATAATGCAATTGTTCGCTGCCTTTTCTTCGTCGCTTAGGTAGTAATCACGGTGCTCGGGTTCTCCTGATACAACATCAGTTTTACAAAACCCACAGGCGCCACCGCGACAAGAATAGGGTACCTCGACTCCGGTTCGTTCTAAGGCTTCTAACAAGCTCTCGCGTTCGCTCACGTGCACATCGCGTTGTGAGCGGGCGAGCTTCACGCTAAATGGTTGGCCTGCATCAGGAGCTTTAAATTCTTCACTGTGTATGGCCGATTGTGGCCACCCTCTGCTTTCCGCAATACGCAAGACATCTTCCACCATGCGGTGCGGGCCACATACATAGACATGTGTTCCTAATGGTTGCTTACTAAGCAACTGCTTGAAATCTAAAACTTGATCTTCGCCGCGATCGTATATGAACACCTCTTTCAGATTATTCTCAACGAGTTCTGCAACAAATGGCCCATGCTTGGCATTTCGCACTGCGTAGTGCAACTCGAAAGGGGAGTTGGTCATTTTCATGTCACGAATAAATGCCATGAAAGGGGTAATGCCTACGCCGCCCGCTATAAATAAATGTTTGTGTGCTAACCAGTGTACTGGGAATAAATTAAATGGATTACCGACTTCAAGCTGCGATCCTACCTCTACCTCATCGTGCATGTACGCAGAACCACCTCGTCCATTTGCTTCTCGGCGAACCGCTATTTGGTATTGTTTGAAGTCGGGCGAGTTTCTAACTAAAGAGTACGGGTTTTTATAGCTGCGCTGTTCATCATCCATGCTGACCACGATATGGCTGCCTGCTGAGAAAGGTGTAAACGGCTCGCCGTCGTTACGTTCAAAGGTAAAGCCTTTGATTATGGGCGTTAACTGCTCAACATTAATAACCGTTACAGGAATTGAAAAGTTGGTGGTCATTTGTAGAGCTCTTGTTTTTTAGGAATGGTGCCTGGGCTTTCCGCATCGACGCGAAAGCCTAAATAAGCGCCCATCTCACGTGAAAAATGGTCAATGTTAATGAGTGATAAGCCGCAGCCATTACACTCTGAGATATCTGTTGTAACGCCTTCATTAAGTGTTTCGCAGTGTGGGCAATACACTTGACGTGCAGAAGAGCCGTTCAGCTCCATGTTTATTTCACTTTTATGCATGCCGTGTTTGCTGGCAAGTTGATGGATTTTCCATAAGAAGGCTTCAGAGCCACTGATGTATAAGCGCAACCCCATAAAGCTTTTTTCTAAAATGTTAGGTAAGGCTGCAAGTAACGCATCCTTGTCTTCAAATCGGCTTACTTTTGAGCAACGGTCTGTTGTAAAGTAAGCTTGAGCATAAGCCTTTTCAACGTCTTTGCCGGTATATAAGAACGTAGTGGCAGCCGAAGAAATGGTGTCGCTGTTGTTCAATAAATTGATCAAGCCGATTAAGCCATCCCCTTCGCCAATGAATAAATTCCAACGTGACAACGGGTCATGTTGAAGCTTAGTGTATTGTGGCTTGCTACGAATTCCAGAAGTGGTTTCTGCCATTTGTAAAATTCAATAAATAGTGGAGGTTGCAGCATAACGTAGCGAACGCAGAAAAGACTAGGCTAAAACGAACGAAAATGCGGTGTTTATGTTTATAAATGGGCATTTTTAGTGGGTTTTTAACGACTTACTCTTGAGTACGATCGTTGTTATTTGTGCTGCAATCTCTAATGGTTAGGATTAAGCAAAGCTCGACACAGCAAATAACGACTTAAATGAAATAAGGAGAGGTTACGCCGAGCAATAGATGCTGTGGTCAGGCTTAGATTAGCCGCGCATTTTCAGCTTTTCAGGGTCATAAAATGAGATAGACGTGATCGTTGCGGTGCAATTAACATCGCCCCTAACGTCTACTTTTGTGCCTACGGCATTTTGACCAACCGGTAAGTGACCAAGGGCCAATGATTTGCCCATGCGGTGCGACCAGATAGTACTATTAAGTGTACCCACTCGCTTACCATCAATATGTAGTTCATCCCCTTCACCCACTAAATCAGTGTGATCAACTACGAGGCCGACTAGCTTAACGTTCTCTTTACCTTCGCTGGCTAATAAAGCTTCTTTGCCGCGGAAATCACCTTTGGTTTTGCTAACTGCAAAGCCAAGGTCTACTTCCCATGGGGTGATCGATTCATTCATGTCATAGGGGTAGAACAATAAAGCAGATTCGATGCGAATTTTGTCCAAGCAAGCAAATGAGCAAGGCATTACGCCGGCATCGCTGCCTGCTTCTAGAATCTTGTCCCAAATTTCGCAAATATCTTCACGCTTTGAATAGACTTCATAGCCGCGCTCGCCTGAATAACCCGTTCGTGAAATGATCACGTCGATTCCAAATAACGTGGTTTCAGCTTGGCTGAAGAACTTAAGGCCCGCTAGATCAAGTGGTGTGTGAGGCGCCAATATTTCCAGTGCTTTTGGCCCTTGAAGCGAAACATCTTGGATGGCGTCGGTCTGCTCGACGGTCGCATTTAAACCTTTAGCGCTTTCATTAAGCATTTCCAGGGCGTGACCAGAGCCATGTGCCACTAAGTAACGCTCTGTATCAAAACATGCAATGATGGCGTCATCAGTGATGGTGCCTTCTTCAGTAAGCACTAAACCATAGGCTGATTTGCCGGGTTTCACTTTTTTCATGTCACGAGTAAAGATGTGATCAACAACGGCTTGGGCATCTGGCCCTGTTACCCAAGCTTTCATTAAACCAGATACATCAAACAAGCCTGCGCGTTCTCGAATAGCGTCATGCTCATCTCGGGCGTCTGAAGAATAAGTCCAGGCAGTGCCGACACCAATCCAATCTTCAAGGTTTGAACCTAAAGCACGATGGCGTGAAGCTAGTTCGGATTGTAATCTTTTCATGATGGTGACCTCGTGGGAATAATTTAGAAGCTAGGAAAAACTGAATCTTACCAATTTTTGGTTTTAATTTGAAATAACTGAAGCGTGCCGGAATGCCAGCGTTCCAAAAGTTATTAACATTAAGGGCGACTATAGAGATATTGGAGCACTACTGGAATAGCTAAAATGATGCCAAATATATACCAATAGTTGGTCCAATAACGAACAGCAAACTGAGTTAATGGATCAGACTCTTTCTTATGTGGCAAACAAAGACCAACCTCACGATCGTGTTCTTATGGGTCGGCCATACTAGAGTAAGCTAGATGGGCATAGACCAATTTACTGTTCTTTGCTATGCCCATAAGTCATAGCTGAATACTTCTTTAGCGCTTTTTAAAGCGTGCCGTCCAAATCTGCACGTGCTCGGCGTAAATGTTCAGTCATTATTTCCATGGCTCGCGGCGCATCGCGGCGCTTGATAGCGCTTAACATGGCGCGATGTTGCATGTTGTAATGATCTATGGCTTCGGGTGTCAGTACATTGTCTTTGCGTGCAGTCCATTGGGTATGGCTGCGTATATCATTGATGCGTTGATACATCCAAATCAGCAACGGGTTTTGAGAGCATTGCGCTAATATCAGATGGAAGGTTTCGTCTGCTATTGAAAATGCATCCGAATCATCTCGAGTTCTTTCCAATTGGGTGACCGCATCCTCTAGTTGGCGTAGGTCACGGTTACTGGCGTTAGTCACTGCCAGCTTAACTATATAAGGCTCGATAGCGATACGCGTCTGAATTAACTCCATTGGGCTGGTGTCTTCAGCAATGTCGTCCTTTTGGAATTGCGGATTATAAATCGCAAAGGTTCCGCTGCCGGTTTTTATTCTGACTAGATGAGATTTTTCTAAGCGCTGCAAAGCGGAGCGTATTGTGCCACGTGCTACATTATAGGCGGCCGCCAGTTCTCTCTCTGGGGGTAATCGTTCATCATATTGATAGTGGCCGCTAAGGATGGCTTCCTTTAGGTGTACGTATACACCTGTTGAGCCTTTAATGACGTGACTGAGTTGTGGTTCTTCTATGTTCATGCTGTCTGCTAATGCTTTTAAATGTTATCTCTAGGGTCATAAAGAAAGCGAGTTTCCGCGATGTGAACAACTCTGTACCAATAAACTAAAACGGTCTATGTCTGGTATACGATATTATCATACATTGGCTTCTATGCCATTTGCAAGCGCTTCGGTGAAGTGATTTAATAGTTACAGGAGGGTGAGAAAGCCTCAAATTAAACCATAAGAGAACCAATTATATTCCAATGGCAATACCAACTTCAGCGAAATACTTAATCATAGGAGCAGGCATACATGGTCTTAGTACTGCTTATCATTTAGCGCTTAACTTAAAGGCGCAAGGTAAAGGTGACGGTAGTGATATACTTATTATAGACAAAGATTCTATTGCAGCCGGCGCTTCGGGTATTGCTTGTGGTGTAGTACGTAATAACTACTTTCAACCGGCAATGCGTGAGTTAATGGCGCAATGCGTGGAAGTATGGGAAAGCGACATGGAAGCTTTTAGCTACCATCCAGTTGGTTATATGCAGATAAGCCCAGAAAGCATGCATGATGATGTTGCCACTATTGCGAAACAGCAAAAAGAAATTGGTTATGAATCTACCTTCATCGAAGGTGAGAAAGATTCAATGGATTACATGAAAGGCATCTTTCATGATTGGCAGGCGAAAGGCATCACGTCTGTTCTACATGAAAAGAAGGGTGGTTTCTCTAACAACACTAAGGCAATGTACGGCTTAGCGAAGAAAGCAGAAGGTGAGGGCGTTCGTATTCAAGCAGGCGTTACCGTCACTGGCTTTGAGCGTGATAGTGGTTCTGAAGCAGTGCGTGCGGTTATAACCGATAAAGGCAACATCCAGTGTGATCAATTGGTTATCGCACCTGGCCCGTGGGCCAAGCAAATGTGGGATATGTTAGACCTACAAAAAACAGTAGATATCAAGGCTGCTGACGGCACCATTCATACAGATATCCCGATGTGGATTTACTGGTCTTTACAAGAAGGCACTTTGGGCGTTGATCCAGAAATGCAAAAGACCAACGATGGCAAAGCACCGCCTGTTATTCACGTTGACTCAAATGAGCCACTATATTCAGACCTTGACGGTAGCTTAGTAACAGATGAAATGTGGGGTATTTACTACAAGCCTGATTTTCACTTTAACGGCATTCAAGGCGGCGCAGCACCGTTCCCCATTACCACGCCTCCAGACGAAGTAGCGGTTGATCCATACGGCGTTGATTCGCCTGATTTCGTGGTGGGCGAAGATTTCGCACACATGTGGGTGTCTGCATTGGCGCATTGTCAAAAGCGTTTTGAAGGCCAAATGGTTAACTACAGCAGTGAGCCATCGGGTGGAATTGGTTCATTTACGCCAGATAGCTTCCCAGTATTCGATCAATTCGTTGATAACGTCTACCTAATCGCTGATTCAAATCACGGTTATAAGATGATTGGTGTAGGAAAATTAGTCGCACAAGAATTATGTGGTGAACCTAGCGCATTGTTAGAACCTTTTAGATTCTCGCGATATGCGGAAGGTAAGCTTCACCCTGTATCAAGTAGCCCGTTCCCATGGAGCTAACGGCGTTGTCAGAGTAGTTAAGTAATTTGTTCCAAAAAAATCAAAAATAGTCGCAACTGTAAAGTTGCAAGTTTATAAATCAAGAGAGGAGAGAAAATGGCTAATGCCCAAGATTCAACCGACCTAGAACAAACCGTTAACGCCCTAGGGCGTGCAGAGTTGGTTAAGCAGGTTCGTGAGAAAATTAAAGAAACCGGCGTAACTTATATTTACTTCCAATTTGTATCTGTAACGGGTCGTATCGTTGGTAAAGGTATCCCTGCAGATCATTGGGAGCGCATCGCTGAGAAAGGTTTCCAGTTGGTCTACGGTTCTACTGCTAACCTATTTGTTGATCGTCATGGCGATTATATTGGTTACGGTCCAGAAGCTTCAGAGTTGGTGGGTATTCCTGACCCAGAGACTTTCTGTCAGTTACCTTGGGATAAGCGAATCGCACGCGTTTTCTGTACTTGTTACCGTAACCGTGAAGAGAAAGTTAACCCAGGTCAACACTTAACATCAGACTGTCGTGGTAACTTAAAGCGTATCGACGCTGAGTTCCAAGAAAAGCATGACATGCACATGCGCTGCGGTACTGAGCCAGAAATGATGTGGTTAACGCTAGACGAGGACAAGAAAGTCAATGGCGGCGTAACCAAGCCAAATTGTTATCACATTGACCAATTCGAAGAGCTACGCCCTGCCTTCATGCAAGTGATGGAGTATGGCCAAGCGATGGGCTATGACATGATCCAAGGTGATCACGAAGATGCCCCGGGTCAGTTAGAACTAAACTGGCAGTTCGATGATGTATTGAAAAATGCGGATCGTCTAACCACTTACCGTCAAATTTGCGCACAGGTTGCACGTGAAAAAGGCTTACACGCTTGCTTCATGTCCAAGCCTTTCATGAATGTATCGGCTTCGGGTTGTCACCATAACGTATCGTTATGGACAGGCGGCGAACTGAAAGTGAATAACTTACATCAAGAAATTCGTGGTGGTATGGATGACGTGTTCTCATACAGAGAAGGCGGCCACAACCACTTTATGCCAGTTCCAGAACTTGACCAGTACAAGCCAGGACCTATTGGTTTACATTCAATCGGTGGTGTTATCAAGCATTTACCGGCGATGACGGCTATCGGTTCTTCAACGGTTAACTCTTATCGCCGCTTATGGGATACCGGTTTCTGGGCACCTATCTTCGCTGATTGGGGCTACCAAAACCGTACCTGCGCCTTGCGTGTATCGGCGCCGGGTCGTTTTGAGTATCGCTCTGTTGACTCAATGGTTAATCCTTACTTGATGGGCGGTGCGATTTATAAAGCGTTCGAAGATGGTATTGAAAACAAGTTGGATCCAGGCGACCCTGAAGAGCGTAATATTTACGCTGCAATGGAAGCAGGTAAAGACGTTAAGAAGTTACCAATGACATTAGGCGACGCTTTGACTGAGTTGAAGAATGACGAAGTCATTAAGTCTTCAATGCCTGACGAAATGTACAGGGTTTATCATCATTACAAGAATGACGAGTGGGAGCGTTTTAACCACAGCGTGTCTGATTGGGATATGGAAAACTACATCGATTGCTTGCCATAAAGCCAGCTCGGGTACATAGGAGCAACAACTGAAATCGGTGCTGTCGCAGCAATGCGGCCGCACCATCCATCGTGATTCTTAACTTATCTGTCCTCGGACAGAGGGTCACGTTCAACCTACACAATTTAATATAAACCAGAGAGGATTAGCTTTATGTGTGGAATCGCAGGACTTATCCATAAGGGTAAAAGCTCAGATATAGGCACAGAAATGACGTCTATGCTGCAGTCCCTTAAACACCGCGGGCCTGATTCAACAGGCTACGCGTTATACGGTACACCCGATGACAGTCAGTACGTGATGCGCTTTATTTGCGCAGAACAAGAAGACATGAAATCGGGTTTTGAAATTCATCAAGAAGTTATCGAGCGTCAAGCAGAAGTAGACAGGCGTTTACTTTCTTTGGGTGCAAAGATAATTGATAAAGACATCGCGACAGAATATGCGCACCGTTACACTTTTTCTTATGACGGCGATATGCGCAAGCTAGCTGACTATGTAGAAGATGTCGAAGGTGCTGAGATTTTATCAATCGGTCGTGGTCTTGAACTAATCAAAGACTTGGGCGACGCCAGTGTTGTTTGCGATCAGTATTCTTTAAACGGCTTTCAGGGCACGCATGCAATTGGTCACACCCGAATGGCGACTGAATCAGATATTGATATCCGTTCAGCTCACCCCTATTGGGCATACCCATTTAACGACGTATCAGTAGTACACAACGGTCAGTTGACCAATTACTGGACTTTCCGTCGCGCCATGGAGCGTAACGGTCACCGTTTCGTTTCTAACTGTGACTCTGAGCTGATTGCGGTGTACATCGCTGATCGCATGGAGAAAGGAGATGAGCTTGAAGAAGCTATGAACCGCAGTGTCAATGAATTGGACGGTGTATTCACCTATTTAGTAGCCACTAGCGATCAGCTAGGCATGGCTAAAGACGTAATGGCGGCAAAACCAATGGTGCTCTATGAAAGCGATACGTTCGTTGGCTTGGCATCAGAGGAAGTAGCAATCCGTAGTATTTTCCCCGAGCGTATTAAAACTTGGGACCCATATGAAGGCGAGGTAAGAGTATGGCAGGCGTAGAGAAAACATCCCATGAAATGGGACTGCATGCCGAGCAGTTAAGCGGCAGAACTCAGCAGCGCTTTTTTAGCGCATCTGAAGAAGAGAACTTCACTTACCCATGGGGCATGGAAGTTGACTATAACAAGTCAGCGACTATCGATGCCAAAGACATGTTGCCCACTGAAATCAATATCAAGATTCGTGAGTTGATGTTAGACGGCGTGGGTTCAATTACTTTGAACAACCCAATGTCTCAACATGCGATAGGTGTGGGTATTTTGAATCGTTTGAACCTGACTATCGACGGCAGCTTAGGCTATTTCGGTTGTGGTTTGATCGACGGTCCAAACGTGACTATCACAGGCCGCGTTGGTTGGTCTTGCGCTGAAAATATGATGGCGGGAACCGTTATTATCGAAGAGAACGCAGGTTCTACTTTCGGTGCGGCTATACGCGGCGGTGACTTAGTTTGTCGTGGCGACGTCGGTTCACGTACTGGCATCGACCAAAAGGGCGGCACCATTATTGTGGGTGGACGCACTGGCGCTTTCTCTGGTTTCATGATGCAACGTGGCCGCATGGTTATTTGCGGCAATGCAGGCAAGAACTTAGGCGACTCGATGTACGACGGCACCATTTTTGTTGGCGGTGAAGTTGAAGATTGTGGTGTTGACTGTGTCCCTGGCGAATTGAATGAAGTTGACGTTAAGTGGCTAACGCATAAGTTAGGCATGTACAACATTAAGCCAGCCTGCGGAAGCATCGACAAAATGCAAAAATTCGTATCAGGCAAGCAGCTTTGGAACTACGATAACTTAGAGCCTTCTGAGAAGAAGCTAGTTCTTTAACTGACCCTATAAAGAGGAAATATTATGTCTACTAAAAGAGATACCAACCACCTAGGTCAGAGTTTTATCTTTCCGCCTGCGGTGATGGATGATATCCATGTAAAAGCAGAGTTAGGCCGCTATCGTATGCGTGGCTTTTCTTTGTTCAAGAAAATCCCATCTTGGGACGATTTGACTTTCATGCCCGGTACGCTAACGCGCTTCGTAATCGAAGGTTATCGTGAAAAGTGCTTAACCAAGACCATTATCGGTCCTATGTGTAAGCGACCATTGGAACTTGATATTCCTGTTTACATCACAGGTATGAGTTTCGGTGCACTGTCTTATGAAGCAAAAACTGCGCTAGCGCGCGGCGCCACTATGGCTGGAACAGCAACTTGTTCTGGTGAAGGCGGCATGATTCCTGACGAGCGTCGTTATTCAGAGAAGTGGATGTACCAGTGTATCCAATCTCGTTACGGCTTTAACCCTAGCCATTTACGTTTAGCTGATTGCGTTGAATTTTTCATCGGGCAAGGCTGTAAGGTGGGTTTAGGGGGGCACTTGATGGGCCAAAAGGTAACGGATCAAGTAGCTGAAATGCGTTCATTACCTGCGGGTATCGACCAGCGTTCACCTGCGCGTCACCCTGATTGGTTAGGTCCTGATGATTTGGCACTGAAGATCAACGAAATTCGCGAAGCGACTGATGGTCAGATTCCAATTCAGCTTAAATTAGGTGCAGCACGTGTGTATGATGACGTGCGTATGGCCGCTAAAACAGGTCCGGATTCAATCTACATCGACGGTATGGAAGGCGGCACAGGTGCTGGCCCTCACTTAGCGACTGAAGAAACCGGCGTTCCTGGTATTGCCGCGATTCGTCAAGCGCGTCGTGCAATTGAGGACGTGGGCAAGTCGGGTGAGATTTCACTGGTTTATGCTGGCGGTATTCGTAACGGTGGTGACTTAGCAAAAGCATTGGCTCTAGGCGCTGACGCGGTGGCGATCGGTCACTCAGCTTTGATGGCATTGAACTGTAACAAAGACATCGACGAGGCTGATTTCCCGAATGAAATGGGCGTAGAAGCTGGTCATTGTTATCACTGTCACACAGGTCGTTGCCCAGTGGGTGTTGCGACTCAGGATCCAGAACTGCGTAAGCGTCTGAACCCTGATGCGGCAGCCGAGCGTGTATATAACTTCTTACACACTTTAACGATCGAAGCGCAGTTGTTAGCACGTGCTTGCGGCAAGACAAACATTCATTCATTAGAGCCAGAAGATATTGCGGCTTTAACAATGGAAGCGTCTGCGCTAGCGCAAGTTCCATTAGCAGGTAGCCAACATACAGTTGGTCGCCCTGATATGACACGCTTCTAAGAGGATTATATGATGAGTGAAAATGTCGATAAGTTTATTGAAGAAGACGGTTTAGATTCTAACCGTGAGCAAGAGATCGGTCAGCACATTGGTTATCGTTACGACGTTAACTTGGTGCCTGACATGGATCGCTGCCCGCCTTTCTTAACTAAGTACATGGATATTATGGGCTGGACTGACCTTAATTGGTTGGAAGACGTTCACATGGGCTATGAAGAAGGCAGACCGGCCGTATTTGATAGAAATATCAATGGTTGGGTGCAGATTCCAGAGACGATTGATTTGCCGGATAACCAGCAAGATCGAGACATGATTGCACGTGAGTTGCTAATCAAGTTTCAAATGTCTAAAGACCACCCAATGGTGGACTTAGTAAAGGCATACAAGAAGTTCTAGTTTACACTTCTGTTACCGCTTTACTGGAGACGCTCCTGTTCAGTAAAGCGGTTTTTTATTATGTCTTTAGATGCCTATGTAAGAAAACAAACTCATTGTGGTACCGCTGAAAAAGCGTGTAATGCAATGAGTTTATTTTTTTGTAATGAGCTAACTAACTCTTTTGACTTATTCAAGTCGCAGTATGAAAAGCAAACTATTATTTAGGTGCTAGTATTGCGAATTGGGATAGATTAAAGAGTTAACAATTGCGAGAGGCGGTTTTAATTTAGATACTTGTATTCAAATAAATTATAATTCGCGGCTGTTTTATGACCTCTACTAGGCTCAATGACTTGAAAGTAAAATGCGATGGCGTCAAATTGACGTTGTCATTAAAAACTCAGGCTTACCAACTTACACAACTAAACTACTTTATTAAACGAAAACATTATCATGGCTAAATCAGATATCGAAATCGCTCGCGAAGCGTCCATGCTGCCAATTGGCGAAATTGGAGACAAGCTTTCTATTCCCTCAGATGCGCTATTGCCTTTTGGGCACACTAAAGCCAAAGTAAGTCTGGATTACATCGAATCAATTCAAGGTAATACCGACGGCAAGTTAATCTTGGTGACGGCTATTTCCCCTACGCCAGCTGGCGAAGGCAAAACCACTACCTCTATCGGACTAAGTGATGGTTTAAACCGAATTGGTAAAAAGACAATGACATGCCTGCGTGAGCCTAGCTTAGGCCCATGCTTTGGAATGAAAGGCGGCGCCGCAGGTGGCGGTTACGCTCAGGTTGTGCCAATGGAAGACATTAACTTGCATTTCACAGGTGATTTTCACGCTATCGGCGCGGCACATAACCTATTGTCTGCTTTAGTTGATAACCATATTTATTGGGACAATGCACTAGATATCGACGTGCGTCGTATTAACTGGGGCCGAGTAGTTGATATGAATGACCGCTCTCTACGTGATATCGTTACGTCATTAGGCGGCGTTACCAATGGTTTTCCACGTCAGACTGGTTTTGATATCACGGTTGCTTCTGAAGTAATGGCGATCTTTTGTTTGGCAAGCGACATTCATGATCTAGAACGTCGTCTAGGTAATATCATCATCGGCTATAACCGCAAGCGTAAGGCAGTAACGGCTGCTGACGTTAAAG
>JBLIOD010000008.1:0-75113 GCA_047639475.1 Gammaproteobacteria bacterium
ATTGCGGCGAACGTTCGTAAAGGCGCTAAGTTTTTAACGCTCTACGGCCTACCGGACCCGGCAAGTACAGGATAGCTGCGTCAAAAATACGAAGTATTGGCAAAAACGCCAACAAAACTAAAAAATACTCGCACTTGATGCACTAAATACCTCTCAAAAAATGCAATTACAGAAAACCACATCAAAAGACGTCAGTTATGCTGAGGTCTCTGTAAATAACTTTACCGTCTGAATTAGTGGCACAGACTTGAAAGATGTTTTTTGCTAGATCGATACCGATTCGGGTAATATCTTGTTTCATGAACTCGCTCCGCTGATTGAATGTGATTAGTCGCTCAATCATGGCAAATTGTGATGCCGATAAAGGAGTGGGTTCATCCCATCAGACTCTATTGATACTTTTTAATCGAGCTTGACCCGAATGGCACTAAGTTAAGGGCATTTAGCATTTCCGGATGTGAGTGAATTTGGGGAGAAAATGGCTTAAAACCTATGCAGAAGATGCTTATCTTAGTGCCATTCGAGCCTGACCCTATTGATTTTCTAATGGCGATATCGGTTGTTAACTGCGCCGAAGCGACTGCCATCGATGGCAATCAATGAATCAGCAAATAGATTCATTTGCTTGCAAAGCATTACGAACTGTCGGCAATACCCTTTAATGCCGAGGCTGTTATCTTTGCGCAAATCAGCGATGGTTTTGAAGTCGGGCGACAAACGATTGAGGAACCATATCAACTCAAGATTACGATTAGCTTCACGCTCTAGTTTACGGCTTCATTGAACTTTATTAAGGTAGCCATAAATATAAAGCTTGAGGACCATTGCTGGGTGATAGGTTGGCGTTACTGTGGCTTGCGGCTGAGCTGATGCAAAGCCTAAGTCAATTAATATCAACCCATCAACAAAGGTATCGATAAACTTAACTGGGCTATCGTCGCAGATGTAATCTTCTATTCGAGCAGGGAATAAAGTCGACTGGGTACGCGATTCTCCTTCTATAAAACGACTCTTAGTTCAATTCAGTAACTGACTGAATTGAAGTAAGAGTCGTTTTATGCCGTTTTCACACAGCCTGAGTGTACAAGAACCAAACAAATATCTCGAATACCGACTCGGAGTCTAACTCCTCAAGCAAACCGTCCATCAAGGTAAGCAATTATTTCATTAGACTCATATAGCCAAGTCGTGGATTTGCCCTCATCCTCAATCCTCAAACTTGGCACTTTGATTTTCCCTCCTTGCGTCAGCAATTCTTCGCGCCATTGGGCGTTGCCCTGAGCGTCGCGCAGTTCAATATTCAAACCTAAACGATGAATCGCACGTCGCGTTTTAACGCAAAATGGGCATAGCTTGAATTGATATAACTGCAAATCAGCTGTAGCAGCGTCAAGTACTGCTTGCTGTTCTGGAGAATGCTTAGCGGCTCTAGGTTGGGTAAGTTTGCTTACACCCAATATTAAGTAACCCAGCGGAAGGCGTATCGCCTGCATTAAATATTTCATCTTTGGTGTTTTAGGATTCTAGCTCTGACCAACGATCAAAGTGGGTTTCTAACGCTTTGCTCAATGTCGATAGCTGTTCGTTAATTTTAACGGCTTCTTCGGGGTGGTCTTTAAAAAGACTGCCATCTGCAATTTTATGCGTAAGCTGTTCGATCTTCTTTTCGCAGGTATCGATTTTCTCAGGCAACTGCTTTAATTCTTGCTGATCATTGTAGCTCAGCTTTTTTGACACGACTTTAGGTGGAGCGCTAGTGGTTGTGACTTGCTTAATGGGCGCCGGTTTTTCGGCCTTGTTCTTGGCTGCGATTTGCGCCATCGCATCGGTATAGCCGCCGACATAATCGTTGATCACTCCTTCGCCCTCAAAGGCAAATGTGCTGGTGATCACGTTATCCATAAAGGTTCTATCGTGGCTAACTAATAACACGGTGCCTTCAAAGTCCATCAACAATTCTTCTAGTAGCTCTAGGCTTTCGATGTCTAAATCATTGGTGGGTTCATCCATCACCAATAAATTGACGGGTTTAGAGAACAGATAAGCCAATAATACGCGGGCGCGTTCACCACCAGATAGGCTGGAAATAGGCGAGCGAGCGCGGGCAGGCGTGAATAAGAAATCACTTAGGTAGGAGATAACGTGGCGGGTGCGGTTACCGATGGTTATTTCATCTCGCCCCTCACCGATAAATTCAACAATGGTTTTCTTGGGATCAACCGCGGCGCGCAGTTGGTCAAAGTATGCCACGCTCAATGTCGTGCCTAATTTAAGTTCGCCACTGTCTGCGGCATGCTCGCCCAATAGCACTTTGATTAAACTGGTTTTACCGACGCCGTTAGGGCCGATTAGACCGATGCGATCGCCGCGTAAGATGGTGGTGGAGAAGTCCTTAACAATGCACTTGGTGCCACTCTCTGACGCAAAGCTCAAGTTTAGATTCTTGGCCTCAATCACGCGCTTACCGCTGCGTTCGCCTGTCTCAACCTTAATGTTGATTTGCCCTTGCTGGCTACGGCGTTGCATGCGTTCTTGGCGTAAGGTTTTCAGCGCCCTAACTCTGCCTTCGTTACGAGTGCGTCGGGCTTTGATGCCTTGGCGAATCCAGGTTTCTTCTTGTGCGAGTTTTTTATCAAACTCGGCATTCTGCCTTCCTTCCTCTTCAAGCCAGGCGGCTTTGCGTCGCAGAAAATCTTGGTAACCGCCTGCCCAAGAAACCAGCTGGCCTCGGTCTAAGTCGATGATGCGTGTGGCAATGCGGTCAAGAAACGCCCGGTCATGGGTTACGAATAAAATAGCGCCATTGAATTGTAGTAAGTGGTTTTCAAGCCACGCAATAGATTCGATGTCTAAATGGTTGGTCGGCTCGTCTAACAGCAGCAAATCAGGCTCAACTGCTAGTGCCCGCGCCAACGATACGCGGCGTTGCCAACCGCCTGATAAGGTGGATACCACTGCGTCGGCATCTAGACCTAACTTGGAGATAACCTTTTCAATGTTATTGAAGTATTGCCAGCCATTGGTGCTATCAATGGTATTTTGTAAATCACCTAATCGCACTAAATCGTCACTGCTAGGGTCTGGGCTTTGTGAGATTTTTCGATATTCAGCAATGCAGTTGCCGGTGCTGCCAACGCCCTCGGCAACGACCTCAAACACACTTTGCATCGATTGTAAGTTGGGTGCTTGGTCCAATTTGGCGACGGTGATATCAGCAAGTCCTTGTAACTCACCGCTGTCATAAGGAATGGCTCCGCTAATGATTTTAAGCAAGGTTGATTTGCCCTCACCATTGCGGCCCAATAGTCCAATGCGTTCACCGGAGTTGATACTCAAAGAGGCGTTGTCGAGCAGGCGATGAATGCCAAAAGCGATGCTTAAATCCTTAATTGATAATAGAGCCATAATAGAGCGGACATAAAAAAGCTGGCGAGAGGTGGCTCGCCAGCTTTATAAGGGTTGAATTAAATTAACTACTGCGTTCTGCAGCGGCTTTAGCAACTAGGAAGTTGATCACCTCAAAAAGACGGTCGTGATCACCTGCTTGAGAAACATTGGTGCGGTATTTTCCGTCTACGATAATAGCAGGGACGCTTGAAATACCGTACTTGCCTGTCATGGTGGTGGCGTAATTGACTTTGGTATTAACGGCGAAAGAATCGTAAGTATCTACTACATCTTGTGCACTGCTCTCGCCTTGCTCCTCAACCCAAGCGCCTAATTGCTTAGCTGAAGTCACTTGTCGGCGCTCGCTGTGGATAGCGTAGAATAATTTGCCGTGCAATTGCTCAAGTAGGCCTAAGGCTTCTAGGGTATAGAAAGACCTAGCAGCGGGTTCCCAACGCTCACTAATAACAGCCGGGAAAGCAACGTACTCTGCTTCTTCAGGCTTGCCGTTTTTTAGCCATTTCTGCAATGGTACCTCTAGTGCATTGCAGTGCGGACAGCGGTACCAAAATAATTCTAGTACTTCTACTTTGCTACCCGTCGAGATTGGCTGAATGACTTCCATTACGTCGTAGTGTTTACCTGCTTGAAAAGCGTCTTGCGCGTTTGCAGGGGAGAAAGCCAATAATAAAGTGGTGGTTAAGCTGGTTAAAAAAGCGTGTTTTAAAGTCATAATTTATCGTTTGGTTGTTTGTTCAGTATTTTAACTCTAATGGGTGAATTCACCGTGAACTGCCCATGGAGGTGGTAAAGGCAGCGCACAATAAGTAAAAACTTAGTGTTGTTTGTTGGCTAATAGTTCAAATTAAAAAACTTTAATCAATGTTGGTTAAGGCGCTAACCAAGCCACCAAAATCACCATTGCTCATCACGACTACAATGTCGGTGGAACTGATGTTTGATTCTAGTTCAGCTAGGCCCTGTTTTACAGTGCTAAACGCATAAGTTGGTGATTGGCCCGTCTCGTTAGCCAGTGACCAACCCAAATCACCTGATTCAAGATAATATACACTAGAGGCCAAGGCCAAAGCTTGTGGTAGCGTCTGTGCATGCACGCTGGTTCGCATAGTATTTGACCGTGGCTCGAGCACGGCTACCAATTTTTGGTTTGGGTGTTTTTTTCTGAGTGTCTCTAACGTTTTTGCAATGGCAGTAGGGTGGTGAGCAAAGTCTTCATATAGGGTGAATCCGCGTTTTGTCGCGTGTGTCTGTAAGCGTTTAGCAGGTAGTACGAATGTGCTCAACGCCAGTTGCACCGTTTTGGCATTAACACCGGCGTGGTGAGCTGCCGCCACCGCCGCGATGGCATTACTCATATTGTGTTCGCCAAAACAATTCCAACTTACCTCACAAAAAAGTGTCTGGTGTTTGTAAATAATAAATGAACTAGCGTCATTTTCTGTTGCCTGTGCAAACCAGTCTGAATTTGCTTTGGTGGTCGAGAAGGTTATGATGGGGGTCCAGGAACCCATGGCCAACGTTTCTTCTAGATGCGAATCGTCCGCATTGACAATTAATCTGCCGTTACCAGGTACCGTGCGAATTAAATGGTGAAATTGTTTTTTGATCGCATCTAAATCGTCAAAAATATCGGCATGATCAAATTCGAGATTGTTCAACACCGCCACGGTAGGGCGGTAGTGAAGGAATTTAGAACGCTTGTCAAAAAAGGCGGTGTCGTATTCATCGGCCTCGACAACAAAGGCTTTGCCTTTTCCGAGCTGGGCTGATCGATCGAAGTTACCTGGTTTACCGCCAATTAAGAACCCTGGGTCTAAATTGCCACACTGTAGTAGCCAAGCCAGCATGCTCGAAGTAGAAGTTTTGCCGTGGGTTCCCGCAATGGCGTAAGTCTCCCGGCCTTTGAGGATGTTATCGCACAGCCATTGCGGTCCAGAGGTATAGCTAAGCGAGTGTTCCAAAACATGCTCTACCATCGGGTTGCCCCGAGACATCGCGTTGCCGATTACAAACTCTGTGACCTCTGCTGGAATTGTGGTGGGCACATAACCCTGCTGCACGCCAATATCCAACGCGTCAAGCAAGGTGCTCATTGGTGGATAGATGTTTGCGTCGCAACCACTGACTTTCATTCCGGCCTCTTTGGCAAGGGATGCTATTCCCGCCATGAAGGTGCCTGCAATGCCGAGTATTTGGATCACAATGCGCGGATTTAATTAGGCAGAGTGAATGGCGTTGACGGGCTAAACGCACCAATTAACGCACTCATCGCCAATGTCAGTAAATAGATAATCAAAAAGGTGTTCATGGTGGCTCGGAAGGTTGAGATTTCCATGGATTCACGTAGGATGCGCACGGTTAGTACAAATAACCAAATTTGCAACGCTGCGACGACTAAAAGTGCACCGGAAAGATTCACCATCGCCGATCCTTGTTCAATAGACTCACGATACTCTTCCATGAAGGCGACAAGCTTCGACATAAAAGGCAGGCTAAGCAAGTTAACCACGAACTGCGCGCCAAAGATGGCGGTCATGGTTTGGCTCCATCTCTCAGGTTTTAAATGAATTTTAAGTATGAAATACAGTAGTAAGCCAAATAATGCCAATTTTGCAGCGGCCAAAACCACGGCTAACGGCAAGGCTTCTTGGCGAAGAATGCCGAGTACCTCGGTTACGAAAGCCAAGCTTGCCGCTATTTTTAGCGCATTATCGTGGCTGGGCATGTCTTGGGCTTTCATTTTGGCGATGAATACCAAAAAGAAACTACTGATTAAATTGGTCAAACTTTTTTCTCCGTTCCAACTAAAATTAGCGCTATGAAAATAGCACCTTTCGATTATATCGACTCTGATCAAAAATTAACGCAATTCTGTACGCAAATAGCAAATGCAGATTGGATTGCGGTCGACACTGAATTTATGCGGGAGCGTACTTATTACGCACAACTAGCACTCATTCAGGTTACTTGTGAATACGGCAGTGCTTGTATTGACCCAGTTGCGGTATCAAATTTAGAACCCTTTACAACCATTATGCAAAGCCCAGACTGTTTGAAAATCATGCATTCGGCCTCTCAAGACTTGGAAGTGTTGAATCAAGTGATGGGTTTTGTGCCCAGTCCCTTATTTGATACCCAAATCGCAGCGGGTTTTATGGGCGCTGCAGATCAAATTTCATACGCCGGCATTGTTAAAGACCGATTGGGAATTGAATTAAGTAAGGAGCAAACTCGTACCAATTGGTTGCAACGGCCACTCACCGCTGATCAAATTGAATACGCTCAGTTAGATGTGGTGTACTTGAAGGCGCTAACTGACCAATTGTCGGAGCAGCTCGACGAGAAAGGCCGATTACAATGGCATTATGACGAATGTGCTGTGTTGGTTAAGCGCTATGAGCAGGAAGATGCCATTAATCAGGCGTGGCTCAGGATAAAATCAGTACAATCAATGGACGCTAAAGCGCAAGGGGTGGTTCAAGTTGTATCGGCTTGGCGTGAACAATTAGCCCAAGAGCGTGATTTGCCCAGAGAGTGGGTACTGGGTAAGCAAGCAATTGTAGAAATAGCTCGAGCTGGACCAACTGACATGCAAGGGCTTCACTCACTTGAATCATTGACGGATAAACAACGGCAGCGCTACGGTAAAACGTTGATCCAGTTGGTCGAGCAGGCTGCTGAAAATGCATCACCCTTGCCAGTTCATTCGCCATTAGACAGTGCACAGCGAAATCAATCGAAGGCGTTAATGTCCAAACTTCGAGAGTCTGCGGAGGTATTGTCAATAACTCCCGCTTTGTTGGCTAACCGTAACTCAATCGAATTATTGGTGCGTGGTGAGCGTGATCTGCCATTGTTACGTACTTGGCGCGCGGAGCAGATAGGCAGTACTCTTTTGCAAATGTTAGAGACTGGTTAGCTCGTACAGCATTTTTTCACAGTGATCTGTTGTTATTCAGCATTAAATATTATTAACCCAGTAAGGTTTATAAAATAAGTATCCTAAGGGCTTCATAACTCTTTTTGATGGAATAAAAAAACGTGCATAAACACCTTGTTCACATTTATTGTTGCTTTGGGTCATTGCTGTTGATTGCCATGCTGCAATCAGCAATGGCAGAAACTTCCTCTGAGACGCCAGTGATTAAAAGCCCTGCAGATCACCGCGAATATGCACCTCTTACTTTAGACAATGGCCTGCAAGTGATGTTGGTGTCGGATGCAGAAGCAGACGAAGCAGCAGCGGCAATGGATGTTTATGTAGGCAGCGGTGACGATCCAGATGACCGTGAAGGCTTGGCGCACTATCTAGAGCACATGCTTTTTCTCGGCACCGAAAAATACCCTGAGGCAGGAGAATATCAGAAATTCATTCGCCAGCATGGAGGGCGCAACAATGCCTATACCGTGCTGAGCAATACCAATTACTATTTCAGTATCGACCCAGATTTTTTTGAGCCGGCTTTAGATCGATTCGCGCAATTTTTTATAGCCCCATTGTTTAACAAAGACAATGTCCAGCGTGAACGCTCTGTGGTGGATTCAGAGTACCGGGCTAGAGTGAAAGATGAAGGTCGCCGTCTGTGGGCTGCTCGTGGCCAAGTTTATAATCCTGCTCATCCGGCTACTGGTTTTTCAGTCGGCAGTTTAGACACTTTGGCCGATCGAGAAGACGACTTGGTACGTGACGACTTAATCGCATTTTATAAACAACACTACCATAGCGCTAAAATGCGATTAGTGGTAGTGAGTAAAGAGCCTATTGAACAATTGCGAACTTGGGTGGTGGAAAAATTTAGTGCGTTGCCCAAAGCACAAGCCGAACGCGAATCGTTTTCAGAGCCGCTGTTTTTACCTGGCGTCTTGCCCAAAAAATTAACGCTTAAGCCGCTAAAGGAAGCGCGCCGGGTCACATTTAGTTTTCCCGTTGCCTCCGCAGATTCTTTTGTTGATAACAAGCCGCTACATTATTTGTCCAATTTAATTGGCCATGAGGGAGAGGGTTCGCTGTTAGCCGAATTGAAGAAACGAGCATGGGCCAACGGTTTGAGTGCGGGCCGTGGTTATATGGACGAAGTGCAGGGGAGCTTTGATATCAGTATTTCTCTCAGCCCTGAGGGACTTAAGCATATTGATGAAATTGGTGAAATGCTCTTTGGTTATCTTGCACTGGTGAAGCAGCAAGGAATAAAGGAAAGGTATTTTCAAGAGCAAAAACAATTGGCGGAATTGGATTTTAAGTTCATGGAGCAAAGCTCACCGCAAAGTTTGGCACAGAGCTTGGCTTCTCGGCTACAGCGGTTTTCTGCTGCTGAGGTATTGATCGCCCCGTATTCCTACAAATTATTCGATGAGGAATTGATTAGCGCTTATTTAGAGACGATGACGCCGCATAATTTGCTACTTAGCATTGTGGACCCTTCCCTTCAATCAGAAAAATTAACACCTTGGTATGATGTTGAGTTCAGCCTAGTGGATATCGATAAAACAGACCTGCAACTCTGGGAGAATGCACGCCAAGTCGCTTGGATGCAGATGCCATCGATTAACCCCTTTATTCCAGTTGACACTGATCTTTTACCGGGCGAATTAGCGCAAAAAAATCCGACTTTACTTAATTCATCGAGTGGTTTGGATGTTTGGCACCAAACTTTGCTAGAGTATGAGCAACCTAAATCAGAATTTTATTTTAGCGTGCAATCACCTTTCGCGAATAGTGACCCACGCTCTGGGGTATTAACGCAACTCTATGTGGATGCTGTCAATGAAGGGTTAAACAGTTTTACTTACGCTGCTTATTTAGCAGGCCTTGGGTACGACATGTATCCACATAGCCGCGGATTTAGCGTCCGTATTAGTGGTTATAGCGATAAGCAACACACTTTGTTAGAGCGCATTCTAGAGGCGCTGTCTATCGACGAATTGGCCGAAGTAAAGTTTGAGCAAATCAAGCAAAACCTGCGACAGGGATTGGAAAACTCCTTCAAGGGGCGACCATCTGATGTGCTGATGAGCGGCGTGTATGAGGTGCTCCTGTCATCAAATTGGTCTACCGAAGAAGAGCTAACTGCTTTAAGTACGATAACGCTTAAAGAGCTGCTCGAACACTCGAAACGCATCTTTAAAGACATTCAAGTCACCACCTTATCTGCGGGCAATGTCAGCGAAGAACAGACGCAAAACTTGGCGAGCTTATTAAGTGCTCAGTTTGACGATAAATTAAGTGAATCGGGCGTTCCGCGATCTGTGGTGCGCCAATTTGCAAACGGCCAAGTTATCTACCGAGAAAAGTCACTGACTCATCCAGACAGTGCTTTGGCTTTATATTTTCAGGGTCGAGACAAGAGTGTCAAAGAGCAAGCGATAACGCAGATACTGAGCGCCGCAATGGGGCCAGATTTTTACCAAAACTTACGTACAGAAAACGAAATCGGGTATTTGGTCCAGGCCTTCGCTTTCAATCTATTAGAGGTGCCGGCAATGGCAGTTTCTATTCAAAGTAGTAGCCACAGCGTCGGCGAAACCATGCAATTGGTTGATACTTTCTTGCAGTCGTATCTCGAAAAATTGCAAGCGTTGACACCCAAGGAGCTAGAAACCACCAAAGCTGGCGTCATTTCGCAACTTTTACAGAAGGACAAAACACTCAATCAGGCTGCCCGTAGAGCGTGGCGAGAGATAGATCGAAAAAATGAAAATTTCAATAGTCGTGAAAACTTGATCGAAGCTTTACAGGCTATAGATCAGCAATCACTAGTGAGTTTTCATCAAGAAAGAATACTGTCCAAGCAAAGGTCTGAACTGCTGTTAGTACACTATGGCGATAAAGGCACTAAAATGGACGAGCGCATAGCTGCAGAAGTGCTTAAAGATCACAGTTTGCAGCAACTGCGTGACAGATTAAAAGATACTTTTCCCCCGTATTAAATCTATGCATGAACAAACGCTGTTGATCAATAATCAATCTTTGGCGCAGACGGCCGCCTGTAAGTTACAGGCGGCGGGCATTAAAATAACAACCGTTGAATCCTGTTCAGGCGGATTGTTGGCTGGCCTGTTCACGTCTTTTGATGGCAGCTCAAGTTGGTTTGATAGAGGATTTGTCACTTATAGTAATCAAGCAAAACAAGACCAAGTAGGCGTTTGCATGGCATCGATTACTGAATATGGTGCGGTGAGTAAGGAAGTGGCGAAGCAGATGGCGCAGGGCGGGTTAGCAAATAGTGAGGCTGAATTGGCAGTGTCCGTTACGGGGGTTGCAGGTCCAGCGGGTGGTTCGACTGAAAAGCCGGTAGGTACCGTGTGTATCGCAGTGGCTGGGTCAAACAACCTGGTCACTGTGCGGCAGTTTGAATTTGCTGGCGACAGAGAAGGTATTAGGGCTAAAAGTGTCAATCAAGCGCTTCTCCAGATTATTGAATTTGTTTCAAATTGAACAATCGTAAACAAAGTTGCAATCTCAATCTCAGTCACAACCCTCTGTTAGTAGGGGGAGGAACCCAATTCGGTTTAATCCTTTTATTCGCATTTGCACTCCCGGTGACCTCCACCTTGAATGCCCGTTCTTATTATCACAGAGCAGTGTGACACTAAGGCAATATGCAACCCTTTAAAAAACCGAATTAGCTATTTATCCAATAAATAGTCCTCTAATCGCAGGGCCCACTAAAAGTTGACTCCGCAAAAGCGCGCTCCTTGTGGCCTTGTCTCTTTGCTTCTCAGTGAATGATAATTTATTGCTAAACTACGCTTATCCCTAAGTTGATGGCTGCATTATTACTGACTTCTTTTCGTGATGATGTGTCTTATGCCACATAATATGGAGTTAGATAGATGGTATTCCAAAGCATGTCGATTTGCTGAGAGCCAAATTAATTGGCCAGCTCTGATGGGATGTAAGTGAGTTGAATTTTTGCAGAGCCCATAAATGGGCTCCACAAAAAGAGCAATCCCTGTGACCTTGTCTCTTTGCTTTCGCAAAGAAGATTTATTACTAAATCGTGCTTATCCTTAAGCCGAAGCCGTATTATCTCTGTCTATTCCGAAGAAGTATGTGACATATAACACAGTAAGCCCAATAAGGTAGAAGTGCCATTGGAAGTGCTCTAATTAATAGAAGGGTGCGCGGCGCTGGCGTGAGCGCTGCGAGCAATAAAAAGGACTCCAATTGGAGTCCCTCATTATGCATAAGCAGCTGACTTAGCTGCAATGTCGTTGCTTAAGTTAACTTTTCTATTAACTTGTCTGCAAATTCACTGGTAGAAACAGTGGTTGCATTTTCCATTAAACGGGCAAAATCGTAAGTTACAGTTTTATCGGCGATCACTTTTGGATACGCTTCATGGATGAGATCTGCGGCTTCTTTCCAGCCTAGGTACTCGAGCATCATGACGCCTGATAGCAACAAGGACGAAGGATTAACTTTGTTTTTGTTGGCGTACTTTGGGGCGGTGCCGTGGGTGGCTTCAAACACACCGATGTTATCGGCCATGTTCGCTCCCGGTGCAATGCCAATGCCGCCGACCTCTGCTGCAACGGCATCAGAGAGATAATCACCGTTCAAATTAGAAGTGGCGATCACGTCAAATTCTGCAGGTCGTAGTTGCAGCAACTGAAACATAATATCTGCAATGCGGTCTTTGATGACGATTTTACCGGTAGGTACTTCGCCATCATAATCATCCCACAATTGGTCTTCGGTAATGGTTTGTTCGCCAAACTCTTCGCTAGCCACTTCGTAAGCCCAGTTACGAAAAGCCCCTTCGGTAAACTTCATAATGTTGCCTTTGTGTACGATAGTCACACTGGGGCGTTTGTTATCGATGGCATATTGAATGGCTTTACGCATTAAGCGCTTTGAACCAAATGAGCTGATCGGTTTAACGCCGAGTCCAGCGCCTTCAAAAAAATCTGCACCCATTTCTTCGCGTAAAAACTTGGCCAGCTTTTCGTTTTCGGGTGTGCCACTTTCGTATTCAATTCCGGCGTAAACATCTTCAGTGTTTTCACGAAAGATAACCACGTCCACATCTTCAGGGTGTTTCAACGGGGAAGGCACGCCGTCAAAATATTTAACGGGCCGTACACAGGCGTATAAATCCATTTCTTGACGAAGTGATACATTTAACGAACGAAAGCCACCGCCGATAGGCGTGGTAAGTGGGCCCTTCATTGCAACGTGTAAGTCGCTAATGGCCTCTAGCGTTTCAGCAGGAAAGTAGTCACCGTTATAGATGCCCGCGGCTTTTTCGCCCATATAAAGCTCACACCATTGAATCTGACGATTACCTTTATAAGCCTTTTCTATGGCGGCATCCAATACACGTAAGCTTGCGGCAGTAATATCTGGCCCGATGCCGTCACCTTCCACGAAACCTATAATAGGTTGATCGGGTACTCGTAGCTCACCATTTGTTACAGTGATTTTTTCTCCAGTGCTGGGGATTTTGATATGTTGATATGTCATAGCGGTAAATATTTTACTTAATGAATAATGATCAGAGACTAATGCTGTTGGGCAATGGTTGGGTTGAAAAGTTTCCAATCCTGTTAGGTCGATTATAACAGATGGAGGCTAATCTGATTTACTTATAGCTCAGAGTGACACGTCCTAATTTAAATTAACGATTCAAAATTAGGCATTGAATAAATGCCTCTTTGGCCCAATAATACGTGTAAATGAATGCCATAGGCACAATCTAAATGTCAGTAGAAACTTTTTCCGTTAGCGAAAGTGCGATTAGTCGTATCCAAGTGTTGATTGCCAAAAAACAACAAGATGATTTGAAATTTCGCGTATACATTCAAGGCGGAGGTTGCTCTGGGTTTCAGTATGGTTTTCAGTTCGATGAAGAAACTTTACCAGATGATATCGTGATAGACCAAGATGGCGTAGCGGTGTTGGTTGACCCACTTAGCATGCAATATTTAGAAGACGCTGAAGTGGATTTTAAAGATGACTTACTAGGCAGCCGTTTTATTGTTAATAACCCAAATGCTGCTACCACCTGCGGTTGTGGTTCTTCCTTTTCTATTTAGTTTTCTTCGCTTTAACTTGGCTAGGGTGGCATCACCCAGTTTTACATCAATTTAGGGTACTGCTTCTCGGTTGCCTGAGCTTGCGCGCGATTAAACAGCGTAGCACCGCCAGAGGTCACTCGTTCGATCAAGCTTTTACGGCGCCTAATACTTAAAGCTAGAATATCAGCCGTTTCGCGCTGCGCCATGATGTAATCATCGCTGGTAATCAATTCATCTACCAATTTCAGATCTAAGGCGCGGCTCCCTAACCAGTGCTCGCCGGTAGCGACTTCGCTTAAGTTCAGTTGTGGTCTTCTGGTGATGACAAAATCTTTGAACAAATCATGAACCTCTTCCAGCTCTTCCTGCATTTTTTCGCGGGCCTTGTCGGTGTTCTCCCCTATCAACGTTAAGGTGCGCTTGTACTCGCCTGCAGTAAGCTGCTCTATCTCAACGTCATTCTTCTTCAGTATTTTGTGAATGTTGGGAATTTGTGCGATGACGCCAATTGATCCTAAAATGGCAAACGGTGCGGCGACAATTTTGTCAGCGACGCAGGCCATTAAGTAGCCACCACTGGCAGCGACTTTATCGACACTAACAGTTAAGGGGATTTTATGGTCACGCAATCGCTGTAATTGTGAAGCGGCCAATCCGTATGAGTGAACTTCCCCACCGCCACTTTCCACGCGAACTAACACTTCGTCTCGTTCAGTTGCCATCGTCAATGTGGCGGTGATTTCTTGACGTAGTTCCTCAACCGCGGAGGCCTTTATGTCGCCGTCAAAATCAAGCACGTACAGGCGCTTTTTGTGCTCTTCATCTTTGGGGGGCTTTTCGTCCTTTGCCGGTTTGGCGTTAAGTTTGGCTTTGGCCTTTCTCTTTTCAGCCTTTGATTCGGCTTTATCTTCCTTCTTTTTTAGCTTGGCTTGGGCTTTAAGTTGCTCAGGGCTGAGTAAGGCATCCTCTAGCACCGCATGCAGTTCGGTGTAGGTATCATTCAAATTGGTGATATTAAGTTGCTCATCACGACCGCCTGAAAGTCGGTTTCGCATGGTAATACCAGCAATGCCCATGACGGATACTAGAATGGCGATAACAATCGTGATGGCTTTTAACAGAAAGAGGCCGTAACTTGAAACAAATTCCATAATCATGAATTAATTTTAGCCCACGTATCACGTAGGGTCACTGTGCGGTTAAACACAGGGTTAGTGGAAGAATGGTCTTGGCTATCTATAGTGAAATAGCCGAGGCGTTCAAACTGAAAACGCTCATCACTTTTAGCGTCTTTTAAACTGGGTTCTAGCTTACAATTTATCAAGGTGACTAACGACGCTGGATTAATGTCATCAGTGAAGTTGCTGTCCTTGTCTGCCAGCGGGTTGGCTGTCTTAAACAACCGATCATACAAGCGCACTTCGGCATCTATTGCGCCGTCAGCGCTCACCCAATGTAAGGTTGCTTTTACTTTTCGCCCATCTGGAGAACTACCGCCTTTGGTTGCGGGGTCATACGTACAGAGCAATTCTATGGGGGCGCCGTCGTCATCGCAAATAACCTCATTACACTTTAGGTAATAGGCATAGCGTAAACGAACCTCTCGTCCGGGCGCCAGTCTGAAAAATTGTTCTGACGGTGCCAACATAAAATCATCTTGTTCTATATACAGCGTTTTGCCAAACGGTATTTCGCGTGAACCCAAGCTTTCGTCTTTCGGGTGATTGCGCGCACTCAAGGTCTCCAGGTCATCGTTAGGATAGTTTGTGATCGTCACTTTCAGTGGCTTCAATACGCCCATTACGCGTTTTACGCTGGGGTCTAGCTCGTCTCGGATGCAACTCTCAAGAGAAGAGAATTCTACGATGTTGGTTTTTTTGGTGACACCCACGCGATGGGCAAACTCGCGAACAGAGGCCGCTGTATACCCACGCCGTTTTAAACCGGAAATGGTGGGCATTCTAGGGTCATCCCAGCCAGACACTTTTTGTAAGTCGACTAACTGAGTCAACAAGCGCTTGCTCATGACGGTGTAATCTAAATTGAGCCTAGAAAATTCAATTTGCCGTGGATGAGTGTGGATAGAAATATTATCTAATACCCAATCATAAAGCGGGCGATGGTCTTCAAACTCTAAGGTGCAGAGCGAATGGGTGATCCCTTCCAGCGCATCAGAGATGCAGTGGGTGTAGTCATACATTGGATAGATGCACCAAGCGTCACCGCTGCGTTGATGTGGAATATGACGAATACGATAAATAACGGGATCGCGTAAATTAATGTTAGGCGATGCCATGTCGATTTTCGCCCGCAGCACATGGCTGCTATTTTCAAACTCACCTGCACGCATTTGTGTGAACAATGTTTGGTTCTCTTCTATGCTGCGTTGTCTAAATGGGCTATCAGTGCCGGGTTCGGTAAGACTGCCGCGATTGTTGCGCATGGATTCGGCGGCCTGGCTGTCTACGTAAGCCAAGCCTTTATCTATCAGTTCAACGGCAAAGTTATAAAGCTGTTCAAAATAATCTGAGGAATAATGAACTTTGTCTCCCCATTGGTAACCTAGCCATTCAACGTCTTGTTGAATCGATTTTACATACTCCTCGTCTTCCTTCTCAGGATTGGTATCATCAAAACGCAGGTTGCATCGACCTTCAAAAGCTTCAGCGATACCAAAATTTAAACAGATAGATTTAGCGTGGCCGATATGCAGATAACCATTAGGCTCAGGGGGGAAGCGTGTGACGATGTTTTCGTGCGTGCCGACATTCAAGTCGTTCTGAATAATCTGCTGAATGAAATGGACGCGTGGCTTGGATTTACTCATGTAAACAATATAAGGTTTGGCCTCACCACAACAAGTGGGGTGAGGTAAAAAACGTTTGGTGATGATTTGGGGAGATTATCCCCAACTGCGCCTAGTAAAGATTATCCCTTGAGGCCAGCGATGACGCTAGCAACTAACTCTTAAGAATATTTTTTTTTAAGGCTTGATCGCTAAGGCTTTGCACTTCAGCAGATTGGTTTTTGCCTCTCATGTTGATGTTGCCATTGATGGTCGCTCCCGGTGCGACTTCTAAAGAGGTGGCATTCACTGCGCCCGTGATGACTGAGGTGCTATAAATTGTGACTTGCTCTGCGTGGATATCACCGTCAATCTTGCCGTGGCAGTTTAACGAGCGCACGTTCAATGTTCCGTTTATTTGACCAGACTCTTGCACGGTCAATTCTGCACCTTTAACTTGGCTTTCGAGCCTTCCTTCAACCACGAGATTCCCTACGAATTCCAGCTCACCTTTAATCGTGGTGTCCTTGGCAATAATGCTAGTTTCTGTCGACTTTGGATTACTTTTATTCATTTTCATCGTTGAGGTCTAATATCTTCGGGGGCAGCCATTATACCGAAGCTGTGTAAAAATGGTAGGCCTCTTTAGGAGGCCAACAGAGGGGCATGCGACATTTCGGATCTCAAACGTTTTTCCGGTTGCTGATTAGATCTTCTACCACGCTTGGATCAGCCAGTGTGGATGTGTCACCTAGCGCATCGACTTCGTTCGCTGCAATCTTGCGTAAAATCCGTCGCATGATCTTGCCGGATCGTGTCTTAGGCAAGCCTGGGGCCCATTGGATGATATTGACTTTCGCAATCGGGCCGATTTCCTTACGAACTAAGCCGACCAATTCAGCCATCATTTCATCGCTTGGGGTAACACCAGACATCGGCGTCACATAGGCATAAATGCCTTGGCCTGTCAGCTCATGTGGATAGCCTACTACTGCGGCTTCGGCGACGTCGTTATGTAATGCCAGCGCGGATTCTATTTCTGCTGTGCCTAAACGGTGGCCTGATATATTGAGCACATCGTCAACTCGACCGGTAATCCAATAGTAGCCATCTTCGTCACGTTTGGCGCCATCGCCGGTGAAATAATAGCCTTTAAACATGGCGAAATAGGTTTCGTAAAAACGTTTATGGTCGCCATACACGCTGCGCATCTGGCTAGGCCAGGGGTGTTTAATGGCAAGATTACCAGAGGCAGGGCTGCCTTCTATTTCATTGCCTTGATCGTCGAGCAGGCAAGGCTGGACGCCAAAGAAAGGCACGCAAGCAGAGCCAGGCTTGAGTTCGGTCGCACCCGGTAGCGGAGTCATCATATGGGCACCGGTTTCAGTCTGCCACCAAGTATCTACAATCGGGCAACGACTGTCGCCGACGACCTTGTGATACCACTCCCAAGCTTCTGGGTTAATAGGCTCCCCCACGGTGCCCAGTAAGCGCAGCGACGAGCGTGAAGTTTTGTTTACTGGCTCATCACCTGCGGCCATTAAAGACCGAATAGCGGTAGGCGCTGTGTAAAAAGTTGCGACTTGGTGCTTGTCGCAGATTTGCCAAAAACGTGAGATGTCCGGATAAGTCGGAATGCCTTCAAACATCAACGTGGTGGCACCGTTGGCTAAAGGGCCGTATACGATGTAAGTGTGTCCGGTTACCCAACCTACGTCAGCAGTGCACCAATATACTTCACCGTCTTTATAGTCGAATACCAGCTTGTGCGTCATGGCCGCTTGTACCAAATAACCGCCGGTTGTGTGCAGTACACCCTTAGGTGTTCCGGTAGACCCTGAGGTGTAGAGTATGAATAATGGGTCTTCGGCATTCATTGGCTCAGGTGGACAATTTGCTGAAGCGGCAGCAACGGCTTCCTGGTACCAAACGTCTCTGCCTTCAGTCCATTCAACGGCTTCTCCGCCATGTTTCACGACGACACAAGTATGTACGTCCGGGCAGGCGCTGAGGGCAAGGTCAGCGTTGGCTTTTAGTGGGATAGTTTTGCCGCCACGGATAGACTGGTCTGCGGTGATTAATACTTCACAATCAGAATCTTTGATGCGGCTGGCCAGTGCTTCAGGTGAAAAGCCACCGAAGACGATAGAATGTACTGCACCAATTCTCGTGCAGGCCAACATCGCGACAGCAGCCTGCGGCACCATCGGCATATAGATTGAAATGCGGTCGCCTTTTTTTACACCGCGAGCCAATAACACGTTTGAGAAGCGGCACACTTCTTCATGAAGCTGTCGATAGGTTAATTTCCTGTCCACGCTCGGGTCGTCACCTTCCCAAATAATGGCAGTTTGATCGCCGCGCGTTGCTAAGTGGCGATCTAAGCAGTTGTAAGAAACATTCAGTTCAGCCCCTTTAAACCATTCGATATGTAAATCATCTTCAGCAAAACTCCAATCCATCACCTTGTCCCAAGGTTTAGACCAGCTTACATATCGCTCTGCTTGCTCGGCCCAGAAAGTTTCAGGGTCATTAATTGACTGTGCGTACATCTGTTTGTAGGTGTCCGCATTAATATGAGCATCTTGGGCAAAACTGGCGGGAACGGGGTATTTATCAGACATGGTTGTAGTCCTGTTATGTTAGTTTGGGCTTTATCTGTCGCTTATTAAATTTCGGAGTGCGGGTGAAGATAAGTAGCTATTATTAGCTTGGCTGGCCGCGATATTTCTCTTTCAGCTTAGCATTTTAGGCAAACTGTATTGTAATCTAAATGCGACGAAAGTCTAAAGCGAGCAATCTTAAACTCGATTATGATTGGTGGGGTAGTTATTACTTTTAGTGCGTAACATAAAAGTCCCCTAAAAAGCTCAGCTAACAGGTACAGCCATGACCGGTAGTATTATTATCGCGGACGATCATCCTTTGTTTCGACAAGCATTACGCGAAACCATTGCACCCTTGTTTCCAGATGCATCCATCTTGGATATTGAATCGTTAGAGGAGACTAAAATAATCCTCGAAACAACGGACATTGAGCTACTTTTGCTAGATTTAAAAATGCCGGATACCGAAGGGCTAACAGGGTTAATGATGATAAAGGGCACGTACCCTCAATTACCGGTTATCGTTATTTCAGCTACCGAAGACAATGCCACGGTAAGGGCTTGTATACAGGCCGGGGCATCGGCATACATTTTTAAGTCCGCCAGTTTGCAAGATATTCGCGATACCATTACTGCGGTGAATGCGGGTGAGGTCTATGTGCCTGAACGTGTTAATAACAGTATCAGCGACGCAGAACAAACAGAGCTGGATAACATCGCCAAAGTGTCGAGTCTAACCCCAGCACAGTTAAGGGTGTTTTACTTCTTATGCGAAGGGCAAATGAATAAGCAAATTGCTTATGAAATGAGCATTACCGAAGCAACGGTAAAAGCACATATCACTTCAATATACAAAAAACTGGGTGTGCGGACTCGCACACAAGCTGTTTTATTGGCAAGCAGCCTTAGAGAGTTTAAATCCGAGGCTTAGATTGCGAGATATTCGTGGCGTAACGCTTCGTTCTCAAGCACTTCTTTTGCACTGCCGTCGTAAACCACCACGCCGGTATCTAGAATGACCGCACGGTCAGCCAGTTTCAACGCGGCAACCGCATTTTGCTCGACGATAATTGAAGTGTATCCTTGTGATTTCAGCTCAATCAGGATGGACTCTATCTCCTTCACAATAGTTGGTGCTAAGCCTTCGTAGGGCTCGTCTAGTAGCAATATCTTAATATCACGCATCAGCGCGCGGGCGACCGCCAGCATTTGTTGCTCGCCGCCAGAGAGTGTAATGCCAACTTGCGTGCGTCGTTCAGCTAACCTGGGGAAGTGATCGTATACGCGCTCTAACGTCCAACCTCGGGGTTCTTCTATCTGCGCAAGTATGAGGTTTTCTTCTACGGTTAAACCCGGAATGATTGCACGGTCTTCCGGTACCAATTGGATGCCTGCTCGCGCTGCTTCAAAGTCTTGCATGGTGTGCACTGGTTCACCCTGAAGGTAGATTTCTCCTTCACGCAGTTCTGGGTTGCCGGCTCTAGCGATCGCTCGCATGGTAGAGGTTTTGCCGGCGCCATTTCGCCCTAGTAACGCGAGTATTTCTCTTTCGTTAATATCAAAAGAAACGCCTTGTACGATATACGATTCCCCGTAATACGCGTGCATGTCACGTACCGAAAAGTACGGCATGTTGTCTCTAGTTTTTTCTTGGCTGCTTTCGCTGCTGTCTTTTGGTTGGCTCTCTTGGGTATCACTCATCTTCTGCAGCCTCTCCTAAGTAGGCTTCTTTAACTTTGGGGTTATTTTTAACTTCTTCCGGGGTGCCTTCAGCAATAATGCGCCCCTGAGCCAATACCGAAATATAGTCAGCTAGCGAAAATACCACGTGCATATCATGCTCGATAATGACTTTGGTCATGCCGCGAGATTTGATTTTTTGCAGCAAGTCGATAGTCTTATTGGTGTCGTGACGGGCCATGCCTGCAGTGGGTTCGTCCAACAATAGTAGGCGCGGATTTTGTACTAAACACATGGCCAGCTCTAATCGTCGTTTGTCGCCTCTAGAAAGTGACGCCGCTGGGGTGTCCATTCTGGCTTCAAGTCCAACGTCTTCTAAAATATGCTCCGCTTCTTCGCGGACTTCAGTTTGCTTGCGTAAACTTGAAAACGGCGCAAACTTAAATGCCCCATCACGCTTTGACAGAATCGGCATCATCACATTCTCGATGAGTTGCAAATCTGGAAAGATTTCGGGGGTTTGGAAAACGCGGGCGATGCCGAGTTGGTTGATTTCATGTGGGCTTTTGCCCGTGATGATTTCACCATCAAAGATCACCTCGCCGCGGTCTGGCTTAATTCGACCAACGCATACATTCAGCAAGGTAGACTTACCTGCGCCATTAGGGCCTATGATGGCATGTGTTTTGCCTTGTTTGATTGATAACTCAACATCACCTAGGGCCTGTAAACCGCCGAATCGTTTATCAACGTTGTTGACGTGCAATACTATGTTTTCGGCTACATTGTCAGTCATCTTATTGTCCTCTCGTTGAATCGTCTTTACGGCGAAACTTGGCCGCTATCAGCTTAAAACCGGATATTAATCCGCCCGGCAAGAAGATAACAATCAACATGAATACTAAGCCTAAGGTTAAATGCCATCCCTCACCAACGAACGGGCCCACAATATGAGCCATTGTGGTTTGTAAGCCTTCGGGTAAGCCGCTAAACATTTCGAGCAACTTGTTTTCACCGATCGCTGAGAATATGTTCTCAAAATACTTGATCACTCCTGCACCGATTACTGGACCGATTAAAGTGCCGAGCCCGCCTAAAATAGTCATCAAGACGACTTCACCTGACGCAGTCCACTGCATTCTTTCAGCGCCAGCTAAAGGGTCGGTTACCGAAAGTAATGCGCCGGCTAAACCGGCATACATGCCAGAAATGATAAAAGCAGCAAGCAGATAGGGGCGAGTGTTAAAGCCCGTATATTTCATACGACTTTGATTAGATTTGATGCCACGCAATGACATGCCAAATGGTGATCTAAATATCATCATAGATATCCAAAAGCCTAGTATCAAAATCACAGCACAAAAATAGAAACCAGGATACCCACTGAGCTTCATGCCGAATAGATTTGTGGAAGGAATACCTTCGGACACCAAACCAAACATGCCATCGATATGCCTAGGATCCGCTAACCTCAACTGTAGGCCTGTTTCACCATTGGTAATGGGGGTAAGCACCGAATATGCGAGGTTATAGGACATCTGCGCGAACGCCAGCGTCAGTATTGAGAAATAAATCCCTGAACGACGTAAACTGACATAACCAATTAAATATGCAGCCAAGCCTGACCAAAATACCGCGAAGAAAATTGCGGGAATGATGTTCATGGTTAACAATTTAAACGACCATACTGCGGCATATGAGCCAATGCCAAGAAATACGGCATGGCCAAATGATAAATAGCCAGTTAAGCCAAATAAAATATTGAAGCCTATGGCGAAGAGGCCGTAGATTGCAAATTTCTGTAGTAGATCTGGGTAGTTGGCCCCGATAGGCGCTAACCAAATGGGCATAGTTAGTACCGCTGTTGCAAATAGAAGCAGGGTAATGAGGTCTTTCTTGGCGCTATTGCCGGCTAATTTCGTAGTCATCTTATTCCTCCATCACGCCTTCACGGCCAAGCAGGCCGCGTGGTCTTAGTAAAATAACCAATACAGCCACCAAGTAAATGATGATTTGATCGATGCCGGGGAAGATGTTTTTAACTTCGTTCATAGACGCAAAAGATTGCAATATACCTAATAAGAATCCGGCTGCGACAGCACCGCCAAGTGAGCCCATACCGCCGACAACCACTACCACGAAAGACAGCACCAAGAAGTCCATGCCCATATGATAATCGGGTGGCAAAATCGGTGTATACATTGCGCCAGCCAAGCCGGCAACCACGGCGCCTAAGCCAAATACGATGGTAAATTTTCGTTGGATGTCGATACCTAACAAGCCAACCATCTCGCGATTGTGCATGCCTGCCCGAACCACCATGCCAAAGGTGGTGAGTTGTAGGAAGGCAAATACCGAGCCGATAATTAAAGTCGCAAAGGCAAAATAAATTAAGCGCCACCACGGGTAAACAATGTTGTCGCTCATCCCGAGCATGGCGCCGATATGGGCGCTGCCTGCAACGATGTCCGGTGCCGGCACCGGAATAGGGTTGGCGCCGAAGTTGGCTTTGATGATTTCTTGAATGACGATGGCAAGGCCAAAGGTTACTAGAATTTGTTCTGCGTGAGTGCGCTTGTAAAAATGCCGTATCAAGCCGCGCTCGAAGGCCAGGCCTACCATTAGCATAACGGGAATGGTGACCAGTATGGAAATGGGTACGGCATAGTCAATGAGCATGGTGCCGTTATCCCCCCACCATATCTCTAAATAAGGGATTTCTTTGTATGCGTCAAAGTAGGTAATGCTTTCGTCTTTGACTTGCTTGGAAATGGTCAGCAAGGCTTGCACGCTAACCGCGCAGAATGCACCCAGCATAAATAAAGCACCGTGAGCAAAATTCACCACGCCTAGCGTTCCAAAAACCAGGGTTAAGCCAAGCGCGATTAGTGCGTAAGCGCCGCCTTTATCTAGGCCATTTAAGAATTGTAAAAATAATGCGTCCACATCTCTGTCCGATGTTGAGTGTTTGCTATTTCAGTACGCTCAGGAGAACAACTTTACTGAACTTACCGTATATAAGGGTAAAAAATTGCTGGGCACCTGAGAGGTGCCCAGCAGGGTACAACTTAACCTAAACTAATGAATTAAGCACCATTATTTGCTGGGCCTAAGTCGCCGCCAGCAAACATTTCGTGATCAACCGCATACTCCACTTGCGCACGAGGTGTTACTTCAACAACCTCTAACAAGTCGAACTGTGAAGAGGGGTTTTCATTGCCCTTCACAACCAATACATCTTTGAAGCACTGGTGATCTTCAGCACGGTACTCAGTAGGACCGTTACCTGTTCCGTCAAACTTATGGCCTTCAAGTGCTTCAATAACTGCTGAAGGCATGAAAGTACCAGCACGTTCGCAAGCATCTGCATAAAGTAAGGCTTGAACGTAGCAAGTGTGCGCTGCCTGTGAAGGCGGCTTTCCATATTCAGCACCAAAAGACTTAACGAAAGCCTTAGAGCCTTCATCTTGAAGTGACCAATGCCAGTTAGTTGAACCGAAAATGCCTTTTACGTTCTCGCCCGCGCCTTGTGCCATCAAACGAGAGTAAAGTGGCACGATGATAGTGAAATCATTGCCGTTCACTTGCTTGTCACGTAGGCCAAACTGGATAGCTTGCGTTAACGAGTTGATCATGTCTTTACCGTAGTGGTTCAAGATCAATGTATCAGCGCCTGAGTTTAAAACAGGTGTAATGAACTGACTGAAATCGCCAGCGCCAACGGGTGTTTTGACTGTCTCAGCTGTTTTCCAACCGATGTTTTCAGTAGAAGCCTTCATGGAAGCTTCTTGCGTCCAGCCCCAAGTGTAATCAGCCGTTAAGTGATAAGCAGTACGCTCTGTACCGTACTCATTTTTCAATACTGGACCTAGCGCTGCGCCTGACATGTAAGCATTGAAGAAATGACGGAAGCCGTTGCGACGCTTGTCTTTACCGGTTGTATCATTTGAGTGAGTTAAGCCAGCCATAAAGATAACGCCTGCTTCTTGACAAAGCGATTGCACTGCAATCGCAACACCTGAAGATGAGCCGCCGGTAATCATAGTGGCACCGTCTTTTTCGATCATACGCTTGGCCGAAGCACGTGCAGCATCTGATTTAGTTTGCGTGTCACCCGTTACGTAAGTGACTTTCTTGCCCAGTACGCCTTTGCCTTCAAGTGCGCAAGGCGCCATTGTGTGAAGCATACCGCCGTCGCCTTCACCGTTGATATGCTGAACAGCCAATTTGTATGCCAGTAGCTCGTCGCCACCTTCGTCAGCATAAGCGCCGGATTGTGGTACGTTAAAACCGAAAGTTACATTGGCGTTTGAGCCTGGATCATTTAAGTATCCATCTGCATAAGCATTTTTCATGTAAAACATCGGCATTGCAGCAGCAACAGAAGTAGCTGCGCCTGCTTTAAGAACGCTACGACGCGACAATGTGCTAGTAATAATTTTCTTTGACATGTGATCTCCTACCTAATAATTGATATGTGTTTAATATGACCTTTTGAACCGTTTACCGAACAAGTGGGTCGTTTAGCTACGGCACTACAGACCGTAACGTGCATGGCATTCACACAATAATACCTTGACGTCAAAAATTGTAAACCTGTCAGGGGTTATCTTCAATAAGACCACCATCGTATTGACATTCACCAAGATGTGTGCCTAAACCAACTAATTCCTTTTGTTAGGAATGTTGCTGAGGCGCGCCAGGATATTTTTCAGTGCTGCGGGGTCGACTGGCTTGGCCAAGAAGAAGTGGCCGGCATCACGCGCGGCGGTTTTGATGTTTGAGTCTTGCTCAGCGGTAACTAAAATACCCGAAGCGTGACTATCTTGCTCACCAAGTAAGCTCAAGAAATCTAATCCTGTCTGCTCTCCGTCTAAGCGATAGTCTGCCATTACAACGTCAATGCTTTGCGTGCGATAGGCATTGAGTGCTTCGTCAAAGGTTAGACAGCCTATCGCGTCGCAATGCCAAGAATTGAGTAGTGCTTGAGTGGCTTGCAACACCTGTGGTGAGTTCTCTAGATATAATACCCGCAAGTCTTCAAGCTTGTTTGAGGGCATCCAATTACTGCGCGCTGGGCGCGCGATTTTGGTACCTGATACGCGCGGCAAATACACACAAAAAGTACTGCCCACACCGGCTTTAGAACGCACGGTTATTTTATGGTCGAGAATTTCACTCACCCGTTTGGTAATGGCCAAACCCAAACCTAAGCCTTGGTCAGCTTGGTTGTTTGCGGTAGGATTAAGCCGGTGAAATTCGTTGAAGATGACTTCGGTATCGGCCTCTTCAATGCCGATGCCCGTGTCGATAACTTGCACCAATAATCGATCTTGCTGTCGTCGCACGCCAACTAAAACGCAGCCTTCGTGCGTATATCGGATCGCATTGGAGATAAGGTTTTGCAGTACCGATCGCAGCAAGGCGCGATCTGACTCTACACTGGCATTGGTTTTAACGCAGCGCAATCGAATGTTTTTGTTGTGCGCAATGGGCGCCATTTCCACTTGCAATTCGTCTAATAACTCCCCCACGTTAAATTGGGTAATCTCAGGTGTCAGAGAACCGGTGTCTAACTTGGAGATGTCTAATAAAGCTCGCAGTAATTGATCAGCACTGACCAAAGAACTGTCTATGTTGTTGAGCATAGATTGAATTTTTTCTCGCTCATCCATAGGGCTTTCTAGCATGCTATGAGTAAACAACCGTGCAGCATTAATGGGTTGTAGTAGGTCATGACTTGCGGCGGCCAAGAATCGGGTTTTACTGATGGTTACCTCATTCAGTTTCTCTGATAAAGCCAAACTGGTGGCGTTCTCAGTAACCAATTGATCGTTGAGCTTTTTTAAATCTTGGGTCCGTTCATGCACGCGCTCTTCCAGGTCTTCATTGGTTCGTTTGAGTACATTTTCTGCTAATACATTTTGCGTGATATTTTGGTAAATAGAAAAGTAGCCCTCTACATGGCCTAACTCAGTTATTTGCGGAATGTAATTTACTTGATAATGCTCAGTAGCGGCCTCGGGGGATTTTTTAAGTTTGGCGGTAAATTGTACTGATTTACCCTTTAGTGCTTTAGTGATGTTTCGTTGGCAGAGGGTTTGCGAGGCTGGCTCAAGCAAGGGAACAATGCTTTGGGCGTCACCTAAATCGGTTTCCGACTTTAAGAATTGAGTGTAGGCTTTGTTAGAGAACAAGGCATTTCCTTGGTCATCAACAAAGCTCAACATCAAGGGTAAATTGTTGGTGTATAGCCGAATTTTCTGCTCACTGGCTCGCAAAGCCTGCTCTATCCGTTTTTGTTCGGTAATGTCGGTGTAACTGGTGACGTAGCCGCCGCTTGGAATGGGATTGCCGTCTACTTGAATACAGGTTTCATCAGAATACCATGCTTCAGAGGTGTGGCTTTCACCTGACTGATAGCAGTTTAACTGTTCTTCTATCAGCGCATGCATGTCGAGTGTGTCTTTACTTAAATTAGCATCAATATGCTTAAATAATTGATCGATGGGTGTGCCTACTTGCAGTAACTTATTAGGGTAGTCAAATAGGTCTTTGAATCGAGTATTCCATGCGACTAACTTAAGGTCTTTATCAACGACACTGATGCCTTGTCGAATATTTTCAAAGCTGGCGTTGAGTATTTCTTGGTTGAACTGCAACGCCTGCGTGGTCTCATCCATCATCAGGAATAGATCTTCCGCGGTGACATTCTCACCTAGCAACTGAGTGGCAATGATATGACTGGCTGATGAAGCGCCGATAACACTGGCAACGTTTTTTTCTATTTCTTCAATAATGCCGCGATCGATCAGCATGTCATCGGTTAATTGCTTGTCGCGCTTTTGTTCTATCTTAAGAAAAAGTGCCGAGGCATCCTGAGAGCCCAGTATGCTTTCTGTTAATTCTTTGGCAGTGGCAACAGTGGCCAGTTGATGACTAATGTCTCTGCCGACCAAGCCATGGTGTTGCGGCGTTTGGCGCATGAACAAGCTGGCTTGTATTTTATCCAAAAAGCTGGGTTCAAATTTTATGGAAACCAATACCAGTGCGAGGGAGTTAAAAACCAAACTCCAAATAACGCCGTGAGACAAAGGCGACAAATCACCTAAATTAAATAGATGTTGAGGGTGTATCCAAGAGCCAGCGCCAAACAATTGATTGAGTGTTTGCTCGCCGATAAAGTTCGGCATTAACAAGCAATACAACCAAATGGTAAAACCAACCAGCAAGCCAATCACGGCGCCGCGTTGGTTGGCGCGTTGCCAAAATAGCGCCGCAACCATTGCCGGCGCCAATTGGATCATCGCAGCAAACGACAATAAGCCCATATTGGCCAAGTCTTGGTCGTTGCTAGAGAGGCGATAAAAACCGTATGAAGCAATCATTAACACCATGATGGTCACTCGCCTTATACGTAAAATAATTTGAGTTAGGTTCGGGTGTGTCAGTAACTCTAGATGCTTAATACGAAACAACATCGGCATCACAATATCATTACAGATCATGGTGCTTAAGCTTATTGAGCCCACAATTACCATACCAGTGGCTGCAGACAGACCGCCTATGAAAGCAAAGGTTGACAGCGCATAGCTTTCGGCTTGCAATGGCAAATTGAGAACGAATAAATCGGGGTGGGCGTTAGGCCCTAATAAGCTCACGCCTGCCATCGATATAGGCACGGCCACTAAACTGATGATAAGCAAATACAAAGGTAACAGCCAACGCGCAGTCCCCATGTCTTCTGCGCTATCCGTTTCCACCACGGTCACTTGGAATTGACGAGGCAATAAAATGATAGCGCCCATGCTAAGCACCAGCTTCACCATGAAATCAATATTCGAAGCCGTTTCTGGTCTCGACGTCAGTGCAAATGGAATTTGACTGATCTGTTCCCAATTCATGTTGGTCAGCAGCAAACTGCCTGCGAAAAAGGCCACGAATAGAATCGCCACTAATTTCACTATGGATTCAAAAGCGATGGCGTGAATCATGCCGCGATGGTGCTCTGTGGCGCTTAAATGGCGAGTGCCAAATAAAATGGAGAAGATGGCCAACAAAATTGCACCGTAAAATGCGGTGTCAGATAATGTGCTGGTCGTCGACAGATTGAGCTCGATAGAGGGGTTAGTCAGTGCATGAAAAGACATCGAGATGGCTTGCAATTGCAAAGAAATATAAGGCAGGGAGCCTATCGCTGCGATACTCGTGACTACAATTGCGACATTCTTACTTTTACCAAATCGTGAAGAAATAAAGTCTGATACCGAGGTAATGTTTTGTTGTTTGCTGATGACGATGATTCGGCTAAGCAGACGATGACCGAACAGGAACAAAATAATAGGGCCAAGGTAGATGGCGAAGAAATCCCAACCAATTCTTGTGGCGGTGCCGACTGCGCCAAAGAATGTCCATGAAGAGCAATAAACCGCGAGAGAAAGGCTATATACCACCGCTTTGTTCTTTAAGAATAGGCGGTTACGGTTTTTGTCTCCTTGGTAGGCGATGTAGAACAGGCTGCATACATAGGCGAAGCCTATTAGTGCAATGAGTTCAATTGGAATGGCGTGCATACAATAAAGAGATAATGTGGCTGGTTACATTATAGGCGAAATTTTAGAAGCCACTAAGCATCGTTTTCACGCAGGAAATAACATGATACTCATCGTTTTAATCTAAACGGTTTAACAAGCAGTGTCATCCACAGCTTGCCCTACACGTTCACTAGCGTTTAATCTTCAAGGTATTATATAAATAAGAGCGAACAAGAAATGACTTCCAACAAAATGCATGCTGTACTGTTAACAGGCCACGGCGGGTTTGAGAAACTCGAATACCGAACTGATGTCGCTATTCCAGCGCCTAAAGCTAATGAAGTTCTAATCAACGTTAAAGCTGCCGGTGTTAATAACACCGATATTAATACCCGTACTGCATGGTATTCAAAGTCTGTAACGACAGGGACTGAAGTGGGCGGAGAGGCAGGCTTTGTCAGTGCGGATGATGACGACGGCAGCTGGTCGGGCACGCCTTTGAGTTTTCCGCGTATCCAAGGAGCGGATTGCTGCGGCACCATTGTGGCGGTCGGTGCTGATGTTGATTCAAGCCGTATCGGCCAACGCGTGCTGGTCAGTAGCATGCAAGATGACAAACACACAGACCTCGCCTTCTACACTACTACTATGGGCTCTGAATTTGACGGCGGCTTTGCTCAATACTGCTCCGCAGCGAGCGAAGAGACTCACGCGGTAGAGTGTGATTGGAGTGACGCCGAATTGGCTTCTATTCCCTGCGCTTATTCCACCGCAGAAAATTTATTGCACCGAGTTAAACTGGGCGTAGAGACAGTATTGATCACCGGTGCCTCTGGGGGAGTGGGATCGGCAGCGGTGCAGTTGGCCAAGCGTAGAGGTGCCAAAGTGATTGCGGTGGCAAGCTCTACTAAATTTGATGAAGTTAAAGCCATTGGGGCTGATCGTGTGATCGACAGAAACGCTGATTTAGCTGCCGAACTCGGTCATGAAAGTGTTGATGTGGTTGTTGATCTTATTGCCGGCCCGACGTGGCCTAAATTGTTAGAAATACTCAAAAGAGGCGGGCGCTATGCAACCGCAGGTGCCATTGCTGGTCCTATTGTAGAGTTAGATGTACGCACTTTATATTTAAAAGATTTGAGCCTTATTGGCTGTACTTACCAAGAGCGAGTGGTCTTTGAAAACCTAATATCTTATATTGAGAGAGGAGAAATTCGCCCCTTGGTTGCAAAAACTTACCCGCTTAAAGATATCACTGTGGCCCAAAAAGATTTTTTAGCCAAGCGGTTTACTGGTAAGTTAGTGCTGATTCCCCCTTCGGTAGAAGTGTAATGAAAATCGTCGCTATTGATGTGTATCAAGTCGATTTACCCTATTCAGGCGGCACATATGTGCTATCTGGTGGTCGTGAATATCAAAGTTTCGACGCTACCATCGTTCGTGTGACAACGCAGTGTGGAATTCAAGGTTTCGGTGAATCAACGCCATTCGGTCCTAACTATATAGCGGCGCACGCATTGGGAGTACGTGCGGGTATCAACGAAATCGCGCCACAGTTATTGGGTAAAGATCCTCGGTTATGTGATCGGTTAAACGACACCATGAATCAAGCTTTACTCGGCCATTTGCATGCCAAAGCTCCCTTAGATGTTGCCTGCTGGGATATCTTTGGTAAGTCAGTTGATTTGCCTGTTTGCCAGTTACTAGGCGGCAGCACGGGTGAACGATTACCAGTTATTTCATCAATCTATGCAGGTACGCCAGATGATATGCGTGCGCGAGTGCACGCCCATCGTGAACAAGGCTATTTAGGTCATTCCGTTAAAATCGGGGCTAGCGAATTAGAGGGCGGCCCGAAGTTAGACACAGAACGGGTTAAAGCGGCTTTGGCTGATGCGGTTGCCGGGGAATATTTTATTGTCGACGCCAACGGTGGTTTGAGCGTTGAGCATGCGATGCGGGTGCTTAAGCTGTTGCCCGCAAACCTTGATTTTGTACTAGAGGCGCCTTGCTCAAGTTATAGCGAGCACCAGCGCTTACATCAAATAGCCGCCGTGCCGTTGATCGTCGACGAACTGGCGACGGATGATGTTAGTATCGCTCGAATTATCGCCGACAGAAGTGCTGAGGGAATTGGTTTAAAAATATCCAAAGCAGGCGGATTGACCCAAGGGAAGAGGCAACGTGATATGTGTATTGCTGCGGGCCTTACCATGAGCGTGCAAGACACGGTGGGTTCTGAAATTGCGTTTGCGGGTGTTTTACATCTTGGACAAACAGTGCCGAATAAAAACTTACGCTGCGTGCTCGACACCAGAGACATGGTTAGCCTGTGCACCGCAGAACTGGATGCGCCTATGCAGCAGGGCGGCGTGATTGCGCCTGACACGCCGGGGTTGGGTGTGATTCCCAATATGTCAGTGCTGGGTGATCCGGTCGCGCATTTTAGCTAAGCAGCTCGCTTATCATAATGACCGATTCGCTATCGCTCAAACAAGCGCGAAAGCTGGTATTGCATAGCCAAGCGCTGTCGCCCGGTTCGATTAAAGGGCCTGCGCTCTTGGCGACTCAAAATGCAATCGAGCATCTGGGCTATATTCAAAAGGATACTATTTCGGTGGTCGAGAGAGCGCATCATCACACTTTGTGGAATCGTAATACTCGTTATAAAACTTCACACTTAGATCAATTGCTAAGTAATTAAACCGTCTTCGAATACTGGTCGCATGCCGCAGCATATTTGCCCATCAAGCAATTCCGTTACACTTTGCCTCGCAAACGCGCCATCAAATCAGGCGCAGTCGATCATTGGTATGAGTGTGACTTAAAGCGCATGGCCAGGGTGCTGGAAAGGGTTCGGCAAGAAGGCCCTTTAATGGCGAAAGATTTTGACAAGGGCACTAAACAAACTGCGGTTTGGGGAAGCAAACCGGCCAAGCAAGCGTTGGAGTATTTGTTTATGCAGGGGGATCTGATGATTCAAAAACGCAGCCAGTTTCACAAGGTATATGACCTAACAGAGCGCGTTATATCGAGTGACACGGATACCGCGCACCCCTCAACAGATGAATACTACCGCTTCCTGATAATTCAGTTTTTAAAGGCCAATGGGCTGGGCCAAGAAGCAGATATGGTTTACTTGCTCAAGAATATGCGCGGCAAGCTTAAACCAGTCTTGAATACCTTGTGCGAAGAACAGCTGATTAAAATCGTTGAGGTGGCAGATCAGCATTACTATGGGCTCAGCGAGTGTTTGTCACTGTTAGCCAAACCACTCAACCGTAATCGCGTGAAAATTTTATCGCCGTTTGATAACCTGTTGATACAGCGTAAACGAATGCAGCAATTATTCAATTTCGACTATCAAATAGAATGTTATGTCCCCGAGACAAAACGCCAATATGGTTACTTTTGTTTGCCCCTTCTATGGGAAGGTGAACTGATGGGTCGAATGGACTGTAAAGCCGACCGTAAAACTAAGACATTGAAGCTTCATAGTTTAAGCGTCGAAAAGCCGATCAAAGACCAACAGAAATTTACCGCAGGCTTTGCCAAAGAGCTATTTGCAGGGTAATTTTTCGATTGTATAAATGCAAATCAGTGAGGTTCTCTCCGACCAATTCGCCTTTAGCATTGTGCCAAGGGCCATTGCCAATGCGGTCGCGAGCGCTGACACCTCGTTTGTCTTCTGCTTCAGTGCTCAAATAGGCTTTCCAATTTTTGTCGCCGGCGCCAACAGCGGTTGCCAAAGAAGAACAATGTGCATCTGCTCCAGTTAATCCACCTAGATCGGCGCCATTTCCTAACCCTGCACTGGTGATGAAAAAGCTCATATCATTGTAAGCTGTATGTCCGGTGTTAAACCCCAGTAACGCTGCGGTAAAAAATGCACTCAAAATGATCTTTTTCATGATTATTCCTCGCTTAATTTAGTAACACTCACTTTGACGCAAATAACGTCAAAAGTTTAGTGACAGGGTTTAACTCCTTAGTATGTTCACAGTTCTAGCAACATCGTTTCACCAAGCAATGTTATTTGCGTTGCATTTGTGCTTCTCGAAAGAAGATGTATAAGCCACTTAAAATGATAATCAGGCCGCCGACATAAACCCATATGTCGGGTAAATTACCGAAGAAAATTAATCCTGACAGTGTTGTCCATATTAAGGTGGTATAGCTCAAAGGTGAAACTACTGAAGCAGGTGCAATACTAAAAGCCCGTATAAAGCATAAATGGCCAACCGCTCCCGCGAAACCGAGGACGATAAATAGTAACCAATGAATGGGTTTAACGCTTGTCCACAACACGGGTAGTAACAGAGTTGTGACGAGCGTTCCTACTAAGCCGGTATAAAATAGTGACGTCATCGGCCCATCAAACACCCTCACTTTTCGGGTGGCAATTTGATAAAACGCGTGACTGGTAGCAGCAGCTAACAAAAATACCATGCCTGAATTGAAACTGACCGTTCCTGGTCTCATGATAATGACTGCGCCCAATAAACCCATCGCAACACCTACCCATCTTCGAAAACCCACTGTCTCACCTAATAATGGGATCGCCAACACGGTTACCAAAATTGGTGAAAGAAACATGATGGTAGAAGCGGTTGCCAGCTGAATTTGATGAATCCCTGAAAAAAATAAAGCAGTCGTAATTAGCATCGTAAAAGACCTTAACAATTGCAGTTGCCAATTTTTACTGCGTACTCTCGATTTTACTTGCGACCCCATCATCAGTAATACAAATACGACGTGAAAAAAGAACCGCCCCCAAACCACTTGAACTACCGGATAGTACTGCATTAAATACTTGGCAGCGGTATCCAACGCGACGAACCAGAACATCGCAAAAAGCATCCAGGCTATGCCCGCAGGGATGTTCTCTGCCATATTGACGGTGTAATCAGAAGAGCGCATTTAGGCTTGCGTTAAGATGATTTTAAATCCAGTTGCTCCGCGCCCCGTAAATAAGGAAGTCGGTTTTGAGCGGTGGTCACTTGGGTTAAATCAAGCTCGGCAATAATCAACTCCTCTTGAGCGCCTGCGCGTGCGGCGTCTGTGCCATCGGGCGTCACTATACAGCTGCCGCCGTAATATCGTAGTCCGTTTTCCTCGCCTGCATGATTGGCATATAAGAACCAAACGCCATTTTCAAAAGCTCGCGTGGGCATCATTTGAGTGGCCACTGAACCCCAGTTTTCGCTTAATGCCGTGGGCACTATTATGACTTGGGCACCTGTTTGCGCGGCGGCGCGAACAGCCTCTGGGTATTCTGCGTCGTAACAAATGAGTAAAGCACATTTGAACTCACCCAATTGAAATAGCGTGAGTTTTGACCCAGAGTCAAATACATCTTGTTCAAATCCGGGCGGGATCATTAGCTTGCGGTGATGGGCGATGTTTTCGCCAGCTTTATCAACGCAGGCAGCTGCATTAAATAACCCGCCGTCATGAGCGCGCTCTGGATAACCGTAAACGATGGCGCACTGGTACTTAATGGCCAGTGCAGCGATCTGCTGAACATGTTCACCATCTACGGGTTGAGCCAATAGACTCAAAGTGTCGCCAACATTATATCCCGATAAATAGAGCTCAGGGCATACCAGTAAATCTAGATTATCACGGGCCAGGTTTTTTTCTAATTCCCCGAGGCGTTTGGCCAAAGACTGGCCAGCGCTTCGGGCTTGAAAAATAGCTGCGCGCATCGTTGTCATGTTAACAACCTAACGGTTCACCATCAAAATTTCGCGGCGATAATCCGTTAGATAATCACACCCTGTTTCAGTGACCACCACGGAATCTCCAATTCTGCCGCCCAATCGACCATCAACCGAAATGCCGCCGTCCACCGCAAAGGTCATGCCCGGTTTTAATAGTGTTTTGTCACCTTCTTTGAGTTCAGGGGATTCTAGATAAGCCATGCCAATCGAACGGCCTGTTCTATATCCGGTTTCGTAACCGCGCTGCGCATAAACGGCATTGGCCGCTTGCGCTATTGATTCAGCGGTGACGCCTGGTTTGATGGCGGTAATCGCGGCTTGCTGAGCATCAATGGCGGCTTGTTGTACCTCTGCGCCTTCATCAGAAATTTCTTTGATAAAAAACATGCGATCAAAACCCAGTTTGTATTGCTTAAATTGGGCCATATTACAAAAGCAAAAGTAGACGGGGTCGCCCTTTTCTAGCAACTTTACGCTCGCTCGGCGATGCACCATTGACGTATCGGTGCCCGATTGCATGATCTGCAAATTGTGTATCATGGGGGAGATGAACGCTTCCCAACCTTTTGCGGTAAGAAAGTTCGCTGCGCTACGTGTGCCAGCATTAATAACCGCTAGCGCGGCCTCATATTCGGGAGCACCTTCAGCCAGTGCGCCTTCGGCAGCGTGCATCATGTCTGCAGCAATATGGCCTGCTTGTCGCATCACTTGAATCTCTTCAGCAGATTTAATCATGCGCATTTGCCCTAGTAACGCAGAGATGTTTTCCAGCTCCACGTCCTTCATCGAGTCATCAAACCAGTTTCGTACTATCGTCGGTAATGCAGCGCGTTCAACCCCCAGTTGAGCTTTGCCAGCCGCGGGTGACAGCTTGTCGATTGCTTGCTTAAGCACATTCTCCCAACGGTTTTCTCCCATGTCTTCCCATGTCATGATGTCGTCAACCCAGGTCATGGCAGACACCATTTCGCTTTCCATTAGCGGCGTGATCACCACGGGGGCGGCGCTGGGGCTAATCAATAAAAAAGTAGGGCGACCAAATTCAACAGAAAGGTATCCCCAAAACCCGGCTAAATAAGCGATTGAGCTTTCATCAGTGATAATGGCAATATCAACGTTGGCGTCTTTTAGGCGGGCTTGAAATTCAGCGGTTCGGCTGCGAGCTTGATCTAACATAGTTTCTGTTGGTGAGAGTGTGTGGGTTTAGGCGGTACAAGATAATGTGTATTATTGCTTAAAGTGAGTTTATAAACCTCAAAAGTTGATCGCGTTTTTGTTCACTCAATGAGATGAATTTGGCTTGAGTATTCGGTACTTCTCCGGCATGCCAAAGTATGGCTTCGGTGATGTTTCTTGCGCGGCCATCATGCAAGAATACGATCTGTGGGTTAACTTGCTTGGCTAAACCAATGCCCCACAGCGGCTGCGTTCGCCATTCGCGGCGATTCACTAAACCTTCTGAGCCAACGTCAGCCAAGCCTTCTCCCATATCATGGAACAGTAAATCAGAGTACGGGTAGATTAGTTGATTGTGTAATGTTGGATTCGGGCCGGTTGAAGTAACCCAACTCGGTTGATGACAGGCCGTGCAACCAATATCATCAAACAGTTTTTTTCCAATAGTATTACTCGTCGGCTCGCGGCGTTTTGGCACCGCAAGATTTGAGGAGTAAAATACTACCAAATTCATAATTTCCTGGGACACTTCTGGATTTTTACCCGTTTCTCCCGTTTCTCCCGTTGCGCCGTCCAAGCAGTCAATTTGTAGCGCAGTGCAGTCTCCATGGGGTATTCGCAGTAAGGGAGTAGACAGACCTAAGTCGCCTGCAAATGCACTGACACTTGGTCGCTAATGGACGGCGCGTTGGCCTTCCATCCAAAGCGGACTATATAAGGCTGACGATCAACCAAGGATACGCCCCAGTTGGGTTTTCCGGAGATACCGTCACGGTCTTTGTCTTCGGGGGTTGCCAGTGCCAGAATGGCATCTTCATCAATGGCCTCTAATAAGCCTAAACCTATCATCGGCGGGGCCACACTAGGCAGCAGGCGAACGTGTTTGAATAAAGGGCCAAAACCCAAATTTATCACCCGATAACTGGGTTGCTGTATCGAGGTGATATTTCCATCTGCCAACGAAATTTCGAGTTCGTTGTAGCTTGCCAGTACGTAACCTTCATGCCCGACATTGGACGTAGATTGGTCTTGAAGCTGAGCCCCGTAATTGGGGTCGCCTGCGTTTTGACGTACTAACTTGGTGCTTAGTTGGTTAAGTGCCTCTGCTTTGCTTTCGTCGCTTAAACGGACCACAAAACCCGTATTATTTGGTAGATCATCTAGCTCAACCGCCGGGGGATTTCCTCTGTCGTCTTTTAATATGGCAATTCTGGCAAGAGGTCGCATTAAACAAGGGCCCTAAACCATCAGAAGCTTTAGTTGACGCCGCAGCGGGTATCCAAAGCTTGCGAAAGAAGCCGTTCCCCACGTGGAAATCAGATTGTTGTGAAGCGGTTAAATTGTTTGAAGCTTGTGAGTAGACATTGGTGCCACGAAGCAAACTTGATGTTGCATTGCCTCCCGGTAATAAGGGATCAGTAACCGCCGTTGAACTCAGGATTAAAGTCAGAATGTCAACTAAAACCCCGCTCGTGCTAATATTATTGCTGTAAATCAATATTCAGTGCGGTTGCGGCTGTGTTTAGCGCGGCTCCTTGGCGGTTAAATGCGGCGACCAATTCTCGCACTAATTGATTGCCAGCTTCATTTCCTTCGGAAATTAAAACATCTAAGGGTTCACCAGATAACGCCTTTTCATCAAGCTGATTTTACAAAGCTGATGTTTGTTCAAAGGCGGCGACAATGGCTATATCCAGAGCAGGGTCTTGTGCGATCACCTTGTTTTTAACCGTGAGCTTATTGCTGCCTATGGTATAGGTTCTTAAAATGCCTGCCTGATTATTAATGAGTGCAGTTGCTAAGATTTGATCAGGCATGGAGCTCAATAAGCGAAGCGATGCTTCTCCAGACCGAAACGATGCCGTTATGTCTAGTAAGTCACTAATTAGTAATTGTGTCATCGCCAGCAGATATTCTCTTCGGCGTTGGCAGGGTGCGTGAGCACACTCTGTGAGGGAATAATCGAGATGTGACCGTATACCTGCGCCGCTGTTACTTCCATTTAGATCTTGCCCCCAAAGCAAAAATTCAATTGCGTGATACCCGCCTGCAACATTGGCTTTGTTACCCCCCCCCAGCGCATGTAAAGAACGAATTAAGTCAACGTCGATAATGGCAGCATCAATTCGTTTACCGTAGGCGGTCAATTCAGTGTTGGCGATAACATTGATGGGCGATGTTCCATCGATGGAAGGCGCTGCCACATAATCAATAAAGCTCTCGTCCACTGGCCAAGCGTTTACCCGGCCTTCCCATTGATTAACTTCTGGGTTCGCAAATCGATAAACTTCAGTTTGAGCGTACGGAAATGAGCTTTCTTCCAACTTTCACGGGCAGCGATAAGGGGCTCGGTGCTTGGGGAGGCTAGCATTCCCTCAATGCTTTCAAGGAGTTCATTCGCCATTTTCTCGGCGCCAGAATAAGCCCTTATGGCCGCGCCTATATAATCACTGACAAAAAGGAGTTAGCATGAAAACCATGCCACTGTAACCATGGACTGTCGTCCCGTTTGCTCCGTTATCTGAGCCTACATCTGCAAACAAACTTGAAGATGTAATGGCTAAAACAAATAGGACTATGGTACGCAACTTCATAATGAATAAATAATTAATTTCTGACTAATTAATTTACGCTTTGCCAAGGCCTAATTACAATTGTCAGCAATAAACCAATTGCGGTTTCTCTATGCTACAGCTGGGTTTCGATATGGTACGCTGTCGTTATACTGGCAATAGTTTCTCGCGCCAGCCTTTACTCGTAATCTAGCTGAAAGTAACTATGTCCATACACGAAATAAAACACCCCCTCATTCGTCACAAGCTAGGCCTCATCCGCAAGCGAAACATTAGCACCAAAGTGTTTCGAGAATTGGCGGCTGAAATCGGCATGCTGCTCACCTACGAAGCCACGCGTTCACTGCCCACTGAAGAAATTGAGATTGATATATGGTCTGGAAGTGCCACAGTGGACCAGATTAAAGGCAAGAAGATTTCAGTGGTACCCATACTTCGAGCAGGTATTGGCATGCTTGATGGGGTGTTGCAGGCTATTCCTAGCGCCAAAGTGTCGGTGGTGGGGTTATACCGTGATGAAGAAACCCTGCAGCCGGTACCTTATTTTGAAAAGCTGGTAGAAGACATCGATGAACGTAAAGCCATGGTTATTGACCCTATGCTTGCTACAGGTGGGACCTTGATCGCCACCATTGATATGCTTAAAAAAGCGGGTTGTAAGGACATAATAGGAATCTTTTTAGTGGCGGCACCTGAGGGCATTGCGGCCCTTCAAGAAAAGCACCCTGATGTTGAGGTATACACGGCTGCGATTGATTCTCATCTCAATGAAAGTGGTTACATCATTCCGGGTTTGGGTGACGCGGGGGATAAAATTTTCGGCACGAAATAAGCTGAGCCAAGTAGCGATGAATTTAAGAGCAGTGTTTCAAATTATCCGAAACACTGCTCGAAATGGCAAACGTTTAGCTCAAGTCGAATCGGTCCAGATTCATCACTTTAACCCAAGCGGAGACAAAATCACCCACGAATTTCTCTGATGCCTCATCAGTGGCATATACTTCTGCGATAGCGCGAAGAATGGAGTTAGAGCCAAATACCAAGTCCACCTCGCTAGCGCTCCATGTGGCGTCACCCGTAGAACGATCAACGCCTTGATATCCATACTGACAAACTTGTTTCCATTGGGTGGCCATATCCAGCAAGTTTACAAAGAAATCGTTATTTAAACAGTCAGATCTATCCGTAAATACACCGTGCGGCGAACGCCCTGTGTTCGCACTTAATGTACGCAACCCACCCAGTAATACCGTCATTTCAGGGGCGGATAACGTGAGTAATTGTGCTTTATCTACTAGCAAGTCTGCCGGCCGCGCCTTGGCACCTTTGGCAACATAATTACGAAAGCCGTCTGCCCTTGGTTCAAGCAGTGACATTGAGTCAATATCAGTTTGCGCTTGCGTGGCATCAGCGCGGCCCGGTGTGAAAGGTACGTGAGTTTCATGGCCGGCGTTGGTAGCAGCCAGTTCAATGGCGGCGCTGCCGCCCAGTACAATCAAATCAGCCATCGAAACATGTTTTGTTTCAGAATTAAACGCTGTTTGAATAACTTCAAGTGTTTGTAAAACGCGGGCAAGTTGCTCTGGGCTATTCACCTCCCAATCCTTTTGTGGCGCCAAGCGTATTCGCGCTCCGTTTGCGCCGCCTCGCTTATCACTGCCTCTAAAAGTGGAAGCAGATGCCCATGCGGTTTCCACGAGTTCGGAAATTGATAATCCTGATGCCAAAAGCACTTCTTTCAATTGCGCCACGTCTTTGGCGTTCACCAATTCATGGCTAACCGTCGGAACAGGGTCTTGCCATAACTGTGGCTCTGCAGGTACCTCTGTGCCCAAACAACGTGAATAGGGTCCTATATCTCGGTGAGTCAGTTTATACCAGGCCTTAGCAAAAGCATCCGCGAACATCTCAGGGTTTTGGTGATAGCGCCTAGAAATTTTCTCATACTCCGGGTCGTACCTCAGTGCCAGATCAGCCGTGGTCATCATTGGTGCATGGGTCACCTCAACACGATGTGCATCAGGCACGGTGGTTTTTGCAGAGGCTTCTGTTGGGTGCCATTGGTGTGCGCCAGCGCCGCTTTTGCCTAGTTGCCATTCATAACCAAAAAGCGTATCAAAGAATTCGTTGTCCCACTGGGTAGGATGAGGTGTCCAAGCCCCTTCTATTCCGCTGGTGATCGTGTCGGCGCCGTGGCCTGTTCCACGTGAGTTTGTCCAACCAAATCCCTGTTCTTCGATGCTGCCGCCTTCAGGTGCTGGCCCGACGTATTTATCTGGATCATCGACGCCGTGGGCTTTTCCAAAAGTATGACCGCCTGCAACCAAGGCAACCGTTTCTTCATCATTCATCGCCATGCGACTGAAGGTTTCGCGAATATCGCGAGCTGATAATAAAGGATCTGGGTTGCCGTTTGGCCCTTCTGGGTTGACGTATATCAACCCCATTTGCACCGCCCCTAAATGACCTTCTAATTCGCGATCACCTGAATAGCGCTCATCGGCCATCCATTCATTTTCTGGGCCCCAGTAAATATCTTCTTCAGGCTCCCAGATATCTTCACGACCACCAGCGAATCCATAGGTTTTGAATCCCATAGATTCGAGCGCGACATTACCGGTAAGGATCATCAAGTCAGCCCAGGAGATGTTACTGCCGTACTTTTGTTTAATGGGCCAAAGTAATCTCCGTGCTTTATCTAGATTGCCGTTGTCTGGCCAGCTATTAAGCGGTGCGAAGCGTTGGTTGCCAGCACCTGCGCCGCCTCGGCCATCGCTTGCACGATAAGTGCCTGCGCTGTGCCATGCCATGCGAATAAACAAAGGGCCGTAGTGGCCGTAGTCAGCAGGCCACCATGCCTGTGAGTCTGTCATTAATGCGGTTAGGTCTTTTTTGATCGCATCGAGATCTAAACGCTTAAATTCCTTAGCGTAGTTGAATTCAGTATCCATCGGATCTCCTTCGGCGGTATTTTGATGAAGGATCTTCAAATTTAATTGATTTGGCCACCAATGCTGATTTGGTGCTGCTGCAGGTTTTTGACTGTGAGCGCCGCCCATCACGGGGCACTTGCTGATATCACCGGTTTTGTCGTTCATCATCATCGTCCAAGTTGTTTTAGTTAAAGATCTGAATCGAAGTGATTGGATTCAGGGTATGAAACTAAAAGTATCACTATGGGTTCTTAAACTCCAATTCAATTAAGCAATAAAAGCGATCGATAATATGAATACAAAGCAAATAATAGATTATAGTGAGCTCACTATAAATCAGTAGAGCGTGAGAATATTTAAACAAGCCAAGTTCTAGGTCCTCTCTTCTACTTTTTCAATGTAGACAGCCAGGGTGCAGCCATTAACGGTGCTAGAACAATGTTCAGTGCCACTCTTAAACCACACTACGTCTCCCGGCTTGAGAGCGGTACCATCATTTTCAGTTAGATCTCCCTCGATCAGTAAATACTCTTCATCGCCGGTGTGTCGATGCGGAATGGTGGTTGTGCCTGGCGCCATCTTGTATATATGAAAACCGATGCCGTCTGGTTTAGTGGCGTTCAGCTGCAATATACTCTCACCGATAGACACGTTGCTTTCTAAGTCCCAAGGCCGAAATGGTGTCTCGTAAATGTTGGCTATTTTTCTTTGATTTGGTTCAAGCTTTTTCATCTTCTACACGTTTCTGTATAAATAATTTACCTGACTGATTATATGTCGCCACTGCCAGCTTAGCCTATGAGTGATGTTGTAATATGGGCGATTGAATAATGAGGTATTTGCAGATGACCAAGACCAGCGGCTTAAATCATCTTGGTTTAGCAGTTAAAGACCTAGAACAAACCACGCAGTTCTTTGTTGAGTTATTAGGCTGGACAGAGGCGGGTTATGATGCAACTTATCCGCGAACTGGGGTGACGGATGGCAAAGTGCGACTAACATTATGGCAAATCGATGATACGCAGCCAACAACTGAATTTGACCGAAAAACCAATGTCGGTTTGCACCACCTTGCCTTAACCGTAACTTCAGGAACTGAACTCACCCGACTACACGATGAGTTAAACAAAGCCCCGAATGTTGACATTGCCTTTGCACCAGAGCTTATGGGTGATGGGCCAAGGCAGCATTTTATGTGCCACGAACCCAGTGGAATTCGAATAGAATTTGTCTGGGCAGGCATCTAAGCTCTAGAAAGTGAATAAACCCGAACTTGGTGACTTTAAGCCTGTGTCTTCGGCCCTACTTTAAGCGGTAACATTCCAATATTAATTTTCATTTGTTAGGAAAAATCCATGTTAGATAAACGAAATTTTTACATCAACGGCCAATGGGTCGCTCCAGCGGTTGCAAACGACTTTGAAGTCATTAATCCTTCAACTGAAGAAGTTTGTGCGGTGATTTCAATGGGAGATCAAGCGGATACTGATGCCGCGGTAGCGGCAGCAAATAATGCATTTGATTCTTGGAGCCAAACCCCTAAAGCAGAGCGGCTGGCGTTATTGGAAGAGCTAGCGGCTATCTATGAACGACGCTCAGATGAGATGGGTGAAGCCATTTCTATGGAAATGGGCGCGCCTATCTTGATGGCTAAAACATCGCAATCGGGTAGTGGAACCTGGCATATAAAGAATTTCATCCGTGCCTTTAAGCACTTTGAAGAAGATAAGACGCTGGGTGACCATGCGCCTAATGACCGCATTTTGTATGAGCCCATTGGGGTATGTGGTTTGATCACGCCGTGGAACTGGCCGATGAACCAAATAGCCCTTAAGGTTGTGCCATCCGTAGCCGTAGGTTGCACCGTTATTCTAAAGCCATCAGAAATCGCGCCGCTATCCGGGTTGTTGTTTGCTGAAATAATGGACGAAGCAGGTTTTCCCGCAGGTGTTTTTAATTTAATTAACGGTGATGGCATAGGCGTCGGCACGCAACTTTCAGGTCACGCCGATATAGACATGATTTCGTTTACCGGCTCAACTCGCGCCGGTACTGCTATCAGCAAGAATGCAGCAGATACCATCAAACGGGTCAGTTTAGAGTTGGGGGGCAAAGGCGCTAACGTCATTTTCGCCGATGCTGACGAAAAAGCGGTTAAACGCGGCGTGTTACATTGTTTCAATAACACGGGCCAATCCTGTAACGCTCCGACCCGCATGTTAGTGGAACGGCCTATTTATGATTTGGCAGTACAAACTGCAATCGATACCGCTGCGATAAGTTCGGTAGATGTGGCATCAAAAGAAGGGCGACATATGGGGCCTGTGGTTTCTGAGTTGCAATACGACAAAATTCAACACCTAATTGGTGTTGGAATCGACGAAGGTGCAAGATTAGTTGCCGGCGGTTTGGGTCGCCCAGAAGGTTTAGATAAAGGTTATTTCATTCGCCCAACCGTGTTTGCAGACGTCAACAACGATATGCAAATTGCACGAGAAGAAGTATTTGGTCCCGTGCTAACCATTATCCCGTTTGATACTGAGGAAGAGGCCGTTGAGATAGCCAATGACACAGTCTACGGCTTAACCAATTATGTACAAACTCAAGACGCAGCCAAAGGACGTCGAATGGCAAGAAAACTACGATCAGGCATGGTTGAAATGAATGGCCAGGGCCGTAGTGCAGGCTCTCCATTTGGCGGCTACAAGCAATCAGGTAATGGCCGAGAGGGCGGCGTTTGGGGCTTGGAAGACTTCTTAGAAGTTAAGGCGGTAAGTGGTTGGGTAGAACACCCGTAACCAGCAGCACTTGTAGGAGGGCAAAACTGCCCTCCTTTTTATGCGCTAACTTTACGCCGCAGTAATAAAATACCGTTGCTAATGGCTAGCGTAATAAGTACCAGTGTGCCGCCGATAAAAGTGTAGGAGTTGGGCGCCTCACTAAGATACCACCACACCCACAATGGGCCGATTAAGGCTTCCAATAACATTAATAAACTCACGTCTGCGGCGGGGATATAGCGCGGCCCGATGGCTAATAAGCTAGACCCTAAGGGGGCAACGAACAGTCCGACTATGGCGATCGAGACGATGTTGGTCGTATCGAGTACGGTCGGTGTAGAGAAAGGGAAGGCGATATAGGCGGCTAAAAATGAAGAAATAGCCATGGCGGGGATCATGCTAACCGCTCGGCTGTGACGGGCAATACTAAAAGTGGTCGCAATGGCGATAGCAGCGCCTAAGGCAGCGATGTCGCCCTTCAGTGATGCTCGACCTGAACCTTCCAAGCTTCCGAAGGCGATAACACCAATGCCTGCTAAACAACCTAATATGGTTAACCAGGTTCGCATTGATACCCTTTCACGTAGTACTAGCCATGCGATTAGCGCAGCAAATACGGGGGCGGTACTGACAATAAACAACGTATTGGCCACCGCGGTATTCTTAATAGAGAATACAAAACACAAAGTGCTGATAGTCCAAACGAAAGCCAAGGCGAGTCCAGCAAATCCAATGTCCCTTAGGCGGTTGAAAAATTTACCACGATAGTAAATAGCCAAACCCAAGGTGATGATGATGCCGCTTAAGAAGCTTCTCCAAAAGGTCACGTTCCAGCTGTTACCGTCGATTAAGCGTATAAGCAAGCTATCAGGGGTAATGACCAAAACACCCGCTAAGGTGATTAATAAACCCTTTTGATATTCATTCATGGCTATCGATAGGCTTTTGATTTAGTAATAATGAAAATGCCAAGCAACACAATGGCAGCAGATATTAAGAACCGGAGTGTTAGCGTTTCATTAAGAAATATCACGCTGAGTAGCACCACAGTGATGGGTACACACAGCATGATGGGCGCCAATTTGCTGACGGATTGGCGTTGAACCAGCCATGCCCATGTACCGTGGGAGATAACGCTTGAACCGATCGCCGTGTAGACAACACCCATCCAAGCATTCGACGAAACATGGTTAATATCGAAATTCACATACTCGCCATTGATTAGCGACATGAGTAAAGTGATAGGCAATGCAAAAGCGGAAGACCAGGCGATGATGGCCAAGGGGTGAATCTTCCCTATTTTCTTCAACAGAATAGGGTAGAGCCCCAAGAAGAAAGCAGCCAATAAGCCAGTAACTAAGGCCGGCCAACTGTCGAAAAAGTTGGGATTGTATAATAGAACGATAATACCGAGAAAGGCAATGCCTAAACCGAGCACACGTCGTACACCGGGGATGTCTTTAAGAAAAACCCAAGCTAGAAGTACGGAAAAGGCAGGTGCAATTTGCACCACGATAGAAATCGTACTGACGCTTTCTGAGAGCTTTAAGGCATAAAACAAGAAAGCAAAATGGCCAGGTGCCAACACCAACATGACCCAGAGTACCGGTATTATCTGGCTTTTTGAGAGCCTGAAAAAAGGGGTTAAGATAGCTGCTGTTATCGCAAAGCGAATGGACAACGCGATCCAAACCGGGAATTCGTTAACGCCGTAACGTATCGCTAAGTAATTGACGGACCATCCAATCAACACTAACAACAAGGCACTCCACTCCCGGCCGGAGAACGGACGATCGATATTACTCATTGTGTTAAGGTGGCCTTAGAAAGGGTGGAGGATTGGCATTATAAGCCTTGCAAGGTCAGCAAGGATAGCCGATTTTCTAAGATGAACGAAAATTCCTAATGATTGTTTAACGGAATGGCAGTGGTGTACTTCAATTGCTCCATCGCAAAATTAGAACTGACGTCTGCGACGTCGATTTTTTCGATGAGATTTTGATAGAAACGGTCGTAGGCTTTCATGTCTTTCACCACTACCCGCATCATGTAGTCGATATCACCGCTCATGCGATAGAACTCTACCACTTCTGGAAAGCCCTTCACGACCTCAGAAAATTGCTTGAACCATTTTGCGTTATGGTGGTTGGTGCGTATAGAGACGAATACATCGGTATCACAATCTAACCCTTCTCTGTCTAGAAGTGCCACTTTCGACTTAATCAGGCCCGACTTTTCTAGCAATTGAATGCGCCGCCAGCAAGGTGTTTTACTGAGGTTCACCTTGTCGGCAATTTCAGCACTGCTGAGACTAGCGTCGTTTTGCAATAAATCTAATATTTTAAGGTCAATCTTATCCACGTTCTAAATTATGTAATAATATTAGACCATTATTGCACGAATTGGGGATAAAAATGGAATTTTAGAAACAAAATTCTAACGAGAGATGGATACACTAACGGCATACCAAATCTACCAAGAGACGCAATAATGAACCGACTAACAGACCATCTAGAAACTGTAAATGAAACTTATATTGAGCACTTACTTCATGCTGCTCGGTTCTCTTTAAAGCTGTTTGTGGGTTCTGTGGCTTGTTTGCTGCACGCTATTTTCCCATTTTTATTTGTGAAAACGGGCAGCAAGCTAATAAACGGTTTACACCACGACATGGTGACCCACCGCAGTGAGATGTCTGCAAAAGCTAACACTTCTGAAACGGTTTGATGGGTAAATAACGATCATGTCAATTTCTGCAGATTTTTTAACGCCTGTTCCACCCATGGGCATCTATGAGACGCTTTACGCGTTCAAAGATTCGTTTGGGGACTTCATGGGAGGCGAGGGGACACATCATGGTCACAAGGCTTTTTAGCGAGGTGCTTGAAGAGTACAAACGCGATATAGCAGCTTAGAGAGCCGTAAATGATTCGATGGGAACAAGCATTCAGTTTCAAAGATGAAACGTTCTGTGTTGATCAAGAATTGCTTGTATTTGTAAAATTTATGGCTTGAATTAAGTGATGCTTTCCAGATTGGACCAAGCGTCATTGAGGGAGCGTTTTTGAGCTTCCAACGCCTTAATACACACAATTACCTTTTTATTCATTGGCATATCAATGCCCAGCTTGTTAGCTTCATTTAGCATCGCAACATTAATGAAATCGACCTCACAAGGTCGATCTTGGCGCAAGTCTTGTAACATGCTGGCAGTTTGATCACGATAAGGCTGATAGGTTTTAAACCAATAATCACAGGCCTGTTGTTTGCCTTCGTCGTCGTGGTAGTCAATGTTTTCTGGGCTAGGGTGAAAGCCAAATAGCTTGACGGGTTTGATGCCTAAAGCTTGCATGACCTTAGAACATTCTCGGCCGAGTTCTGTGATGCAATTTAATACCTTCGGGTTGTCTAACGCTTCGCCCAATAAACACCCCAGCGCAGTCGGGATAGCGCTACAAACGCAGTTGTCTGTCAGTTTGGTGAAACGGGTTTCACGTAGCTGTGAAGTTAAATCACAGTGTCCAATAGGGCCAAGAACCGACTGAACTTGTTTTAGCCTAGCGCTCATGCTGCCATCGATCTCGCCGATGGTCACTCCCAAACTCTGTTTAGGAGACGCAAGTTTAACCACGCCAGGTTCGATGAACGTACCGCTAAATTCCATGCCGCCACCAATGACTCGGTCTGCTCCCACTACGTCGCTTGCGACGCCTTCTGGGAGCCCGTTTTGCAGTGTTAGCACCGTGGAGTTGGCATGAATGAAAGGTAATAATTGGTGCAATGCTGACGGCAAGGCCGTTTGTTTAACCGTTGAAATGATCAAATCATATTGCCCGGTCAACTCCTTCGGGGTGATGGCCTTAACGGGGTATGTGGCGTCAAGGCCGCCCGTGACCTTGGCGCCATGATGGTTTAACGCACCGACATGCTGCTCAAAGGTGTCGAGTAGCGTCACCTCGCTATCTCTACCACTGATAAGGGCACCTATAATAGTGCCCATGGCGCCAGCGCCTGAAATAAGAATTCGCTTCATACTGGCTAATTCGTTAATAAGGCCAATGGCCATTGCCCACGTGTTGTATCGCATTGACTATGCGCTTGAAACTATCTCCTGCGCGGTCCACTCGGTGACGGGCTCTTAAGTAGGCGTGAGGTAAACCGGTTTCGTTGAGCCAGATGGCCAGCCCCTTTGCATCACCAATTTTCTCGCAGTATAAGCGGCCGTCATCTGACAATGGATCGCACTGTGCCGAAATCACGACGGTGGGCGGAATATCTGTAAAGTCACTTTCTAACAAAGGCAGAAAGGTGGCGTCGCCATCTTGATGTACCCCTCCGCTGTACGCCAAGTAATATTTCTGCATATCTTCGACCGTTAGCATCGGGGCGTTGGCATGTTCGATGTAAGAACCTTTGTTGGTGTTCAAACCTAAAGAGGGGTATACCAGTACTTGGCCAATGGCTTGATATGTCTCGCCCCGCTGCGCCCCAATCAATGCACCGCATAAGGTGCCGCCGGCGCTGTCGCCTGAAAGCACAATAGGCACACCCGTTGTCTCAGCGACAAAGTTGAACACAGCGGTGGCATCCTGAAATGGAGCAGGGTGAGGATTTTCAGGAGACAGTCGATAATCAACCGCGGTGACATCAAACCCAGTTTGATCGCAAATTTCCGCGCAAATGTCATCATGCGTTTCAATATTGCCGACGATAAACCCACCCCCGTGAAAATAGAGAACATGGGCAGGTGCATCTCTTGTATCAACAGAATAAGTTCGTATGGGCACGCTGTGGTGTTCATGGTCCACCAGTCGGTCGATGCTCACCACGCTTTTAGGGCGAGGCACGGCAAAAACTTTGCGCATTTTGTTGTAGGCTAAACGCTGGTCATCCAATGATAGGCTCGCCATGTTCTTCGGATAACTGCTGCTAGCCAGTTTTATAAAAGCCCAAGTTTGATCGTCGAATAGATTGGCGTATTGCTCGAATTGGCTGGTCATCGTTATACAAATATTAGGATTGAAGGAGGGAAAGCGCTTGGAGTGTAAAGCAAATTACGGGTGGTTCGCTATTGTCATTGACTATCGGTATTCGATAATATTCACTTTATCGATATAATTGAACCTAACAAAATGAGACAGACACTGAATCAGGGCAATTACTTTAGTAGAGGAATCGACTGGCCCATCAAGGCATTTGACGCAGCTCAAGCGGCAGATTTTTACCAGAGATTTGTCGACTTTCAACATCAGTCAATTTTAAGGCGCGGCAAAGAAACGCATATTAAACCGCATTTAGTCTCCACGTGGTTAGATCGAGTTACGCATCATCCCGCCATTGTGGAAGCGGTAAAAGTAGCGCTAGGGCCGAATATCGTGCTGTGGACCAGTGACTTTGCCAACAAAGAAGCGGGCGCGGGTACGTTTGTTCCGTGGCATCAAGATACACCGTATTGGAATTTATCGGACACCAAAGTGGTCAGCGTGTGGCTGGCTTTGTCTGAATCTAAAAAGTATAACGGTGCGATGCGGGTCTTTCCGGCGACGCATAATGAAGGCGCATTGGGGCGGATCAATATAGAAGGTGATCCGCATGAAGCGTATAAAGAGGGCACACGTACCTCATCTGAAGGCAATATTTTTGCCTATGATCATATCATGGATAAGGACATTGACGAGTCGTTGGCCTCGGATGTTGAACTCGACCCTGGGCAGTTTTCGTTACACAATATTCAGTTGTTACATGGCGGCGGCCCGAATGAGTCAGACCACGATCGTGTCGGGTTCGTCATGCGGTTTATTTCAGCCGATACATTTTGTAATACGGGCTTAGATTCAGTCACTCCAATCAGTGGCAACTGTGAGCGTGACCATTTTGTATTAGAGGAACGTCCGGACGCTGACTTTTCTGATCAAGCATTAAATACACTCCAAATCGCACTGCAATACCCCAGTGGATTTGGCGATAGAAAAGTTCAATAAACCGTTACTTGTTGTACCGTTTTCGTAGTGCGCTGACAAATTTTTTCATATGAAAAGCGGCATGGGTAGGTTGGTATAAATGGCTTTTTCCTTCTGGGCAGGCAGTTCGAGCTTGGCAGCCTGTTTGATGGCAGATCGCATCAGGTGTTGCATCTAAGTAACGGAAGCAAGTTTCTACGTCGTAATTTCCTTCTGTAAATGCATTGACTGGGCAAGCGCTTAAACACGCTTGGCTGCTACAGTCATTGCAGGGGTGGCGGTGATTTGGCGGCGCTAATAGTCTGCGATCATCCGAGATTTCAATAGCCGAAACGGGCAACGCAATGGCAAAACGATAAGCATGCCATAAGCCATATTGAGGATGAATCAACATGCCAATTTGAGAGGAGGCCAGGGCTTCCGCTTTTTTAGCCCATTGTAAAAATGGCTGATGTGGAGGGCCGCCAAATGGGAACAGCGCCAATCCGTTCAATGACATAGCTAATTCGTTCCCCATTCGTTCGCTCCAACGGTTTAGTGGGTCGGCTTTACCGTCAGCGTACTCAGCAGAGAGGGAAAAATAAGGCCATATTGAAGAGCCTGCATTGCCAAAGAGAGCGATAGCCACGCTGGGTGTTTCTGCGTCGATGTTGGTTACGCCATCTTCAGGCATAGTGAGGAATCCGCCCCGATAAATCAAGCCGTTAGCCTGAGCAGTAGTAATGAGTGATTGCAGTGACAAATCAGTATACGAGGGTGCGTTAGAGACCCCCTTATTTTATAACATTCTTTTTAAAGTGTCTTTTTTATCAATAATGTGATGTTTTAACGCACCTGAAATATGCGCGATAATGATGGCTAAAGCGATGTATGCAATATAAAAATGACTAGTGATCGCCAAGTCTCTTAAGGGCGTGCTGACTTCGATTAGAGCCGGAACCTTGAACCAGTTAAATACTTCAATTGCATCGCCTGCAGAACTTGAAATGAGATAACCGGATAAGGGTAAAGCCACCATTGCGACAAGTAACAACTTGTGCGCGATGATGGAAGCAAAGTGCTCCCAGGCAGACAAACTGGTGTCGATGTCGGGAGATTTGGCAAAAAGCAGCCAACTCAACTTTATTAGAACAAGCAAACCGATAAAAACCCCCAGCCCTTTGTGCCAAGTCAGTGACCGGTGATACCAAGGGTCGTAATAGCCCAGATCGACCATCGCCCAGCCAATTGCCAGTAGCGAAATAAACAACAACGCTATGGACCAATGCAGCAGTCTGCTGATTAGCCCATAGCGAGAGGGTAACGGTTTTGTCGACATCAGTGCCTATTTACGAATGCCTTCTACTGACAGTGTGAGTTCCATACTGGCGCTTGCTGGGCCCAGATTATAATCAATGCCATAATCTGCGCGGGTGAGTTCCAGGGTGCCGGTGAAGCCAACACGGTAACCGCCCCAAGGGTCGGCACCTTCGCCGACTTTAGTCACGTCAAAGCTAACGGAATTAGTCATGCCTTTGATGGTGAGGTCGCCGGTTAGCGTTCCACCGTTGTCGCTGACGGCAAAAGAAGTACTATTGAACGTTGCGGTTGGATGAGATTCAACTTCCAAAAAATCACTACCACGGAGGTGTTTATCACGCTCAGCATGGTTAGTGTCTATAGAGGCTGCGTCGATATCTACATTGATTGCCGCGGTGCCGACATCGTCAGCGTCGTATTCCATTGACCCAGAGATCGTATTAAAGCCGCCGTGCATCCAACTGGTGCCCAAATGTTGAATTTTAAAAGTAACGAACGAATGCGTGGGGTCAAGGGTGTATTGAGCTGCGTATAAAGGTGTGCTGATGGCTGCGGCCAATGCCGTTGCGGTTAGAAGGTGATTAATCATGTTTGTATCTTAGATTTGTATGTTAATAGTGATCAGGCGTTCACTGGCATTGCGAATGCTTAGCCGCCTATTTAAGTGGACAGACAAGTTAAGGTTAAAGTTCAGTTTAAACCGTTGAATATTCAGAAGCCAGTTAAGCGTTGGTTCTATCGAGAATTTCAGTTAATCTACCCGCCGAATTTAACCTAATCATTAATAATATGAGTATAAGCAGACATCACAGTAATCACCGCATGAGCAAAATTGTCATTCATGGTGATACTATTTATTTATCTGGCCAGGTCGCGGATACCCGTGATGGCGATATTAAAACCCAAACTCAAGAAATGCTCGCTAAAGTAGAGGCATTATTAGTAGAAGCCGGTTCGGACAAAACTAAAATTTTGTCAGCGACTATTTGGCTAGCCAGCATTGGACACTTTGCTCAAATGAATGAAGTTTGGGATGCTTGGGCCTCAGAAGGTAATAAGCCGGCACGCGCTTGTACTGAGGCCAGATTGGCTTCCCCTGATCTATTAGTAGAAGTATCGGTCATCGCAGCGAAGTAACCTGACGGGATTATCTCAGGTGATCATTCGATTGTCTTGCCCTTGTTAGGCAGTGTGGGGGAGGGGCTAATATTTTTTCAATCCCACTATCAGCATTGCCGTTGCGACCAAACTAATTAGTATAAAAGTGAGCATGACCTGCTCGATGCTGTAAGCGGCATCGAGCATAATGCCCACTGTGATTGGGCCCAGTGCGCTGGCAAAAACATTGAAAGCAGTAATAGCAGACTTAATGCTGCCCAAATGTTTTGGCCCATACAACTCTGCCCAGAGTGCTGGTGTGGCAGTGAAGTAGATACCGATATTGATACCCAGCAGAATCATATAGGGTAAAACCCACAGAGGGTGCTGAGCAGGAACCAGTATTAGTAATGATGCGATTAAGGGAAACAAGTAATAGGGCATTACTTTGACAGCGGTGTATTTGTCGATGATAGGACCTGCTATCAAAGAAGTAATAACCGTGACCAAAGCGTACACCCAATAATTTCCCGTTATCCAAAGGTCTGACCAACCTTTGGCCTCAGCCAAGGTTAAGTGATAGAAGAACTGTGCGGTCGCAATATAAGACGGGACCAAAATGGCAATTAACACCAGATAAAATCGACCTTCACGCAACATTTGTTGGCGCGTTTTACTGGCAACAAAGTTGAGTTGCGATGGTTTTCTTTCTGATTCGGCTTGCTCCGCTACAAATTTCTCGTGGCGTTGTTTTTGGCCACGTAGGGTCCACAGAATTACCGGTATTAAAATCAATACACCGATCGCCGTTAGTTGGTAAGTGAAACGCCACCCATAGTTGGCAATGACGATGACGGCTGCGACGGGTAATATGGCTTCGCCGGTAGAAAAGCCCATTGAGGAAATGGCCAAGGCTTTCCCTCTATTTCTACCCATGTATCGGGCCATGGAAGTTTGAGATGTATGACTGCTTAGGCCTTGCCCGAAGTGACGCAGTAGAAATATTGCCGCTATCAATGCCAAGGCAGAGGGAGTTAGGCTAATGGTTGCGCAGGCGATTACGAGGCTTATCAATACCACAGCGGTAAATTTTTTCAGCGCAATGCGATCAATTATTTGACCACTCCATGGCAATAGGGCCGCGCTAGCCAATGTGCCCAACATGTAGATGCTGCTCCATTGGGTATGACTAAGTTCAAAAGCTTGTTGAATGCTGGGGCCAAAAATGCCTATATAATAGGTTTGCCCGGCGCCGGATACAAACGTCATTAAAAACCCAAAGGCAAGGAAGCGACCTTGTTGTCGCAAGAGCATCAGGTAGTCGCGAATGACTGTCATGGGTTTGAAGTGGGAAGGCGGTTGCGCGGATTGTACTCCTTATCTCAGTGGCGCTAAAACAATAGAGTGACGCGAGGTGTATTTTAAACGAAGAAATCGAAGATAAAGTTGAACAGTAACTAACTATACAAAGGGAAACGCATCACTATTTTGGTGCCGACATCGACTTCAGAGTCAATTTGAATGCTTGCACCGCTTCTTTTGATGAAACCATAAACCATGCTCAAGCCTAGGCCCGATCCCATTCCCACACCTTTGGTGGTATAAAACGGCTCGAATACGCGAGTGAGATGCTCTTCAGGAATACCTTCGCCATCATCGGAAACGCACACTATCGCATAGTCATCTGCACTTTGGCTGGTGGGGGAGGAGTTGAGTGGGTCCTTGCCCAAATGGGTGCTAATCGTGATGGTGCCGTTCTCTCTAATGGCATCTCTGCTATTGAAAATCAAATTGAGTAAGGCATCGTGGAACTCGCCCTCACTTAGATGAGAGCACAGGCTGTCTCCGCTTAGATTAAACGCCATCTCGATATTGGCGCTGGCTTGAATAGAATGTTTAACTAAGTCTTGGAATGAGCTTAGTGATTGGTTGATGCAAACTTTGTTGGTGACGGGCTCAGAGTTTCTGGAAAACTGGAGCAAATTATCTATTAAACCAGCGCCGCGTTGATTAGCGAGTTGTGCTGCATTAATTCGGATTGTATCGTCATCGTCTAAATTAGATGATTGAGCTTGTAACAGCTGCAAGTTCGCATTCACAATCGATAAAACGTTGTTTAAGTCATGCGCGATTCCCCCGGCCATATTGCCGATGGCTTCCATTTTTTGACCTTGTTGCAGCTGTTTAGCGGTGTTTCTAATCTCAGTAATATCGCGTAAGGTGATGATATACGTCGGTTGGTGGCCATTGATGTCATCGGTTTTTTGTGATGACTCAATTAAATGTTGCGCAGCCTGATCTGAGTGATGTACGGTATATTCCACTTCAGTGAACTCTTGAAGTCGGCGGGTCGCTAGATAAGCCACGTATCGCTGCTGATGAGATTTTTTAATCACCAGTAAGCGCTGTTCTAAGCAATTTTCGTGTTCTATAAGTGCTTCGGGTGCTATAGCCCAAATTTGGGAAAATTAATTTGAAGCGCTGAGGAAGCCCCATTGTCAATGTCCCATGTGACAACCCCGAGGCCCCAACATACTCACCGCTCGATCACTAATTAGCTTGGTTGTCGCAAGGTCGTCATAAGCTCGTTGATTATCATTCGCCATGGCATTAAATGATTCACCCAAGCTGATCAGTTCTTTAGGGGTTAACGTATTTGGTGCATCCACTCGAGCACTTAGATTGCCAGATTGCATCTTCTTGGCTGCATTGACTACTGAGTTAATTGGGTTGATTAAAAAGCCTGACAGAAGCCAAGAGATAAGGCCTGATATCAGCAGGCTCGGGGCGATCAAATCAAGCAACAAATCCTTAACTGAGCTGGCCTGCTGTTCCAGTTCAGCTAGGGGTTGCGGAACCATTACGCCCCAGCCAGTCTTGGGCACCGAGGTATGGCCGGCGATCATGTCTGCTTTCATTGCTGGGGAGTAAAAGGTGGTGATGCCGGTTTTTCCCTCCAACATGTCTTGCACAACGCTTAGTTTAGAAAGGTCTTTCATTTCTTGTCGCCAAGCTTCAAATGGGTGCGCTAATAGCTTGCCAGTATGATCAACAATGGCCGCATGACCGCCTTGACCAAAGCTGATGCTTTTTGCAACGTCAACGATTTGCCTTGGGTCGATCGCGGCAATGCCGAGCACTTCCTCATATAACCATACTAGATATAGTGTAGGTTTTTTGGTCGGGCCGGATACGACTGATGTAAATCGAGGTTCATCTGTAGTGGCGGTCTCGAGAAAAAACGCCAATCTCTCTTTAGGAACCACAACAGGGCAGGGGGGGCAGCATTGTCCACTTGGGCAATCACTTTCCCCGTGCTGGGTGAAATAATGCAAAGGTGATTGATGCTGACCTTGCCCAACAGCTCTGGCGCGCCTAAAACTTTGTTGCCTAAGTAGGCATTTCGAAACAGCATTCGAAAAGTAATATCGACACTTTTGTTGTAAGCCGTTAGTGTGCCTCTAACGTTTTTGGCCAGTAGCAAATGGCGGTCGCTCACACCATCCAACTCATTCTGATAGGACTGCTTATATGTCCAAACACCGAATAGCGCGGTCGGAATCAGAATAGCAAAGGTAAGCAGCAGAAACAGGCTAAGACGTAATGTCATGCTGTCTTCTCTATATTAGAAATGATCATTGTGCTTTTTAAGTATACCCCTTTATACATTAGTAGCAAATTCCACCATAATGAACTGACTAGTGAATGCAAGTAACTTATTGTGATGTTGGGTTACGTGACCTAAGCTGTAAGCAATTTAATAAGAGGATTTATCATGCTTCCAATGGGCACCATAGTAACTGCTTGCATGTTTACGGGTTTGATCGGCGTAGCCCTGCAAAGCAAAATGCCGAGTGTGGTAGCCAAGTCTATCGGCGGCTTGGTGTTGGCCGCTGGTTTATGGAATGTACTGTGGTACGCAATGCGGCATATTGGCGAATTTTGGGGAATGGCGGCACTGGCCTCAGGCGCACTCATGGTGGTAACGGGTTTTTACCTGTTAGATGCCAGTCGATTACCCAAACTGGTGATGAAGTTAAAGCCGGTTGTTTGGGTGCTGCTAGTGCTTTGTGCAGCAAAGTACGCGCATACCATTGCCAGCTTATAGCGAGACTTACGCTGCGATTACTGCGCGTTTATGCCTTTGTCGTAGTCTAGAAAAGACAGTTTGTAATTTAATGGAATGGCCAGCGCTTCTGCACGGTATCGGTTGATATAGCTAATTAGTCGGCTGTGCTTGCTGCCCGAAGTATTACCTTGGGTCTTCTCATAAGCCAGGAAGTCGCTGTCATACCATTTTAGTATTTTGTTGGCATGGACAGTTTGCGCTTGGTTATCTAATTGAATATGTTGGTCGCTGCTTAAGAACTCCCGCATCACCGTTTCTAATTGGGTATTTAACTGTTCAGCCGTGTAGGGCTGTTGAATTAACCGCGGGCAACTCACCGACGCACAGTTGAGGGCGGCGTGAATTCGGGGATCCTGAAACTGGGCTCGTACGACTTTGTCTTCAAGCTTTTTTAGGTTGGTTTTTTTGCCGCCTAGCTTTATATCCATGCGTACAAAAAAGTTAAGGCCCGAAACAAATCCCTTCCAAACGCTTTCTTTTTCGGGGCCGCGGTCAATGACGCCTTTGAATACCATCGCGTTGTAGGCGTTGATATAATAAGCCAATTGGTCGGCTTCAGTGGAAAAGAGTTCCGGGTGACTGGCTGGGCTAGTTGTCTGAAGTTGCTTAATGTATTGATCAAAACCCGTTCTATCGGCCAATAAGGCATCGTAATTCACGAAACCTTTTTCATCTACGTGTTGTTTTAGCACTTGACCCCACAAGGCATCGTCGATGGCTTCTGCTGCCTTGATGGGCAAACTAAGGGTGGTTAACAATATTAGCAGATAGCAAACAAGTCTAACCAGTTGCTTCAGTGAGGTGAGGTTGCTTGTAGTCATGGACAGATCAGATTTATAAACTGCTACTTCAGACGTTTAACGGGTGGATTAGTTCTACCGCTCCGAATATGAGTGCTTAGTGTTCAGCTTTGATCACGCTTATGAAGGCATTCACCCATTACGTGGGTAGCGTATATCGCGCGATCATCTCCCAGAATAATGAGCGCAAACAAGGTTTCATCTAAAGTGGTAGTGGTTTTTAATCTTCGCTCCATCAACTCCGTAGCGGCAAAGTCTATTACCGCAAAGTCTGCTTCTTTGCCCGTTTCGAAGTTGCCTATTTTGTCATCGAGATACAAGGCTTTGGCGTTGCCCAAAGTGGCGAGATACATCGAGCGGCCGGGCGATAATTGCTTGCCGTTTAGTTGCTGCACTTTATACGCTTCGGCCAAGGTTTGAATAAGGCTAAAACTGGTGCCGCCGCCGACATCGGTGGCAATGCTGACGCGAATGCCATCGTCTAGTGCTTGCAAACAGTCGAATAAACCGCTGCCTAAAAAGGTGTTTGAGGTGGGGCAAAACGCGATGGAGGAGCCGGTGTTGCTCATACGCTGGCGATCTGTTTTATCAAGATAAATGCCGTGGGCATATACCGCTCGCTCTCGTAGCAAGCCATAATGATCGTACACATCCAAGTAACTGCGACTCCACGGGAACAGGTTTTTCACCCATTCGATTTCTTTCTTATTCTCAGCGACATGGCTGTGTAAATAGGCATCAGGATATTCCTGTGCGAGTTTGGCCACCATCTCAAATTGCGCCTCACTGGAAGTGGGCGCGAACCGTGGCGTAATGGCGTAATGCAGTCGATCGGTGTGGTGCCATTTCTCGATGAGTGCTGCGCTGTCTTCGTAAGAAGAGGCAGGCGTGTCTAACAGGTAATCAGGTGCGTGACGGTCCATCATCACCTTGCCCGCTAACATTCGCATGTTGCGCTTTTTAGCAGCGTTAAAGATGGCATCAACTGATTGCGGATGAACCGTGGCCAGCACTAACGCGGTAGTCGTGCCGTTGCGAAGTAATTCAGCTAAGAAAAACTCAGCCACCTCACTAGCGTGTTCCTCATCACCAAACTGCCCTTCCGTCGGAAAAGTGTAGGTGTTTAACCAATGCAATAAATCTTCGCCATAAGAAGCAATGATGTCGGTTTGAGGGTAATGAACATGGGTATCGATCAAGCCAGGGATGATTAACTTGCCAGAGTAATCATCCAGCTGAATGCCAGGGGATAAGCCTGGGAGTAGTTCCTCTGCGCTGCCCAGTTTAGCCACCTTGCCGTTTTCAACCAGCATGATGCCATCGGCGAAATACTGCTGTGCACTGGCATCGTTATTTTCGCCGGGGTCACGTAAGTAGTGCAGGATGGACGCACGATAAGCCTTCGTTGTGCTTGTCATGTTTTAAGGTTCGCCGCGTTTAAGGCTGTGAAATAGTCCGCTTTGCGCTTTGTCGGCCAGTGCTTCTAAACGAAAGTGTGCGATCTTATGAATTTCACTGATGGCTCGATCGAACTCAGTTTCATTATCATGTTCTAGGCGTTCTTCAAAGGCTGCCAAAATAAGGTGGCGGTTGCTGCCTTTAACTGCCATCACAAAGGGAAAACCATACTTTGTTTTGTAGGCATCGTTGTAGCTGACAAAGCGAGAAAATTGTTCAGCGTTGCACTGGCCTATGCCAGCACCCGCTTGCTCTGAGGTGGATTCTTCAGTCAAGCTGCCAGTTTGTGCCGCGCGCCCAGCCAAGTCGGGGTGGGCAATGATTAAATCGAGTCGAAGTTGCTTGCTGGCTTCGTTCACTTGCATGGCGAGCAGCTCAGCCATATCTTCAACGGTCTCTTGTCCAGAGATGTTGTCTGATCGCCACGCTGCTCTTGCAATCCAAGGGCTGTGTTCATAAATCCCACCAAACTGTTCGATAAAGGATTTTTCGTTGGTCGCAATACCGCTTTTAAAGCGAGGAGAAGGAGGGCTCATGATTATTTGGGAAGGCTATTAAACCATTGGTCAACTAAGTTGCGCTCATCATCAGTCATTTGCGTTAAGTTGCCAATCGGCATGGCTTTGCTCAACACAGTTTGGGTGTGAATGAGCGAGGCTTGGCTAGAAATTTGCTCGTCTGTTTCTAGTAACACCCCTTTGGGTGCAGCTGTAAAGCCAGCTTGTGTCGGCGCTGCAGCATGGCAAGTTGCGCAGCGCTGTACAATAACCGGCTTTACTTGCGTGAATAATTGCTGATGACTTAATGCCTCACCTTGTTGTGCGGTGCTTATCGTGGGCTTTGGCGCAGCCAGCGCAGCAATAGCGGCGAGTAGGATCGCGGCAATGACTAATGGCAACGGGGTTTGTTTGCCGAAATGGCGTTGCACGAAATAGATTCGAACAAGTCCGCCGACCATACATATTCCGATCAAGATGAGCCAATTCAAAGAATGTGCGTAAGTCATGGCGTAATGATTGCTGATCATCACGAACAACACCGGCAGGGTGAAAAAGGTGTTGTGAACTGAACGCTGCTTCGCGGTTAATCCGTGGATGGGGTCTAGCTCGCCACCGGTTTCAGCGGCTTTTACCAAGGCCTTTTGGCCAGGGATAATAATGAAAAATACATTGGCCACCATGATGGTGCCAAGCATTGCGCCGAAATGGATATAAGCAGCGCGACCGCTGAATACTTGGCATAACACATAGGCCATCACGCAAACAAAAATGGCAACGGCGAAGCCCAATGCCTTTTCATTTTGCCCCATTTTAGAGCGACATAAAAAATCATAAACTAACCAACCACCTATCAGTGTGGCCATGCCAATGACAATGGCATGGGGTTTGCTAAGCGCCATGACGCTGGCATCTATGGTGTAGATTTCTGCGCCGTACCAATACATCAAAGCCAATAAAAATACGCCTGATAACCAAGTGGTGTACGCCTCCCATTTAAACCAATGCAAGGTGGAGGGGATAGTTGGCGGGGCCAGCTTGTATTTCTGGGCATGATAAAAACCGCCGCCATGCACCGACCAAACTTCACCTGCCACGCCTTGAGCAGTGTCTTCTTCTTTCTTCGGTGGCAATAGGTGGTTATCCAACCACACAAAGTAAAACGAAGCCCCTATCCATGCCACGCCTGTGATCATGTGAAACCAACGGCCCAGTAAATTAAGCCATTCAATAAAGTAACTTTCCATCAGAATTTTAAACGGTTGACTGCGTTGAGAATGCGTTCGCAAGTGGCGGGGGCATCTAAAGCGGGGTTTATCTTGTAATCAGCCACGCTGGCGATAGCATCACGAATCGCGAAGAACACTGAGAATGCCAACAGTATGGGCGGTTCGCCCACGGCTTTTGATCGCATAATGGTGTTTTCGTGATTAATGTTCTTGAATAAATGGGTTCTAAAATCTTGTGGACAATCGTTCACCGCAGGAATTTTATAAGTTGAGGGAGCGTGAGTAGTAAGTTTGCCTGCATCATTCCAACACAGCTCTTCGGTGGTTAACCAGCCCATGCCTTGAATGAATCCCCCTTCAACTTGTCCAATGTCAATCGCGGGATTAATGGAGTTTCCAGCGTCGTGTAGTAAGTCACAGCGTAATAATTTCCACTCACCGGTCAAGGTGTCAATCAGCACCTCAGAAACGGAGGCACCGTAGGCAAAGTAATAAAAGGGTCGGCCCTTCATTTTGTCTTTATCCCAATGCAAATCAGGCGTTTTATAAAAGCCATCTGACCACAACTGGACGCGATTTTCGTAGGCTTGAACCACCATTTCAGTAAAGCTAAAGCGTTGCCCTGCGGAGGTGACGTAATCGTTTTCGAACACTACTTCATCTTCAGCGCATTGATATTTTTCCGCGGCAAACTCCGTTATACGCTGCTTAATTTGTTGCGCCGCGTTTTGCGCAGCCTTGGCGTTTAAATCCGCACCGGTTGAGGCAGCGGTGGCCGACGTATTGGGTATCTTGTCTGTTTGCGTGGCCGTGGCTTTAACGTTTGATAAATCCACGCCCAGCTCGTTAGCAACCACTTGCGCAATCTTGGTATTGAGACCTTGGCCCATCTCAGTGCCGCCGTGGTTTACAAGAATAGAGCCATCTAGATAGATATGAACCAGGGCACCCGCCTGATTAAAGTGGACCACATTAAATGAGATGCCAAATTTAACCGGTGTTAATGCCAAGCCTTTTTTAAGAATCGAACTGGTTTGGTTGAAGTTAGTGATAGCCTGTCGGCGTTGCGCATATTCGCTGGTGCTTTCAAGTTCAGCGACCAGTTCATGAATGACATTGTCTTTAACTTCTTGCTCGTATGGAGTGACATTGCGATCAGTGGTGCCATAAAAATTGAGCTTACGAATATCTAGAGGATCTTTGCCTAACTCGCGGGCAATGTTGTCGATTATCATCTCAATGGCCAACGCGCCTTGCGGGCCACCGAAGCCTCTAAAAGCGGTGTTTGATTGAGTGTTGGTTTTGCCACAAGCTGCCGTTATATGCACATCACTTAAGTAATAAGCGTTGTCAAAATGGCATACCGCTCGGGCAGCAACGGGCGGTGATAAATCGGTTGAGAACCCAGCGCGTAAAGTCATCTCAATGTCTGCGGCAATTATGCGGCCTTCATCGTCATAACCTAAGTCGTATTCATAGTAAACGCAATGGCGTTTACCCGTTACCATCATGTCGTCGTCACGATCCAGCCTTAGCTTAATAGGGCGATTGAGTTTTTTAGCACACACCGAAGCAATGCAAGCGAAAATAGCGGACTGCGATTCCTTGCCGCCAAAACCGCCGCCCATGCGGCGAATTTCAACGGTCACTTGGTTGTTTCGTATATCTAAGGCATGCGCCACTAAATGCTGCATCTCACTAGGGTGCTGAGTTGAGCAGTGTAAGTAAATACTGTTGTCTTCCCTCGGAATGGCGTAACTGATTTGGCCTTCTAGATAAAACTGTTCTTGCCCGCCGACATTGAACGAACCTTTCATTCGATGTGGTGATTGCGCTAATTTAACTTCTGGCTCTCCTTGCAAGCAGGCCATAGGTTCAATCACATAAGCCTTCTGTGCTTTGGCTTCTTCGGGAGTGAATATCGCAGCTAAGTCGTCATAGGTGACTTTGCCCAATCTAGCGGCTTTACGCGCGGTATCGTATGTTTTAGCCACCACAGCAAAAATGGGTTGGCCAATATACTGCACCAAGCCGTCTGCCAAAATGGGGTCGTCATGCAAAATGGGACCGCAGTCGTTAACGCCTTGAATGTCTTCAGCTTGTAATACTGCCACCACGTCAGGCAGGGCCAATACTGCGGTGAGATCAATGTGAGTGACCGTGGCGTGCGCTCGCTCGCTTAACCCCAGCGCGCAAAAAAGCGTGCCCGCAAGCTCTGGAATATCGTCTATATAGGTGGCTTCACCGCTAACGTGCAAATGCGCCGACTCATGTGGCGTTGAACGGCTTAATAAAGTGCTATCAACGTGGGTTGGAGTCGGCTTATTCATACTAGTGAGCGAAAACGCTGAGGTTTGTTTCGCTACCCTGATCACCTTGGTCGCCTTCGCAGGTCTCAAGGTAAAAACGATACAGCAAGTTGGCAGCGCTGGTGGAGCGGTTATCAGCCGATGCACGCATATCTGCTAGCGGTGTGTAATCTTCAGCCAGTTTAAGCATGGCCTGTTTGGCCGTTTGCTCATTCCAAGCTTGGCCAATCAAAGCGGCTTCAGTTTGTGCGGCACGTTTAGGTATGGCGGCCATGCCGCCAAAGGCGACACGTGCGTCAGTAATTAGACCTTCGCTCTGACGAATGACAAAGGCAGCGCAAACTGCGGATATATCCGAGTCGTAGCGCTTGGATAATTTATAAGTGCGAAACGTTAAATCGGCTGACGGCAGTGGGACGCTCACCGAGGCCACCACTTCGTCGTCATTCATGGACTGTTTCATGTAATCCACGTACAAATCTTCTAGCGGCATAGTGCGCTGACCAGCAGTGTTCGCTAGCGTTACCGTTGCGCCCAGCGTAATTAACCAAGGCATAGAGTCGCCGATGGGAGAGCCATTGGCGATATTGCCGCCCAAGGTGCCTGCGTTGCGAATGGGCACAGAAGCAAAGCGCTTCCACTGCTCGTCGGTTTGTGGATAGTGTTTGGCAATGGCCGTAAAGGCATCGTTTAAAGAAACGCCCGCACCGATGGTGATGGCGGCTTTATCTTCAGTGAGTTGTTTAAGTTCAGTCACATCGCCAAGGTAAATAATATCGCCCAGCTCTCTAAACTGTTTGTTTACCCACAGGCCGACATCGGTGCAGCCAGCCAATAGGGTGGCTGTCGGTTTTAGTTTTCGCAGGGCAGTGAGTTCTGCAAGGTTGGTGGGCGCATCAAATGCGCCGTTGGGGTGCGTCATTGAAACGGCTTTGCTGCGCTTAAGCTGAGTAAGCTTGTCTGCCATTGCTTTGCGATCGAAGGTGGCCTCGTCAAGCTCAAACATCTTCGAACCGGCTTCAAGAATAGGCTTATAACCTGTGCAGCGGCATAAGTTGCCGGACAACGCCGTGCGCAGCTGTTGGTCGTTTGCGGTGGTGTTCGTTTGTTGGTGGTCTACATAGACGTTCCATAAAGACATCACAAAGCCAGGCGTGCAAAATCCGCACTGAGAGCCGTGGCAATCAACCATCGCCTGTTGAACAGGGTGTAGCTCACCGCTCTGCCCACGTAAATACTCAACCGTATATAGGGCCTTGCCATGCAGAGTAGGGACGAACTGTATACAGGCGTTAATCGAGCGTAGTTGCAATTGATCATCCACGGTTTCGGCAATTACCACGGTGCAAGCACCGCAATCGCCCTCTGCGCAGCCTTCTTTGCTGCCGGTTAGGCCTAGGTCATAGCGTAAATAACTTAAAACTGATTTCGTCGGGTCAATGCTGGTTATCGTGATCAGCTCATCATTCAAATAAAATGCAATCGATTGCGATGCAATATCAGACATAACTAGCTACCTCGATAGGTGCTATAGCTCCAAGGAGACACCAACAATGGCACGTGATAGTGGTCGTCATTGCTCATGCTAAAACGTAAGCTGATGTCGTCTAAAAAGGCTGGATCATCGGTGATTAGCGTGCTGTTCTCGAAGTAGTTTTTGACTTCAAACACTAGCTCCCAAGTGCCAAGAGCAAACTCAGCTTCGGGCAGAATAGGCTCGTCTGTACGTCCATCTGAGTTAGTGATTAATCGACGAACTAAAAGCCTGTCGTTGCCCAATCGATACAAGCTAATAGGGATGCCCGCTGCGGGGATGCCTTGCGCTGTATCGAGTACGTGTGTTGTTAGAAAACCCATCAAGGAAATATACCACCGCAAGGAATGTGACGGTAGAGCCGTAAACTAGAACGCACCGTCGCAAAATAGCAACGGCCGCTTGTTAAAGTCAGGGGTGGAGTGAGCAATGACACCTAGTTATAATTTATAAGTGGGTCTTTATCTTCCTCCAAGCGTGAGCTTTGTTGGTGAATAGTAGCCGCCGATAAGCGGACCAGGTTAGCTCTTTTAATGCTCTACAACGCAATTCGATGCCTTGTAGCGTCGGGTCCCAGATATCTCTACCATCATCGTTCCAAAACCATTTCTAACAAGTATTAATTTAGGCTTTCCTGCCAACCTAATAATCTAGGGCCAATAACTTAAGGCGTTGTTATAAATGTTCTCCATATCCACTATGTTAGTTTCTCTTGGTGCGTTAGCGATGGCTCTGGCTTGACGTATAGAGGAGTCAGTTAACGCCCTAACATGTTCCGCGCCAAAACCCACGCCACTTAAGCCGTTGGGAATATGTGATTCTCGCATCATTTCAATAATGCGCTTTGAGAGGATTTCTCCTGCATCATCAGGGCCGGCGCCTTTAGTGTCAGCGCCTAAGAAACTTGCGGCTTCAAGGTGTCGTTCAGGTGCCCCTTCCGCCAAGTATTTAAAAATGGCAGGCGCACTAACCGCGACACTGATGCCATGAGGAACAAATGGACTTGGAACAGAGTAACCTTCAGTAGTGATATTGTTCATTAAATGGGTAATGCCATAAGACATGGCATGCGGTAAATGCGTACCAGAATTACCAAAAGCCATGCCAGCTAAACTGGCGCCCCACATTAGGTTGTCTCTTGCGTCAGCATCGCTGTTATCGTTGACGCCTCGGCCCAAATACTCTCCAGCAATTTCTAACGCGCGCTGCGCAGCCATATCGCTCCACGGATTCGCGCCCTGTAATAACGGGCGTTTGTTTGGATCAGTAATGTGATCCCATTGTGTGTATGCACGAGCAGTGTAGCATTCGATAGCGTGGCACAATAAATCAAACCCTGTGGAAGCAATTGAGTTGGCCGAGAGCGTATCGGTGCACTCTGGGTCTATAATGGCTTCAGTGGGCACTAAATGAGGAGAACCGATTACAAACTTGGTGTTATGTTCGGTAAGCCTAATAACAGAAACAGACGTACATTCCGAACCGGTGCCTGAAGTGGTTGGGCAGGCAAAGTGAGGCATTAACGGTCCAGGTATGGGTTTTCCTGCACCCACTGGTGCACCAAAATAGTCGGTGAAGTCGCTCGGGAATAAGGCATAGAGCATAGCGGCTTTAGCGGTATCCATTGCCGAGCCACCGCCTACCGAAACAACGCAGTCAAAACTGCCTTGTTTCAGAAATGTCGCCCCGTTCATAATAGACACATCGTCGGGTTCAATCCTAATGTTTGAAAAAACCTCTACTCGAATACCTTGTGCTTCTAACGCTTTTTTTGCAGTGGCGACGTAAGGGCCGTCTTTTAAATAAGGATCGGTAAACAGCGCTACATTTTTATACCCATGAACAGCGACGCGCTCTCCCACTTCCTTCAGGCAGCCTCGTCCAAAGGTTAGCTTGGGCATCATGATGGTAAAACTCTGGGCTCCGTGCTCGCATGGAGCGAAATATTGACATGACATGATTAAGGCCCGTTTATAGGTTTGGGTTAAAGGCTTTTTCAGGGTTTAGCCTAATCAGCCTGCAATCTACCTCGTGGTGACACCAAGGGGTAAAATGAGGTTCTAACTCGTGGAAGTTTCTCAAACAGCGCATTTCAGGCATGATCTTGTTTGATCATATCGGCCGCTTTTTCAGCGATCATCATAGTGGGGGCATTGGTGTTACCAGAAACTAACTCTGGCATGACTGATGTATCGATTACCCTTAGGTTTTTAATGCCGTGGACACGCAATCTGTTATCAACGACAGCCAGCTCATCATTTCCCATTTTGCAGGTGCAAGAAGGATGATAAATTGTTTGGCTATGCTGTCTCGCTACATCTAGCAACTCTTCGTCGCTCTGGTGCATTCTTCCTGGCACGTACTCGTCAATCACGACATCTCGTAGCGACGGCGCTTCAGCAATGGCTCTGGCTACTTTAATTGATTCTATAGCCACCTGTTGATCTAAGGGGGTCGACAAGTAATTTGGCTTAATTGTGGGGTGCACGAATGGGTCAGTAGACGCAATTTCGATGCTCCCCCTGCTTTCCGGTCGAAGTTGGCAAACTGATGCAGTGAACGCAGAAAACGGATGCACGCCTTCGCCGGGTTTATCAGCGCTGAGTGGCTGCATGTGGAATTGGATATCTGGGCGCTCGGTGTTTTTGCTTGAATGCGTAAACACCGCTACTTGGCTAGCCGCTAAGGTTAGCGGGCCCGTTCTCGAGATGAGGTATTGGATGCCTACTTTTATCCGTTTCAGGAAGCTGTTTAGCTCATCATTTAATGTGTCGGCATGCGTTTTAAACACCAAACGAATTTGTAGATGGTCTTGTAAGTTTTGACCCACGCCTTTTAGCGCTTGCACGATGGGAATTTTATGCTTTTCTAGTAAGGCAGGATCGCCTACTCCGGATAATTGTAATAGTTGCGGAGAGCCAATCGCACCCGCCGATAGCAGCACTTCACGCTTAGCTGTAGCGGTAAAGTCTTTACCTTTTACGCGATACTTGACGCCAGTTGCCCGCTTACCAATACCTTCACTCTCGCCATTAAATACGATACCAGTTGCATGCGCTTTGGTGATTATCGTTAAATTTTCGCGTTTGCGAACCGGGCGTAAGTAGCCTTTTGCTGCGCTACAGCGGAATCCTTTACTTGCCGTCTGTTGATAATAAGCGACGCCATTTTGATCTTCCCCATTGTAGTCTGCATTTTCTGGGATGCCTGTCTCTACGCATGCTTTTATAAATAGATCAGCGATTCGTCGACGTAAACGTAAGTCTGAAACTTTGAGTGGGCCGCCTACTCCATGATATTTGTCCGCGCCACGTTCTTGGTCTTCAGATTTTTTAAAGTAGGGTAAAACATCTTTATATGACCAGCCTTCGTTGCCTAACGATGCCCAGTTATCGTAGTCTTTCGCTTGGCCACGAACATACACTAAGCCGTTGATAGAGCTCGAGCCGCCCAATACTTTACCTCGGGGCCACTGGATGCTTCGGTTGGCAATTCCCCCATCTGGGTGAGTCATGTAGCACCAGTCGAACTTGGGATTGTGCATGGTTTTGAAATAGCCTACGGGAATATGTATCCATGGATACCAATCTCGGCCTCCTGCTTCTAATAGTAGTACTTTGTGATTTGGATTTTCCGTTAACCTATTCGCAAGAACACAACCAGCGGATCCAGCTCCTACAATGATAAAGTCGTATTCGTATTCCATAAAATTTAGTACAAAATAATCTAAATAAAGTCAACAATGCCTTGCGCGGTAACCCGAATTATCATTCTGGGCTATTAATTGGTTAGGCAGGCTTTTAATTCAATCGCGGCGTTTGCCATGATTTGAATTTCTTCTTCCAGCTTTGCGATGGACTTACGGGTTGCTAACGAATGGGTGGAGAGGCTAGCCATCAACGTACCTTCATCAGAGAAGATGGGGACAGCGGCCCCATTCATATCGTTAAACCACTCTTCGTTGTCTAAGGCATAACCAACGTCGCGAATGTGATGAAGCTCCTCAGCGAAGCGATCAGCGTCGACTATCGTGTTCCTAGCGTTGCCGACTTTGTTAATTCGATTGAAAATACCTATTGCCACTTCTGGGTCTATAGTAGACATATATAACTTGCCTGATGCACAACAGTGCAAAGGAAGTTCAGCACCCACCTGTAAGTTAACTTGAAACGGCCAGTGTGACTCTAGGCGGTCGAAGTATATTAATTTCGTCCCATGTGGCACCGACATACTAACGGTTTCGTCAATTTCTTCCGACAGGGCGCGCAAGATAGAGCGCCGTTCGGAGACTTTTGGCTCGTACTGCAAGCTACTGAGAACCATATCTCGAAAGCGCTCGCCAGGAATATAGTGGCCGGAGGCGTGAGCCGCAATAAAGCGCTCCTCGCTCAATGTTTCTAACCAGCGATACATGGTTGGCACGGGAATATCTAAAGATTGCGATAAACTGGCCGCAGTTGCTGACTGTGGGTTGAGGCAAATGGCTTCAATTATTTCCAAGATGCGCTTGGGAGAGTTACGGGTAGATTTAGTCGCTGCCATAAACCGATATTCCGCTCAGGTTGCTGGGTTTAAAAAAACCGATTGTAGGATGATTGTTCCGCATTGGATAGCTTGAATTCAATAGTTTACGATGGGCTACGATAAGGTAGGAATAGAGAATTCGGGCCCGGTATTAACCCCAGTAGGCCATGCAACAGTAGCGGTCTTAAGCTTGGTGTAGAATCGGATTCCTTCAGGGCCATGCATGGCGTGGTCTCCGAACAGTGAACGCTTCCATCCACCAAAGCTATGATAAGCAACGGGCACCGGAATAGGAACGTTTATGCCGACCATGCCTATTTGGGTTTTTTCAATAAAGTGTCGGGATACACCGCCGTTGTTGGTAAATAAAGCGGCGCCATTGCCCAATTCATGTTGGTCTACTAGCTCAAGTGCTTCTGCATAACTATTCACTCGGACAATGGCCAGAACAGGGCCGAATATCTCCTCTTTGTAGATTGTCATTTCGGTGGTTACATTGTCGAAAACACAAGGGCCTACGTAATAGCCGCCTTCATGCCCGACAACTTCAACATTGCGACCATCAAAAGACAACTCAGCGCCTTCTTCTACGCCGGTATTGATATAGGACAACACTTTATCCCTATGGGCTTTATTACTAAGTGGGCCAAAGTTTGACTCTGCATCGGTGTAGGGCCCCACTTTTAGTTTTGCAGCGGCGGCGCAAACGGCATCACGAACGGTATTAGCAGTATCTTCTCCTACGCAAACTGCCACAGAGATTGCCATGCAGCGTTCTCCCGCTGAGCCAAACGCTGAGCCAATCAAGGCATCTGTTACTCTTGATGTATCCGCATCAGGCATCACTATCATGTGATTTTTGGCGCCGCCCAATGCCTGGACACGCTTATTGTTAGTGCTGCCGGTATGATAAATATATTCGGCAATGGGCGTTGAGCCTACAAAGCTCACAGCCTTTACGCGCTCATCAGTTAACAGCGTGTCCACGGCTTCTTTATCGCCGTTAACCACACTAAGTGCATCTGTTGGCACGCCGGCTTCATGCGCCAACTCAACCATGCGAAGCGGGCAACTTGGTGTCTTCTCTGAGGGTTTAAGTATAAACGTATTGCCGCACGCTAAGGCCACAGGGAACATCCACAGAGGCACCATTGCCGGAAAATTAAACGGCGTAATGCCAGCGCAGACACCAATCGCTTGACGCATGTTATAGCTATCAACCCCCGTGCCGACATTAGCTGAATACTCCCCCTTCAACATTTGCGGTATTCCGCAAGCAAACTCAACAATCTCGATGCCTCGGGTAATAGATCCCCGAGCATCATCCAGTGTTTTACCGTGTTCTTTACTCACTAATACGGCTAGCTCGTCCTTATTGGACATCAATAGTTCCTTATACCGAGACATGACACGAGCGCGGTAGATTGGCGTACGAGCTGACCATTCAGGGAAGGCAGCATGGGCCTTCTCAATCGCTATCTGCATGGTTTGCTTGCTCGCTAATTCGACCGTTGCTGCCTGCTCGCCGGTTGCAGGGTTGTAGACAGGGCTCAACCGAGAACCAGAAATAGAGCTTACTTCGCCGCCGATCAGATGGGCAATGTTTTGCATTAGTTTTTTGTTTATTAAAGTGAGTGAATAACAAGTTAACGTAGTTGAAACCAGCTGTCAATTAAATGATAAAAATATTCTCATTTAATTGACAGCTATCAAAACCTGCTTTACACTTGTTTCAAATAGCTGTTCTATTGTGTTGCTTTAAATGCTTGTTTGAGTGTTGCACATGAAGTTATTTGTTAATAAATACAATCACTTAATACCAAGGAGTAAACATGAACAATATGAAATACAGTTTTACCCGCATTGCCTTTAAGGCAACCAGTATTGCGGCAGTTTCGGCACTTGTCTTGGGTGCAGGACTATCTCAACAGGCTTCTGCGGAAGACAAAATTCGTTGGAAAGTACAGTCTACTTTCAACACCGGTTGGCCAGCACTCGGAGACCCGATTGCACGTGTCTCTAAGACGCTTAATGAGGTTACTGATGGTCGAATTAATTTGAAAATTTTTGAACCAGGCAAAATTGTGCCACCGCTTGAAATCTCTCCGTCTATTAGCCGCGGCGATTTGCCAGCAGCTTATAATTACTTGGCTTATGACCAAGGCCGTATTCCAGCAGCTGTTTTATTCTCTGCCGTACCCTTTGGCATGGAGCCATGGGAATATGCTGCATGGTGGTTTGAAGGTGAGGGCCATGGGCTAGCTGAAGAGCTGTACCATCAGCAAAATATTCATCCTTTATTGTGCAGCACAATTGGACCAGAGACAGCAGGCTGGTATCGAAAGCCGATTACTAAGCTTAGTGATATGGAAGGTTTGAAAATTCGATTTTCTGGCCTAGGCGGTATGGTGTTGAATCGCATAGGTGCGTCAGCCACTTTGATGGCGGGTGGAGAAATTTTCGCCGCGCTAGAGAAGGGAACATTAGATGCAACAGAGTATTCTATGCCAGCTATCGACGAAATCTTGGGTTTTCATAAAATTGCAAAATTCAACTTGTTCCCTGGTTGGCACCAGCCATCAACATCTACCCACTTGTTAGTCAACTTAGATAAGTGGAATGAGATGTCGAAAGCAGATAAAGCGCTATTCGAAATGGCTTGTACGGCAGCAACAATGCGTGCAATCACTACAGGTGAAGCACTACAGGGCGCGCAGATAAACAGCTTTCCAGATAAAGGTGTTACAGCGGCGAAGCTGCCAGACGACGTTATCGATGAGCTGAAGCGCGTTACTGACGTGGTGATGGCAGAAGAAGCTGCAAAGGATGAGGATTTCGCTAAAATTTGGGCTTCGCAACAGGCATTCCATGCTGAGTATCAAGTATGGAAGGAAATGGGTTATTTACCGCGTGACTATAATTAACTTAACGAAAGCACTATAGTCGTACAAGTTAGATGTACTAGACGCTGCCCTGTGGTGAATTCATCGCAGGGCAGTTTTCATTTTAGGGTAGAGAAAAGATAATAGACCATGCTCCAAACTGGCAGTGAAGGAATGAACGAGGGGGACAGCTTGAAACTGCGTGATAACGCAATTTCTCGTAGGGTAGATAACTTCGTACGCATCTGTGGCGAATTATTTAGTTGGCTATGGCTGGTGCTACTCGCCGTTATCATCCTCAATGTTGTTTTAAGATATGTATTTAGGCGCGGCATGATTGAGTTGGAGGAATTGCAATGGTACCTCTACGCTGCGGCTTGGCTGGTAGGTCTGTCCTACACTTTTATCGAGGATGGGCACGTTCGGGTTGACGCGGTATTCGAGAATTTAAAACATCGCACGCAATTGTGGTTTGAATTACTTGGCTTGTTATTGTTATTCATGCCTTTTGTTTTATTTATTGTTTATTTCTCTATTCCGTTTGTGGAGCTTTCATGGGAAACCAGTGAACGTTCTACTTCAGCGAACGGTTTGGCAGCGCGTTGGCTAATCAAGGGCTGCCTGTTATTTAGTTTCAGTTTATTATTTCTTGCGGGACTGGCCCGTTTAATCCGCGTTGTTGACACATTAAAATCCATCTTGCGTGGTCAGACGTATAGGAGCTTAAGATGATTACTGACCCAGCTCAATATATGGCGATTGCGCTTTTTATCGCGTTTATCGGGCTTATTTTTGTAGGTTTTCCCATTGCATGGTTAATGGGTGGCTTAGCCATTATCTTCACGGCAATATCTGTTTTTTCAGATAACTATTTGGATACTTTCTTTGGCGTAGATTGGGGTTACACCTCTATCGTTGTCGCGCGCATATACGCGGTGATGAACAACTGGGTATTAGTGGCGCTGCCCATGTTTGTCTTCATGGGTATCATGATGGACAAGTCAGGTATCGCTGAAGACCTAATGACAGATTTAACCAAACTATTCGGCCGTGTTCGCGGGGGGCTGGCGGTTACAGTGGTTATTATCGGCGTTATGCTCGCCGCCTCTACGGGCATCATCGGCGCTGCGGTGGTATTGCTGGCTATCTTGGGTGTTCCTTTGATGATGAAGCATGAATACGACGCCGCCCTTGCCTGTGGTGTGGTCTGTGCGACTGGCACTTTAGGCATACTGATTCCTCCTTCCATCATGTTGGTGTTAATGGCTGACCAAATACGGGTTTCGGTAGGTGACTTGTTTATGGGAGCACTGTTTCCAGGCTTGCTGTTAGGAGGGCTGTATATGGTCTTTATCCTTATTTATGCATGGCTAAGGCCCAGCGTGGCGCCTGCACCCAAAGATGCTGAGTCAGTTACTTTTGGTTTGGTATTGAACGTACTTAAATCGACTATACCGCCCGCTACCCTTATTTTGGCAGTACTGGGCAGCATCTTTTTCGGTATAGCAACGCCAACAGAAGCATCTGGAGTCGGCGCCTTAGGCGCAACCATATTGGCCTTGCTGAGAAAACGACTAACCTTCAGTAGTTTGCAAGAAGTATTGCGCGGCACCATGAAAACCACCGCTTATATCTTTGCGTTGTTTGTAGGTGCAACCGCTTACTCCCTAGTACTTAGGGGTTTTGGCGGTGATGAGTTGATAGAAAATGCGCTAACTGCATTACCATTTGGTCCAAATGGCGTGGTTATCGTCATTCTCATCATAGCTTTCATGCTAGGCTTTTTCCTTGATTGGATTGAAATAACACTTATTATTCTGCCGCTTATCGCGCCTGTGTTATTGAACCTTGGAGTAGATTTAGTGTGGTTTGCGGTTATGTTTGCGGTTTGTTTACAAACTTCTTTTATAACACCGCCCGTAGGCTTTGCCCTGTTCTATATGAAGGGTGTGGTGCCTAAAGGCATAGAAATACAAACGATTTACAAAGGCGTAATTCCATTTATCATTATTCAACTAATTGGCGTGGCATTAGTCTTCTCTTTCCCCAAGATAGTGACTTGGTTGCCGGAAGTGGCATACAGTCCATAAAATAGCTTGCTTGTCTCTTTTGAATAAGTGGGCTTGAGGTGTCCGAACTCGATTTTAAAAAGACCTGTTCTAGGTTGATTTAATTGCGCGCTCATTCGGACTGAAATAATTCAATGAGACCCCAGCATAACTCACAACTTTGGGTCATTTTTTGAATAGATTTCGATAGGGTCAGACACGATTGATATTTGCAGTTTTATAGGCACTAGATTTTCGGTCACCGCCCTTTTGCTTTGGGCCTGTGGGGCGATCAGTCAATGCTTGTATTTTCTTTTTGAATTCTGAACTACCTAACACCCACGCTTTATTTGTCATCTCACGTATTTGAGTTATAGTTTGCTCATTTAAATCGTCTTCAAATAATGACCGATAAGCACCTAGCCTAGTGTCTTCCGACATACCCAGAGCTTTATATACTTCATGTGGAGTAATAAACAAACGGGTGTCTCCCAGCGCATTGCTACGATAACTAGACCACGGATATTCACTGGGATGCTCCACCATATTAGCTCTAACAGGATTCATTTCAATATATCGGTAGCAAGCCAAAACATAATCCTCACTATCAACTAACGTAGCCTTATACCGCCCTTCCCATAATGTACCCGTTCTGCCATAGCGGTAATTAAATTGCTGCACGTAAACTCGACCTAATGACTGCATCGCTTTAGATAGGCCATTGTCCGTGGTGGGGGTTATAAGTAGATGTACGTGATTGGTCATTAAAACGAAAGCGTGTAGTTCGCAAGCCCACACGGACATTGCCCTTTCAAGCTTCTCTAGATAAAAATGATAGTCATCTTTATCTACGAAAATAGGCTCCCGATTATTGCCCCTAATAATGACATGTTGTGGGTACCCAGGAAGATTAAATCTGGCTAAACGAGGCATAAAGTTATTGAACTGGTAAACAGACTTAGTGTTTATATCGTCATGCCGCAAATATCAATCGTGTCTGACCCTGAGGTATCCCCACAAATAAACGTTTTATATTAAACAGATAAGAGATATATTTCATGTAAAACTGTGTACATCGGAAAGTTCTCATCTGAGTCTCAAGTTCAGGTGATCCCGATGCACACAGTT
>JBLIOD010000009.1:0-72363 GCA_047639475.1 Gammaproteobacteria bacterium
CGTAGCGGCATGGCGGGCGGCCAAGCTTTAGACATGCAAGCCACCGGCACATCGATTTCTGTTGATCAGTTGCAAATCATTCATGAAAATAAAACCGGCGCGCTTATTCGAGCTGCGATTGGCCTAGGGGCATTGGGTTCTCCCTCGTCTACAGAAGAAGAAAGAATCGCATTAGATCAATACGGCCATGCAATCGGTCTCGCATTTCAAGTGGCGGACGATATATTAGACCAAACCCAAAGCAGCGAAGCATTGGGTAAAAGAAGCGGCGCAGATGCGCAAATGCAGAAGAACACCTATCCGTCCTTGATTGGTTTAGATAAAGCCAAAGAATTTGCATCACAATTACACCAAGAAGCGCTGCAAAGCCTAGATAAGCTAGCGCATAAAGATCATAATATCGGGTTCTTGCGACAACTCGCAAATTTTACTATTAGCCGTGAATATTGAAACCACTCCCACATCTTTGCTGAGCGACATTAACGACCCAGCAGACCTGCGCGCGCTTGATCAAGATCAACTGCCGCAATTAGCCCGGGAGCTACGCACGTTCTTAATTGAATCCACCGCCATCAGTGGCGGTCACCTTGCGCCTGGTCTCGGCACGGTAGAACTAACACTGGCCTTACACTACTGCCTTAATACGCCCCATGACCGCTTGGTGTGGGACATTGGCCATCAAGCTTATCCGCACAAAGTACTCACCGGCAGACGTGATAAGTTTCACACCTTGCGCCAACTTGGTGGTTTATCAGGTTTCCTCAGACGCAGCGAAAGCGAATACGATACCTTTGGTGCTGGCCACTCCAGTACCTCAATTTCAGCCGCCTTAGGCATGGCCGTCGCCGCAGCGCAGAAAAAAGAAGAGCGCGAAGTGGTGGCCATTATCGGTGATGGCGCGCTAACCGCGGGCATGGCTTTTGAAGCACTCAACAATGCGGGTGATTTAGACGCCAATCTGTTAGTGATACTCAACGATAACGAGATGTCTATTTCGCCGAACGTTGGCGCGCTATCGAATTACCTATCACGCATTTTATCTGGCCGTGCTTATACCAGCGTGCGCGAAGGCAGCAAAACAGTACTCAGCACTTTACCGCCGCCGCTTAAAGACTACGCCAAGCGCTGGGAAGAACACATGAAGGGCATGGTCATGCCAGGCACTTTATTTGAAGAGCTGGGCTTTAACTATATCGGACCGGTTGATGGCCATGACGTGAACACACTGATTCGCGTTATCGAAAACATGAAGAAACTCAAAGGTCCGCGCTTTTTGCATATCATCACGCAGAAAGGCAAAGGCTTTGAACCGGCTGAAGGCAACCCCTGTACCTTCCATGGCGTCTCTCCCTTTAATCCTGACACCGGCAAGATTAACAGCACGGTTAAACAGCGTAGCTATACCCATGTGTTTAGCGATTGGCTGTGCGACGAAGCGGCAACAGATGAACAACTCATCGGTATAACGCCCGCCATGCGCGAAGGCTCGGGCTTGGTGAAGTTTTCTCAGGAATACCCAGACCGTTATTTTGATGTCGGCATCGCTGAACAACATGCCCTGACTTTCGCGGCGGGCTTAGCCTGTGAAGGCCTAAAGCCAGTGGTGGCAATCTATTCCACTTTTTTACAACGGGCATACGACCAACTCATTCACGACATAGCCATACAGGAGCTAGATGTTACCTTTGCGATAGACCGCGCTGGCTTAGTAGGCGCAGATGGCGCCACCCACGCAGGGGCTTATGATTACAGCTATTTGCGCTGCATACCCAAAATGGTAGTAATGGCCCCGATGGACGAAGCCGAGTGTCGTAACATGTTACATACGGCTTATCATTATGAAGGCCCTGCCACGGTGCGCTACCCCAGAGGCGGCGGCCCCGGTGCCGAAGAGCAAGCACAAATGCAGCTACTGCCAATCGGTAAAGGCGAGATATTACGCGAAACAACCCTTGATATAAAACAGCCTCGCGTCGCAATTTTAGCTTGGGGCAGTTTCGTTACGGTTGCGCAAAGCGTTGCCGACGAACTCAATGCCACAATAGTCAATATGCGCTTTGTTAAGCCCTTGGACGAAGCCTTATTATTGCAGTTGGCAAACAACCATTCACATATCGTCACACTGGAAGAACAAGCCATTATGGGCGGTGCAGGTTCTGCGGTGAACGAATTTTTGCTTTCGCAAAAAATTAACCTTCCCACTCTAAATCTCGGCATACCCGACGAATTTATCGAACAAGGTAGCCAAGCCCAATTGCATGCCAATATCGGTTTAGACCAAAAAGGGATCATCAAATCGATTTCGTGCTTTATTTAAGCCAGTTATTGAAACTTAAAAATTGATCGCCATAAGCTCATCATGTCAGTAATCAGCAGCCAATTAGAGGACGTCCAAGCGTCAGCAGACAAGCGTAATATCGCCATCGACAAAGTGGGCATTAAAGATATTCGCCACCCTATTAAAGTGCTGCAACGTGACGGCGAAATTCAGCACTCGGTCGCGAATGTCAGCATGTATGTCGAGTTGCCTCATCACCAAAAAGGCACACACATGTCTCGCTTCATAGAGATTCTTAATGAAACTCAAAGCGCCTACACCACTGAGTCTTTCGCAGAGATGCTGAACGTCATGACACAGCGCCTTGAGGCGAATCAAGCTTACGTTGAAATGACCTTCCCCTTTTTCGTCAACAAAAAGGCCCCTGCTTCTGGCAGCGCCGGTTTGATTGATTACGAAATGTCGCTGTTAGGGGAGATCAATAATGGCAAAGCCACCGTTAAAACACGGGTAGTGGTCGCCGCAACCAGCTTATGCCCGTGTTCAAAAAAGATTTCTGATTACGGCGCGCACAATCAGCGTTCACACATCACGATTACGGCACAAAGCGATCAAGCATTGCAGGTTGAACAACTAATCGACATCGCGGAAAAGCAAGCCAGCGCCGAAGTATTCAGCATTCTAAAGCGTAGCGACGAAAAAGTTGTCACTGAACAGGCCTACGACAACCCCAAATTTGTGGAAGATCTAATCCGCGACGTAGCGTCTAGTCTAGATGCGGTTAAGTCAATTTCTGCCTATACCGTAGAAGCAGAAAATTTTGAATCTATTCATAATCACTCTGCTTACGCGATGGTTAGCAAAGGCTAACAACATCGACTACTCTACTGGGGCACCGTAGATATTAAGAATCTACATTTTCTAAAGAAAACATCAAATTGACCCCTTTATCTTAAGGTGCGCTCCCCGGCGTTGGGGGCGAAGCTACTGACCAATCAACACTATCGTTGCCGGTGTTGCCCACTTGGATTAAAGAACCATCACCCGGATCTAGAGCAGTAAAGGCAGCGCCAAATACTAGATCGAATGTGCCCGTTTGCGCAGTAACCACAGCGGCGGTGATTTCTCCCTCATAGGATAAAGCATCCAACACTGTCCCGTTTATAGTATCAAACAACATTGCACCATCGGGCGATGACCCGCCATTTTGTATAAAAATGGTACCGGCACTAATTGACAAGACTCCGACTGATAAACCTGCAACAATGAGTGGTGAGCCTATTACTAATCGGTTCCCGCCTGCTAGTGAACCCAAAACAGTAAGGTCGTAACGACTGTATTCAGTGTCAGTACCGCCATTAATAAGTATCACAGCAATGTTTGACAAGGTCACACAATACCGGCAGGTGAAACCTACGGCATATTAATTTATGCACCCGGAAACGGCACCATACGCTATACCAATGGCACAGGGAGTAACGAGATCAAGGAAAATGCAGACCTAAGTATTTTTGCTGACTCAGGTGTAGCTGATAGTGGGCCATTTTCTGGGGTTCTCAGTGTGCCACGCGTCTGGAACGGCACGGTTTATTACTCGACTGAAATAGATTCAGAGAGTTGTTACGTTATCAAAGCCAGCAATGGTAAGGCGATTATCTTTTGTCTATAACCACTCTTTTTGAATGGGACGGCACCCTTTTATTGCTCGATTTGGCCGTTAGTTAAGAGGCTTTAAATTGATGCTTGAATTTTAGATGGATCGCCGCACTACGCTCGCAAAGACGGAGCTGAGAGGCAGTCGCCAGCTTGAATTTAACTCAGATTGCCTGCTGAAACAATTCGAAGAACTCTCGCACCCGACGCTCTGCTAAATTTCTCACCAAGGGCAAACCGTTGGCAATCACGCCGCTAGCCGAGATGGTGGCTTGGTATTCGAGCCGTGTTACTGAGTCAGCCTCACCCATGCAGGTCAACTTAACCGCTGAGACGGCGCTGGCCTTGCCAAACAAGCCCGCGCTAATCTCTGATGATAGCTCATATTGCTCTGGCGCTTGGTCATCGTCCACTTGTAATGCCACTTTGAAGTCCTTTTTGTAGTCTGACAGTTTGGCGGTAATCACCGCATTAAATTGATTGCCTTCCTTCTCAACGGCTGAACAACCGCGTATACAAGCCGCTAGCATCTGTGGATCGTTTAGTTTTTCCCAGACCGCTGCGCGCGGCAAAGGCAATTCAAAGGTATCGGTAACAATAATCGTGTTTTTGGGCATGGGATGATTGCGACTATAAAGCCAGAAAGCGATAATGCACAGCTTAACATTTGTCGGCTGACAGGCCACACCTCACATAAAAGCAAAACATGAAGAATACATTGAGGGTTGACAGTATCGTGATCGGCAGCGGTCCCGCCGGTGAAGGCGCGGCCATGCAATTAGCCAAAGCCGGGCATAGCGTGGCCATCGCCGAGCGCTATACCAGCGTGGGCGGCGGCTGTACGCATTGGGGCACCATACCGAGCAAAGCCTTACGCCACAGCGTGCAATCAATTGTTGAATTCAAATCAGACCCGCTATTTGCCAAGCTAGCGCCGCAAATTGATATTGATTTTGTGCAACTGTTGAGTGACGCCAAAGACGTGATTCAATCGCAGGTGGAAACGCGCAGCAATCATTATGCGCGCAACAAAGTGCAAGTGATACAAGGCAACGCGCAATTTATAGACGCACACTCGGTAATGATTACCGATGAAGATCAAAACAAAACCACTGTTACTTTCGGCAATGCCGTTATTGCCACTGGCTCGCGCCCTTATCACCCAGGAGACATTGATTTTTCCCACCCACGTATCTTAGACGCGGATACAGTATTAGACTTACAGCAAACGCCCAGCTCAATAACCATTTATGGCGCGGGCGTTATTGGTTGCGAGTACGCTTCTATTTTCACCAATTTAGGCGTACGCGTTAATTTAATTAATACCCGTAACACCTTGTTATCATTTCTTGATAACGAAATAACCGACGCACTAAGTTATCATTTACGTGACCAGGGCGTAACGATACGCCACAATGAAGAGGTAGATACGGTCGTCGCTGACGATTCAGGCGTTATGCTGAATTGCCTGTCCGGCAAGAAAATTCACAGTGATGTCTTGCTGTGGGCCAATGGCCGCTCGGGGAACGCCCATGATTTGAATGTTGAGGCACTAGGCGTAGAAGTCAATCACCGCGAGCAAGTGGTCGTGAATGAATCGTTCCAATCTGCCGTAGCTCACATTTATGCCATAGGTGATGTGGTTGGCCCACCCGGACTGGCCAGCGCCAGTTACGACCAAGGGCGTTTTGCGGGAACGGTGATCAGTAAGTCACCGAAAGGATTGACGGCGATTCAAGCTGCGCCTACCGGCATTTACACCAGTCCAGAAATTAGCTCTATCGGCTTGACCGAAAAACAGCTAACCGAAGATAAGGTTCCCTATGAAGTCGCCAAGGCGGGATTTAAATCAATTGCCCGCGCCCAAATTACCAAGCGCAATGTGGGCATGTTGAAGATATTATTCCACCGTAAAACTTTGGCCATTTTAGGCGTGCATTGCTTTGGCGATAACGCCGCAGAAATTATTCATATCGGGCAAGCCATCATGCAGCAAAAAGGCAAAGCCAACACCCTTAAGTACTTTGCTGAAACCACCTTTAACTACCCGACCATGGCTGAAGCGTATCGTGTCGCTGCGCTAAATGGTCTAAATAAAATCAAACAAACCTAAGCCATTATGAATCCAGCCTACCAAATTGACGTTAGCGTTGTGCCGCAGTATTTGCGAATCCAATCTGACCCAGACAATAATCAGTATGTCTTTGCCTACACCGTTACCATTTTAAATAGCGGCAGCGAACCTGCAGAATTGGTTTCTAGGCATTGGATAATTACCGATTCTGATGGTGAGGAAGAACAGGTAAGAGGGCCAGGCGTCATCGGCGAATTTCCTTATTTAAAGCCCGGTGAGAGTTTTACTTATTCTAGTGGATCGATACTCAAAACACCGGTTGGCACGATGGCTGGCAGCTACCAGATGAAAAGCTCAGATGGGACCGAATTCGACGCAGATATAGCGCCCTTCACGCTAAGCTCAGTGGTATTGAATTAAGCTAAACGGAGCGATTCTTAAGTTAGCCATGATGAATATCTAAAGGCCTCTTCTGCCAATGGTTGGCATTCACGCGCCTTAGAATCCACCTCAAGCCGATAAAACTACCACCGGTCATTTCTTACAGCTTATACTCCACTTCGTTCGTTCATGATTAGTCACGCAGCATGTTCTACAAATTTAACCATCTAAATAATCGGAGACAACTATGGAAGCTTTATTACCCATTATCATTCAACTGGTCAGTGGCGCTACAATAGGTAACGTACTTGTTGCTATGGCAGGCGGTGGTGCACTGGCTAGCGGCGGCGCAGGCGGTAGATACTGATGGTTGTCGTTGGCTTGATCAAAAAAGTGACGGGGAAGTAATCCCGCACTTTTTCACAAGACCCAAGACCAATAATGAAACCCGAGGCAGATCGCCTCGGGTTTTTTTATGCCCGGTGACGACGCAATCCTTTCCTCTTACAGTGAGTGCACAGTACAATTAGCCGATGACTGAATTTAATCCGCAAAAACTACGCATTACCCCTGATAGTAAATTCACTATTCAACAGGCCAGCACCGAGCCAATGAGTAACGAATCAGAAAAAAGTTTGGTAGGGCAACTTGAGGATTTAACCAAGAAATTTTCCAAACTTCAGCGTAAGTTTTATGCCGACGATTCACATTCTTTGCTGCTAGTCTTTCAAGCCATGGACGCAGCAGGCAAAGACAGCACCATTCGCGCCGTCACCTCTGGCGTAAATCCAGCGGGTTTTCAGGTCTCTTCTTTCAAACAGCCCTCCAAAAACGAGTTAGACCATGATTTCCTCTGGCGCAGCGCAACGCGCCTTCCAGAACGCGGCCGTATCGGCATATTCAACCGCAGCTACTACGAAGAAACATTGGTGGTTCGTGTACATCCAGAATATTTAGACGGCCAAAGGTTACCTAATCGACCAGCGCTAGAATCGTTATGGCAGGAACGTTATGAATCTATCGTAGAGCATGAGCGGCACCTCGATAGAAACGGCACCAAAGTGATCAAGTTTTGGCTGAACGTCTCTAAAGATGAACAGAAAAAACGATTTCTGGATCGTCTGCGCAACCCCAAAAAGTATTGGAAATTTTCTGACAGCGACCTTAAAGAAAGAGCACTTTGGTCAGACTACATGGAAGCTTACGAAGCCATGTTGAACGCAACCACCAATTCGTTTGCGCCCTGGTATGCCATACCTGCTGACAACAAACTGTGGATGCGAGTGCAGGTCGCAAAAGTCATTGTACAAGCGCTTGAAGACATGAACTTGGAATACCCTGAGGCGAACAATATTGATCTGTTTGACGAGTTTGAAGCACGTTTGTTAGCGGAAAAATAAACAGGTATACAACTAGATATGAACCACCAACCATCTGCATTGATACTCGCCTTACAACAGCTGCTAGGCGAGCAACATGTTTTTCAAGAAACCCAAGCGCTCTCTCCTTTCTTGGCCGAAAAGCGCGCGCGTTTTAGCAGTAGTTGCCTGGCAGTGGTCAGCCCTGCCAGTACTGAAGAAGTGAGTGATTGCGTTAAATTATGTGCTGATCACCAAGTATCCATTGTCCCCCAAGGGGGAAACACCGGCCTAGTGGCAGGCACCGTTAGCCAGCCAGAACAAATTATTTTGTCTACGCGACGATTAAACAAAATTCGCGAAATTGATGTTGAAAATTATTCCATCACCGCAGAGTCTGGAGTTATTTTAGAAAACATTCAAAATGCTGTTAAAGACCAAAACCGCTTCTTCCCCTTAAGTTTAGGTGCTCAGGGGAGTTGTCATATCGGTGGAAACTTGGCTACCAACGCAGGAGGCATTAACGTATTGCGCTACGGCAACACCCGAGACTTATGCTTAGGCATCGAAGTCGTAACCGCGAACGGAGATATCCTTTCTGATTTGACCGGTTTGCGTAAAAACAATACAGGCTATGATTTAAAAAACTTGTTTATTGGTTCTGAAGGCACATTGGGCATTATAACGGCCGCCACTTTAAAATTATTTCCCACACCTAAATCGTCTGTCACCGCCTTGGTGGCCTTACCAAACCTTGAATCAGCAAATAAACTGTTTGGCGAGCTACGCGAAGCCAGTAGTGATCAAATTAGTACCTTTGAATTAATTCCGCGTCTTGCCGTTGTGTTGACTGAACAATACTTTGCGCAGCACGTTGATCCGTTTGAGTCAGATCACCCTTGGTATGTGTTAACGGCACTACATGCGAATGCAGCAGACTTTCCGCTAACCAGTTGCTTGGAAAACACCCTCGAGAAAGGGCTTGAACAAGAATGGGTTAACGACGCCGTCATTGCACAAAGTGAAGCTCAAGCACAAAAGCTAATACTGTTTAGGGAACACCTTGTGGAAACACAAGCTAAGCAAGGCGGTGCGATATCACATGATGTCTCTGTGCCTATCTCACGAATTGCTGAATTTATTGAATGCGCTAATCGGGAAGTGATCAAAGCCATTCCTGGTGCTCGGCCCTATCCTTTTGGTCATTTTGGTGACGGCAACATTCACTACAATGTACTGCAGCCTGTGGAAACAACCAAAGCAGAATATTTTGAAAAAGCCGAAATGCTTAACCAGCTCGTTTACAAAATTGTGGATCAATTTTCCGGTTCTTTCAGCGCTGAACACGGTGTGGGCTTGTTAAAAATAGGTGAAATGTCTCAATATAAAAACCCCACTGCGCTAGTGACAATGCGCGCTATTAAAATAGCCTTAGACCCGGATAACCTATTTAACCCCGGCAAGGTTATTCCTGCGCAAACGTCAGATTAAGGAGACAACCGTTGGATTTTCCAGACCCCCTCAGACATTGAATAGCTAAATCGGTCATGCAGCCGGTTTTCTCGCCCTTGCCAAAACTCGATGCGCTGCGGAACCACATTAAAGCCGCCCCAATAAGGTGGCAGTTCAACCTCTTTTCCTTCAAATTGCTCGATGACCGCTTGCTCACGCGCCATCAGTGGTTCACGACCATCAATCACTGAGCTCTGCGCTGAGGCCCATGCGCCAATTTGACTACCTCGTGGACGCGAACGAAAATAAGCCAGAGAATTCTCTCGACTGACCTTACTGGCGGTGCCCTGAACAATCACTTGCCGGTGCAGACTGATCCATGGAAATATTAAGCTGACCTGATCATTCTCATCAAGCTCCTGCCCTTTACGACTCTCATAATTAGTGTAAAACATAAAACCGTGCTCATCGTAGGACTTCAATAAAACTGTACGCTGAGACGGATGCCCATCTGGGGTTGCCGTCGCGACAATCATCGCATTAGGTTCAAAACTGCCCGTCTCAACGATCTGCTCAAACCAAGTCGAAAATAACGGCCACGGCGCTTCCGGCATACCGGCTAAGTCTAAGCCTGAAGTTGAATAGGATAGCCTTAGCTTTTCAATGTCTACCGATGAGCTCATAATTTTTTCTCTATAAAAACGAAATTCTATCGCAGATTATGCCTCACCAGCTCGCTTAGATTTAGCTATAATTCGCGCCAGAAATACTAGTCACAACTTCCAATCTCAAAAACCTTGAAGTCACTAAGCCATTACCTCGTAATTATATTCGTCAGCTTCATCATGTCGGCTTGTTCTACGACACCCAAAGAACCGACGGTAACGCCTCAGAGCAGCGAACAAACAGCACCCACTAAAGTAACGCCCGCATCAAACTCTGAAAGCAGTAACGCTAAAGTTGTAACGAAGACCATCGCTACACCCGTTGTAGTGAAGCCGGCAATCCAACAGCCCAAAGACTTGTGGCAACGGCTACGCGAGGGCTTCGCCTTGCCTGAACTCGACACTAAGCGGGTGGCCTATTACGAACGACAATTCACTGCCAAGCCAGCATTCATTGAAAACATCTTTACCCGGGCCAGTTGGTTTTTACCCAGCATAGTTGATGCGGTACAAGACAAGGGCTATCCGATGGAAATAGCTTTACTGCCCGCCGTTGAAAGTGCGTTTAAACCCGATGCGAAGTCTCATTCTGGGGCTTCAGGACTGTGGCAATTTATCGGTAGCACCAGCCGTATTTACGACATGCATGAGAATTGGTGGTACGATGCCAGAAGAGACCCTGATCTATCTACCGCCGCTGCCATTCAATTCTTGGGTGAATTAAATGTGCGCTTTGACGGCGATTGGTTTTTATCATTTGCGGGTTACAACGCTGGTGGTGGCAACATAGAAAAGGCTATTCGGCGTAACAAGCGCAACAACCAGCCCACCCACTTTAGCGCACTTAAGTTACGCAAAGAAACCGCACATTACGTACCTAAATTAGTGGCGTTTCGAAATATTATTAGAGACCCTGCGAAATACAATATCACTTTACCCAAGATGCCAACGTCTCCTGCCATAGCGGCATTTGACGCAGGCTCTCAGATTGACCTCAGTATTTTCGCATCCAGCCTAGGGGTTGACCAGAAGGTAATGCGCTTTCTAAATCGCGCCTACAAACACGGCGTAACACCGCCAGACGGACCCCACATCATCCAATTACCCGTTGCCAAACTCGCCATTGCCAAGCAAGAGCTTAATTCGCTAGGCGATTCAAACAAAATGCAATGGGCACACTATCGAGTGCAGTCGGGCGATGTATTAGGCCGCATCAGCAGTCAGTACAATGTGTCAGTTGCTGCTATTAAACGGACCAATAAGCTGAGTTCCAATTTAATACACCTCGGTCAAATACTGCTTATTCCGGTTATCGGCGACAAAGGGTCGACAAAAGTTGCTAAGACAAGCACCGCAAATTCAACGCAAACTGGCGACTTGAGTACAGAAAAAGTGACCCATTTGGTTCGCAAGGGCGATACATTGTGGCAAATCGCTCGACGTTATGGGGTCAAGGTTGCGCAACTTTCCTCTTGGAACAAAATCAGCTCGTCGCAAACGTTGCGTTTAGGCCAAAGATTACTGATCTATCCCAGATCTTCTTAGCCTAAGATTCCTACGGGCATAGCTGCATGAGTATTGCAGACTCACGACTACCATCGCCGTTAGAATAATACGCTTTGCGTTCGCCTACTCGAGTAAAGCCCAACGTCTGATAAAGCTTTAATGCCACGGCGTTAGACTGTCTAACTTCTAGGTACAGATTTGTTACCCTGTCTACTCTCAATGTGGCGAGCAATTGCGTTAATGCTTGAGTTGCGTAGCCTTTGGATTGAAACGGTGAGAACACCACGATGTTTAATAACTCAGCTTCGTTCAAGTCCTGCCCAAGTATTTCCATCACAATCATACTTCCCACCCATTCCGCACCGTACATAATCGCAATGCATTTGTGCCCTGCGTCAAAACTGGATAATACATTTTTAACCGACCAGGGGTAGGCAGAACTCGATTGCTCCAGGGCTGACAAGTTCTCCAGCTCATGACACACAATGGGCCGCAGATGAATCACTGCGATAAATTGATTGCTTCTTGCAGCGCGCCCCAAACATCACGTTTTAATTTCGGCTGTTCTATCAGTTGAGCCAAGCTGGGCAATGCCAGCACAGGCGTAATAGTGGGCCCGGTTTGCTGTGGCAATAGCTTGTATAGCGACATGGCGGCTTTATCAGGGAAGGCCATCTTTGTGGCTGCTTCACCCATCAGCAAAATCAAATTTATTCCACTAGATTGCAAACCTTGTAACCAAATCGCTCTATCTTCGTATTGCACTGGTGCTAACGAGAAAAAATCTATCGCCTTCAAAATATTATTGAATAAACGAGATTGCTGAGCATCTTCTTCAACATCATTCGCTAACACGAACACCCAATTCAGTCCTGCAGCCGCTGACGCCACATTGGCTGAAACAGTTACCGCGCTAACATCAAACGACGGGGCTGCTTCCAATACGGGCGTTAAAGGCTGCGTAACTGGGGGGGCAATTTTACGTGTCGGCTCGGGGATAAGCTTCGGGCTAAGTCCCTTTTCCTGCACTGGCACTGTCGCCTCTGTTGCGCGATTTACTTGTTCTGGCGCTGCTGTATTTCGCTCAATTGGCTGGCGTAGGCGCCACTGCGTGACGCCCATTTGAGCCAATATTTGGTCCTTATCCATTTACTGGTTAGTTGGGGTGACTAAATCGCATTACTCAGTTGAGGGTGCGCTTTCTCATCCATCGTAAATAACTTGTTCAGCGCATTGATGTAAGCTTTTGCCGACGCCTGCACTATATCAAGATCAGTACCATGGCCGTTAACGACTCGCCCATCTCGTTCCAGACGAACACCTACCTCACCTTGGGCATCTGTGCCCGTGGTGATGGCGTTTACCGTATACAAAAGCAATCGCACATCGGTGTCTACTAAGTTCTTAATCGCTTGGAAAGTCGCGTCTACAACCCCATTGCCAGTGGCAATTGCAGAGCTTGATGCGCCATCTATTTCGATCTCTAAGGATGCTTGTGAAGTAGCGCCAGATTCGGTGCTTGCAGACAAGCTTAAAAGTTTAAACTTCTGGCTTTCTTTTTCTGTCGCAACCGCAGACACCAAAGACATTAAGTCGTCATCAAAAATATCATGCTTGTTATCAGCCAAATCCTTGAACGCAACAAATGCTGCATTTAGTTCTTCATCGCTATCAAACTTCACGCCCAATTCATTCAAGCGATCGTTAAAGGCATTACGGCCAGAGTGTTTTCCAAGCACCATGCGATTGGCAGCCCAACCCACATCTTCCGCTCGCATAATTTCGTATGTTTCACGGTTTTTAAGCACACCATCTTGATGAATACCTGCTTCGTGAGCAAAAGCATTGATGCCCACGATAGCCTTGTTCGGCTGAACAGGAAAACCGGTCACACTAGACACTAATCGACTAGCGGGCACCAACTGAGTCGTATCAATATTTGTTTCACATGGAAAGAAATCAGAACGAGTGCGTACTGCCATTACAATTTCTTCCAATGACGCATTACCCGCGCGTTCCCCCAAACCATTGATGGTGCATTCAATTTGTCGTGCACCATGCATCACAGCCGACAAGGAGTTGGAAACCGCTAGGCCTAGGTCATTATGACAATGGACAGAAAAAACGGCTTTATCCGAATTGGGCACACGATTGATAAGGTCACCTATTAACGCACCGAACACTTCAGGGACGGCATAACCCACCGTGTCGGGAATGTTAACAGTGGTAGCGCCTGCAGCAATCACTGCTTCGAGCACTCGGCATAAAAAATCAGGGTCCGAGCGCCCCGCATCTTCAGGCGAGAACTCGACGTTATCTGTATAATTTCTTGCCTGTTTTACCGCTGCCACCGCACGTTCGATCACTTGATCAGGTTCCATTCGTAACTTCGCTTTCATATGAATTGGCGAGGTTGCTATAAAGGTATGTATGCGGCCCGACTCGGCAGGCTTAAGTGCTTCACCAGCTCGTTCAATATCGCCCGGATGTGCTCGCGCTAAACCGCACACCGTGCTGTTTTTTACTTCCCTAGCGATCGCGTTTACCGCATCGAAATCTCCTGGGCTTGCAGCGGGAAAACCCGCTTCAATCACATCAACACGCATTTTTTCTAGCAAACGCGCAATCTGCATCTTCTCTTCTAAGGTCATCGATGCACCGGGACTTTGCTCGCCGTCACGCATCGTTGTATCAAATATAATTAACTGGTCACTCATGGCCTACGCCCTTATTTTTAGTTCAATGGGAGTGCTGGTTTTAAAAAACCAACTGGTACAACAACAGATTATGTGGGGGGGGGTTTATTTCTGCGCCAAGCGCAGCAGAATCAGTGCAGATAATAGCAGCCCGTTTGCAGCACTGGCGTGCGCAAAGCTGGTAACAAATGTGTTTGTATGGGCGTTCATCTGGCTGAAGTCTAACCAAGGCCTGTTTGAAAGGCAACCGATTTATATTGCGAGCATTAGCATCAATAAAATCGAGACATCAATAAGCCTCAGGCTATAAAATAAAAACCGTAAAAATCAGCCTTGCTAACTCATCTATGAAACTCTACGGACATCCCGATTCGGGCCATGCCTTTAAAATAAAGTTCTGTTTATCAGCTGCAGATTTTGAACATGATTATGAAGTGATTGATATCTTCTCGCCGCGAGAAACACGTAATCCTGATTTCGTCTGTCGCTCCAAGTTTTGCGAAGTCCCCTTACTGGTAGATGGCGAACAGTCATTAATTCAATCTGGCGCTATCTTGACCCATATCGCGCAAAAGCACCAACTATTCGGGGGCGAATCTGAAGCAGTGATGCAGCATTGCCTGCAATGGTTATTGTGGGAAGCCAACAAAATCGGCATGTGTCTGCCGCAACTAAGAGCGCATCAAAAATTCTCGGACTCGAAATTAGGTGAAGGCGCTAAGCAATGGCTAGAAAACCGCTATACCCACGATGTAGGTGTACTCAACAACGAACTACAAGACGGCCGCCCATTTATACTGGGCGATTCAGTCACTATTGCCGATTTTGCGCTAAGCGGTTATTTATTTTTTGCCGACGAAGCTAAAGTGAATGTACCTAGTCACGTAGATACTTGGCTGAGCACCTTATCCAAACTTGAAGGATGGGCGAAACCGGCTGACCTACTCGCTTAGAGATTGATTGGCTTGCCTAAGGTCGCTGCCAGAAATCAGAAACAAGGCCATAGCCTCATCATCGGTACTCAACCAGGTAAACTGATGGTTAGGGTATTGATCTTCTAGGTCTAACGCGGCGGTGCCTACTTCAACAATTAGCACGCCCTCGTCAGTCAAATAATCAGGCGCCTGCCTTAACAAACGATCAACAATATCTAAACCCAGATCACCACCGCGAAACGCCATATCCGGTTCACGCAAATATTCCGCCGGCAAAATTTCCATTCTATCGTTAGAAATATACGGCGGGTTCGAGCAGATTAAGTCGTACTTTCCTTCCACGTCACCGAACAAATCCCCTTCAAAGACACGCACTCGGTTTTCCAAGCCATGACGCTCAACATTCATTTGTGCAACTGCAACTGCATCTGCTGATAACTCGGTGGCATCAACATCCGCCTCTTCGAACGCATAAGCTAAAGCGACGGCGATACAGCCACTACCTGTACATAAATCTAACGCACGCTTAACTTTATTGGCATCCACCCAGGGTGCGAATTGTTCTGGAATCCATTCGCCAAAATAAGACCTTGGCACAATTGCGCGCTCATCGACATAGAAACGGTGCCCCGCAAACCAAGCTTCTTTTATCAAATAAGCCAACGGCTTTTGGGTTTCTATACGTTGTTTTATCAATTCACTGATTTGTGCTAGCTGCACTTTACTCGGCACCACATCCCAATCAAATTCTTCCTGCCCAATGTCTTGGTCGGTTGCATACAAAACCAACCACGCTGCTTCTTCCCATGCGCTGGTGGTACTGTGCCCAAAAAATAGGTCAGCATTTTCTAATAGCGCTTCGATTTCATCGACAAGCGGTTCAATGTGGATATTGGGTGTTAGTTGTACTGAAGTCATTCGATCATAGATGGGTGATAAACTTTTACACCGCTGATATTTCCTAAGGTGAATACCCAGCCGCGCGTAACAATTTTCTTATTAATAAATTGGGTGATTCCCCCCTTAAAGTGATCTGTCCAAAACTGTCTTGGAATCAACACTTTAAACGTATCGCCTAAGTGTAAGCTGAAGTGCTTGTTAGATTTGCTCGTTCTTGTAACGATGCCCGTTACGTGTCTATATCCTCTGGCTCTTTGCTTCGCCAATATTTTAGCTTGTTGCGGCAGAAAATAATCATCTCCCCAAACACCTAAGCCTTTATCGCGGGCTTTAGATTCCGCCGTCAGATATTCGCTCAGTTTAGATTGGTTCTCTCCCACCGCTATGGCGAAAGCCAGACCTTGCTCTAGTAGCGCGATCTGTACGTCTTTTCCGTTACCCGAAAATACATAGGCCAATTCACGCCCACTTCTATCCTGTGCTTCCTTACCAGCCACTAAGCGTACTTCACCGTTGCCGAGCAGTGCTGTTAGAGTCGTTTTGGCTTGCTTAGCAAACGGCTCTTGTATTCGGTCACCATAACCCATCTCTGGAGTGTTGATTCCAATCATCCTTACCTTGGTGTCTTCATCAACAACGATCGTGTCTCCATCGACCACATACTGTAATAGATGCGTAGATTGCCCGTGACTAGCTGCAACTTCGCTCTTTTCACATGCTACCAAAGTGCATAAAACAAAAAAGGCACCTATTAAAGGTGCCTTCTTAATGCTGACAAAGCGGCTCATTGGCCGAATCGCAAAGTGCTAAAGGTTTAACCCCTAGCTCTTACGACCGTAACGCGCTTGGAACTTACCTACGCGACCCGCAGTATCAACAATTTTTTGCTGACCTGTGTAAAACGGATGGCACTCTGAACACACTTCCACACTGATATCGCTACCAGAAGTTGAGCGGGTATCAAATGTGTTACCGCAAGTGCAGCTAACTTTAATGCTATTGTAATTTGGATGTGTTTCAGCTTTCATCGTTTTTCCTCTTGGCCGCACTTATTAGTGCGTATTGTGTTAATGCTTGCCCGAAATTCTAGGCGATTTTCGGGGGCGGTGAATATATGCAATATGGGCTTTAGTTGCAACAAATAAAGCCCACAATCTAAGTTTTCTATAAAGATTTTTGTAAAGTCTCAGCAAAGCGTTTCGAGCGATGCCAAGACAAGGCGAAAGTTAGCGAAAAAACGGAGTTTATATTAATAAACGAGCATTTTGAGCCAACTTTTAACGCCGTATTGGCGAGCGCAGTAGCTTTTCTGGGGCCTTTTATCGATTCATGGACTGGAAGAACTCTGCATTATTCTTGGTGGCTTTTAGCTTATCCAGCAAGAACTCAATAGCTTGAACATCATCCATTGGGTGCAGTAATTTACGTAGCAACCACACTTTTTGTAACTCGTCTGGCTCCATCAATAGTTCCTCGCGGCGGGTGCCTGATTTATTGATGATGATAGAGGGGTAAGTGCGCTTCTCAGCAATACGTCGATCCAAATGCACTTCCATATTGCCGGTGCCTTTAAATTCTTCGTAAATTACCTCGTCCATTTTTGAACCGGTATCAACCAAAGCAGTTGCTAAGATTGTTAAGCTGCCGCCCTCTTCTAAGTTACGCGCTGCGCCGAAAAAACGCTTTGGGCGTTGTAAGGCATTCGCATCAACACCACCGGTCAACACTTTACCTGATGAAGGCGCTACGGTATTGTAAGCACGGGCTAGACGCGTAATAGAGTCTAGTAAAATAACGACGTCCTTTTTATGCTCAACCAAACGCTTGGCCTTTTCTAGCGCCATTTCAGACACCTGTACGTGACGCGTAGCTGGCTCATCGAAGGTAGATGAAATAACTTCACCGTTAATCATTCGCGACATCTCTGTTACTTCTTCTGGACGCTCATCGATCAACAGAACGATTAAATGCGCATCAGGGTTATTGGCAGTAATGGCTTGCGCAATTTGCTGCAGCATCACAGTTTTACCTGTTTTGGGCGCCGATACAATCAAGCCACGTTGGCCTTTGCCAATGGGTGAGATTAAATCGATCACGCGGCCGGTAATGTCTTCAGACGAACCGCTTTCACGTTCTAGACGTAGGCGCTTGTCTGGGTGTAGCGGCGTACCATTCTCAAACAAGATTTTATTCTTAACTTGATCAGGCTCTTGATAATTAATAGTTTGTACTTTTAGCAGCGCAAAGTAACGCTCAGATTCTTTTGGCGGGCGAATGAGGCCTGAAACCGTATCACCGGTGCGTAGACCAAAACGCCTGATTTGACTAGGCGAGACATAAATGTCATCTGGACCTGCGACATAAGAGCTGACGGCTGAGCGTAAAAAACCGAAACCATCTTGTAAAATCTCGACCACGCCTTCGCCGTGAATATCGACGCCTTTTTTGGATTCGGATTTTAAGATAGCAAAAATTTGTTCTTGCTTACGCTGACGACCAATGTTGTCGATACCGAGCGATGTGGCGAGCTCGACGATTTCAGCGGGAGATTTGAGTTTTAATTCAGATAAATTGAGTGATGAAGACATAAAAATAAAGGGAAGACGCCTTAAGGGTTAAGGCCTAATTATTGACGAGCTATGGTTGGTGTAGCTTGGGTGTGCGGATCCACAAACCGTGGCGCACTGAAAGAACGAAGCGAATGCCCTAATCTAACTTGGCGAACTTGTTCTAACGCGGATGATACTCAGGCTCGCAATCCTTGTCTAGTATTAAATCCGCGTTATTGAGGCTTATAAAACTTGGCTTAAGCTAAGTTAGATGATTAGGGTTGTTTAACCCAGTGCAGCAATGGCTGCTTCGTAATCAGGCTCATCGCCAATTTCTGTCACTAGCTCGGTGTAAACCACTTTGTTATCTTCGTCGATCACCACTACAGCACGGGCCGTTAAACTGGCTAAAGGGCCATCAGTAATCATCACGCCGTAATCCGTTGCGAACGCTTGGCTGCGCATCATGGACAAGGTTTTAACCGAATCAGTATTTTCAGCCGAGCAAAAGCGACTTTGCGCGAAGGGTAAATCAGCTGACACAATCAATACTACCGTATCGTCTCTTTGAGCCGCGCTTTGATTAAACTTGCGAGTAGAAATTGCACAAGTCGGTGTATCAATACTGGGGATGATATTTAATAGCTTCTTTTTACCTGCGTAACTATCCAGCGTCACATCAGCCAAATCATGGCCCGTTAATGTAAATGTGGGCGCTGCTGCACCAACGCTAGGCAGATCACCATTGGTATTGGTGGCATCGCCATGTAGTGTTATTTTAGCCATACTATAATTCTCTAATTTAAAAAGGGGAAAATGAGGTGCCTAATTGGAATCACCTCTATGTGAGATCGCAGCTATTTTATGCGATACATGAGCAAGGCACTATATTAATTATTAAGCCTTTAATACTCACCCTCACTATCTTGTTCGCAAAAAGCGCTATTTTGGTTCGCCTTTATGGCGTTACAATCAGTTCGCAATCTTCGTCGAGAGGGTTACCAAAGGTATTATCACTTGCCATGCAACGGATATTGCCAACCCCTGCTAATCCTCCAAAGAAAGAGCTTTGAGAAAGCGAGGTGCTAGAGCCCGCATTTCCTTCGATTTCAGAATAAATTGTCGAGCGCCTTATTTGAGGTTCGGCGTCGTTGTCAGATCGCATAGCTTGGGGCTTTGTGCCATGCGGCAGGATATAACTATTAAAGATCTCTGGTGAGCCGCCATCATTCAAAATACCTTGGTTACTTAATGACCCATTATCGACTTCAATTCGCACCCCATCTAGCCGGGCGATGAGTTTAAGTTGTAAAAGCCATAAGTATGGTCTCCATACCACTCCTTAAACTTTGAACGGTTGATTATCGGATGAGATTGCTCAGTGTTATAGACCGCATAATTACTGCCATCAAATGACTTTGAGCCAGCTAAAATACTCGAGTCATTAATAATCGGACTAGCCGAATCATTGTATATGCCATAATTATTTGTGCACCGTCTACCACCACTGTTACCTTATTCATGTTAAACACGGTATTAAGGTTCTCCTTGACATTAAAGTTATACACCCCGGTGGAGGTAGTGCCCGCAGCACCCCCTTCGGGACCCGTGCCGTTAAAAACAGATAGGTTACTGAACGGGGAATAGCCACTTCCAATTATCAAGGCGGAATCTGGTCCTGTGTCACTATGACCTATAGAACCACGAAGCTGCGTAACACCCTCGCCACTTCCCACTACATTAACGAATCTTCTCATGACCAGTTGCTCTTCGAGGTCGTAAATTCCGGGGCCAATCAGGACCAGATAGTGATTTTGATAAGTACCCACAATTGAATTTAGCGCAGCCACTGGGTCCCTAGAATCTCTCCCTGATGGGGATACCGTCACCACATGTTGCAAGGGGGTCGCCTCATCACCAAACAACAGGATGACCACCACACTGTTTTGCGCGTAGGCACAATTGACCACAACAATCAAAGCGCACACCAAGGTGACGCTGACTTTCTGGATATTGCGATTTAGCTTAGTAACAAAATAATTACCATCTTTCTCTATCAATTTATGATGATTCTTCAATAGCTTCTAGAATTTCACGCTATTTAACTTTGATTTCATTTTGAGAGTCTTTCTCTAGTTAAAATCTGCTCCTGAAAAAGGCCTTACTGACTATTAGCTCGCCTATTTTCACTCAATGTGAATGATCATTCGCCAAAGGTTTTTTAGCCGTGTTCTAAGAGTCTGTCGAATCTATGCAACTCAAACAGCCTATCACCCCGCTGCCATTAAAGGAATACTCTGTAAGCCAAGCTGGTTTGTCCACTCAAATCAAGCTTACCTCCTCCCACAAAGGTGCCTCTTAAATCACTTCTCGTTTTGCTGTTAAATACTTTTGGGTCGACATCTCCCACAAACGACTAGCAGTACGCTGAAACGGCATGGCCAATTTACTGCCTCGATACAAGGCATTGGGCGGCGCTTCTGCTGAAAGTAGCAGTTTAACTTGGTAGTCGTAGGCCGTATCAATCAAGTTGATCAACCTTCGCGCGGCGGGGTCATCGTCGTCTTTTAACACGGGAATATTTGAAACGATCAAGGTATCGAATTGATTGGCCACTTGAATGTAATCCATTTGAGATCGATACGTTCGGCACAGCTCGTCAAACTCAAACCACGCTAAGCCATCAGCAACGCTCACCGCTTGTATTGGCCGTCCTGCAATAGGTAAGGGCTTAGGGGTTAATTCAGTTGCCCCAGTAAGTTGATGATAGCAACGCTTCAACCCTGCACTGGCCTTTTCATCTAAGGGCGAATAATAAATCTCGTCGAACACCCACTCCCGGGTGCGAAAATCTTTGTCGCCCGAGACCTCAATAACATGGCTATGCTGATTGAGTAGGCGAATAGCACCCATGAAGGAATCGCGCTGAATACCATCTAGATACAAGTTATTTGGCGCCGTGTTGGAGGTAGTCACCAGCACCACTCCTTGCGCGTAGAGGTGCTTTAACAAGCCGTGTAAAATCATCGCATCGGCAATATCAGTCACCATGAATTCATCCAAGCACAGCAGTTTATTTTTATCTGATACTTGCTTAGCAATCAACTCAAGCGGGTTGGTCTGGTTAGCCAACTTGCCATTTTGCTCGTGCACCCACAGCATAAAGCGATGGAAATGAATACGCCACTTCTCCGTAATCGGTACTTGTTCAAAGAACAGGTTCATCAAATGCGTTTTACCGCGCCCGACGCCGCCCCAAATATATAGCCCCTTTTGTTGCTCGTTATTTAGCTGTTTCGAATCACCCAACCAGTTAACACTGAGGCGTGACAGCCAACTTTTTGGGGGCTTATTTTGTGCTGCCTCCAATTCAATATATAGATTAGCTAATGAATCGATCAAAGAGCGTTGCTGCGTGTCAGCGTCTAACTGTCCCGAATCAACAAGTCCAGCAATGGTCTCTTTAAAACTCATACCGGCATAATATCTTTATAAGACGAGAGCAAGGCGTAACTGTCGTGTCGCATCGGCTTCCCTTTTAAATCAGGCAAGCTGATGCCCAACAATGAAGCAATTCCGTAGCGCTTCGCTTCATCAAGCACACTAAAACTATCATCTATAAACAAGGAGCGCGTTTTATCGAAATGATATCGCTCAGACAGCTTTTCCCACGCACCTGGCATTTCTTTCGCCAAACCCAATTGGTGTGAGGTTATCACTTCATCAAAATAGGGCCTTAGTTTGACCTTCTGCATTTTAAGGCCCAAGGTGTCTTCATGGGCATTGGTAAACAACACCACATTTTTATTGTGTTCTCGTAAGGTCGCTAAAAATTCATGTACATAGGGCCTAGGGCCAATTAAATGCGAGACTTCGTTTTTAAGTTCCAATATAGGCAGGCCTAACTCATCGCTCCAATAGGCTATGCTGTACCACTTTAGTTGCCCTCGAAGAGACATCATTTTATCGAACAGCAATTGTTTGCAGTCGGCTAAATTCATGCCTTCTTTCTCTGCGTATCGCTGTGGAACGTGATGCAACCAGAAATAGTTATCGAAGTGAAGGTCGAGCAAGGTTCCGTCCATGTCTAAAAACACGGTGTCGGTTTGGTGCCATTCTACCAAGCTCATCGAGTCAGTTTTTGTAGCAGGCTTTATGATTCGCCGTCAGAGCGCTGTTGCTCTTGGCGTTGCGCCGATGCTTGAACAACACGGTTGGCCGGCACCACTAATTGCGTTATCAGGTATTCTGCAAATGCTTCGGTATAAGGTTGCGCTGCAATCGCGGCGGTCATGCAACGTAACCACGCATCGCGGTGACTATTATCAATGTCAAAGCGGGCATGAAAACCAGGGATGCTAATCGACCCATATTTATCTTTATACTCCCGTGGGCCGCCCAGCCAAGCGTTCAAGAATACCGCGAGTTTGTCTCTAGATAGCGCTAAATCAGGGCTATGCATTTGTCTAACTGACGCCACTGCAGTCTGCTCGTCGGTTTCCATCTCATCATAAAAAGCATCTACCAACACTCTGACGCCTTCACGACCGCCGGCGGCTTGAAAAGATTGATCACCATTGCCAAACTCGTTGTCAGTTACTTCCTTCATTTTAGTCAAATGGTGCATTAAAAATTCGCTCCAAAGCTTAAACACCATTGCCCTAAAACGCTAGCGTGATTTGGGGGAAACTCTATTTTAGTTCGCCGTAAATTTCTAATGCAAAAATCGTGTTTAGTCGATAAGCTTGGTGTAGGCTTCATCTGCTTCTTTCAGACTTAAAACTAAAGACTATTATATGAGTGAGTTCGATCATTCCCGGCCAGAAACCATTGGCATTTTATTGACCAACTTGGGTACTCCGAAATCTGCAACAAAAAAAGATGTGCGCATTTACCTAAAAGAGTTTCTTTCTGATCAACGCGTCATCAAGATGTCTAAGATTTTGTGGTGGCCTATTCTCAATTTAGTGATCTTAAACACCCGGCCCAAACGCTCTGCAAAAGCCTATGCCAAAGTCTGGACAGACGACGGCTCTCCCCTATTAAGCATTGCCAAGCAGCAAACCGTCGCATTACAATCTGCTTTTGGTGATGCGCCTGTAAAAGTAGTACTGGCAATGCGTTACGGTTCACCTTCTATAAGCCAAGGCCTAACGGATTTGCGCAAAGCCGGCGCGAGAAAGATATTGGTATTCCCGCTGTATCCACAATACTCCGCCACCACTACCGCCTCCACTTTTGACGCCGTCGCTAGTGCCTTGAAAACTGAAAACTGGCTGCCTGAACTTCGCTTTATTAATCATTACCACGACAACGCCAGTTATATCAAAGCGTTGGCAGATAGCGTTCGTACACACTGGCAACAAAATGGACAAGCTGAAAAGTTATTGATGTCGTTCCACGGCATTCCGCAAGAATATTTTACTGACGGCGACCCCTATCACTGTGAATGCCAAAAAACGGGCCGTTTGCTAGCTGAAGAGTTACAACTCGAAAAGTCGCAATGGTTGCTAACGTTTCAGTCCCGCCTAGGGCCGAAACAATGGCTCAAGCCCTACACCGATGAAAGCTTAAAGCAACTGGGCGCAGAGGGCATTCAATCACTCGATGTTATCTGCCCGGGTTTTAGTACTGATTGCCTAGAAACCTTAGAAGAAATGGTCATGGAAAATAGGAATATTTTTATGGCTGCTGGCGGCCAGCAATATAGTTATATTGATTGTTTAAACGCCTCCTCCCAACATATTTCCACCCTACAAAAAATAGCGCAAAATCATATACAGGGATGGAATTTCCCGCCTACCGAAGTGGATTTGGTGGAACGTCAGGGGCATGCAGACTCAATCAAAGGTTAGGCATTGTCGCTGCTTTTAAGGAAAAATCTCGGCATAAACGAGTAATCCGAAGGTTAACAAATCGCTCGGCAGGGATCATCAAATCAGTAAGAAATAGTGATTTTGCGCAGCTTCACTATTTTTAAAATATTTTTGTAATTATTTCAATAACTTACTGACTTCTTCAAATCTAATATATCGCTATTTATGCTTTACGAGTAATTGTGGGGCAGTATATAGTGATAAATTGAAAAACTGTATCTGATAGACACTCATCACTAAGCCAAAAATATCATTAAAAAATCAAATCCCAACAAAAGAAGGCATACGCTCCATGCACTTGCTGGTGCGGTAACCCTGGGCACCGTAATGCCGAAACAATGAGCGAAACCTTTGGTTGACGTTGTAGTGCTTCCCTCTCATGCACAAACCACGACCACTAGTGGCACAGCGACTGCAACTACTGCAGCTGATCCATGCGCTGTAGTCCCCACCGGCAGTCAACAGTTTATGGTTTCAGGGTCGTTTCTCGTACCAGCTTGCGTCACGCAAATTAAGGTTACTGCTCTGGGAGCTGCAGGCGGTGCCGGCTCAGATCGCTCTAGTCCAGTTGCTGCCGCAGGATTAGGAGGCCAAACGATAGACACCCTTAGGGTCACCCCCGAGAAATACTAACAGTGACTGTCGGAATCCAAGGTGTAGATAGTCCTGGACAATCAGGTGGTGGTGGTTTAGGCCATGGTAATGGCGGCGCAGGCGGTAACGGCGGCATCACCGCGGGTGGTGGTGAAAGATCTAATCCAGGGGGCACGGGCGGGGCGACACGAATGGCCAAGCTAGCACTGGCAAAAATAATACAACTGCCGGCCTAAGCGGCGGAAATGGTGGAAATGGAGGGGCTGGCGGCGGCGGTCAAGTCGGTGGTGGCGGCTCTCATACAGGTCATTCTGCCGGCGGTGGCGGTGGCTCTGGTTTTGCGACCAGCGGCACCACATCAGCTGGAATGCAATCCGGCAACGGAATGGTAACGGTTACTTATTAGCCAGCTCAAAGCCTATCGAACTGACAAATAATCGCTTATAAGCGATTATTTGAATGAGGCCAAGACGGTGTACGGCGAGTGAATGCGGGTTTTTCTTCTCCATTCGCATCGCCTTTTTCACTGCGCTTCAATACACGATAGAGGACAATCACAGCCAAAGCGCTGAATATTATTCCACCAATAGCTTGACCTAACAATACGCCCTTTGGGCCCATTAACTTCGCGCCCACATAGACAAAAGGAATGGTGCCAAGCGTGGTTTTACCAAAATTAAACCAAGCCGAATACTTTGGGAAATTCAAATTATTAAACGCCGCATTGGCCAAGAACCCCATGCCATTGGCGATAAAGAATATCGCAATAAAAGTGCAGAAGAATTGCACTAACTCCGCAGCTTCTGGCCCTGCTTTAAATGCCCACACCACAAAGCCTTGGGCGAAAAATAATATCACTGACATCAGAAAGACTGTCACGATAATAAAAATCATTGAGTCTTTTATCGCTTCACGCACTCGCTGAAAATTCTGCGCGCCATAATTCTGCCCCACAATCGGCCCAATAGCGCCCGATAGCGCAAACACCATCGCAAAGGCAACTGGGGTCAATCGCCCTACTATCGCCATACCCGCCACCGCACCACTGCCATAAGCCGCTATGGCTGAGATTACATAAGCATTGCCGATGGGCGTTGCCACGTTGGTTAGAATAGCGGGCACTGCAAATTTTATAATGCGGCCCACGTTTTTCTTGTAGCGCGACCAGCTTAGTGGCACGTAAAAATCATGCACCTTTACCAGTAGATACGCACCCACTGAAAAGGCCACCACCCGTGCAATCACACTGGCCCAAGCCGCCCCTTTTATTCCCATCTCCAAACCAAAAATAAGAATCGGGTCTAGAATCGCATTGGTTAACCCCGCGAGCAAAGTAATCGTCATGGCTCGCTTGGCATCCCCGAGCGCGCGCAGGCCGGATGAGCATGCCATGGCCATTACAATAAACGGCATCGACGGAATAATAATGCTTAGATAATCCACGCTGTAACCATGGCTGTCTCCTTGTGCACCGAGTAACGTAAGCAACTCTGGTATCCACGTCCAAACCAGCAACACCACGATGATGCTCAGTATCAACGCCGACACGAAGGTATCAATCCCCAGCTGTTTGGCATTTTTTTCTTCACCCTTGCCCAACGCCATTGAAACTAACGCCCCTAGGCATATACCCATGCCTATGCCAATTGAGGTGGTAAAGAATATGATAGTGCTGGCAAAGCCCACTGCCGCCGCCAACTGAGGCTCACCCAGCAAGCTAATGAAATACATATCTACCAAGTCAATAAGAAAAATTGCCATCAAACCCAAACTGCCAGCCAAGGTGGTGTCAATGACATGGCGCATGGTAGAGCCGTGCAAATATTTGGCGTTGGCTGTATTTGGCATATCGCTTAAATTGTTAGGTTTGCGTAAAAAATCGCAGTAGTTGTTTTAGTTGCCGCTGTGAGTTGTTCAAGGAAACGGGTTGAAACCTAACCGTTGCCCCAGGGCGACGCTGCGCCAGTTTTCCGGTATCTAAAGCCGAAACACAGCCAAACTTGGGATAGCCCCCAATGCTTTGCCTATCTCGCATTAACACAATGGGCTGCCCATCAGGCGGTATTTGAATAGCGCCGTACGCGATGCCTTCTGAAATGAGTTGCGGCCCATCATAAACAATGGCTTCACCTTGTAAACAAGATCCTTGCCGGTTTAACTTTGATGACACCTCGAAAGATTGCTGGTAGACGCTTTGTTGCTGCTCTGCAGAAAATAAATGATGCTGATAGCATTCGATTACCCCTAAGGACAAATCACCACTGTATTTAGGCACATAGGCAGGCGGTGTGCGTTTTAACGCAACCGATTGAGCCGACTTATCAAACTGCACGACGTCGTCGTTTTGTAAGCCTTCGCCATCTTGATACAGGCCGCCTAAGCCATCTCGCTTAACCGCACAAACACTGCCTAATTGCGGGGAGATATTAAAGCCACCCGCTATGGCTAAGTAAGCATAAAACCCGTCAGCTGGGCCCGCCAAGTTAAGCTCATCACCTGCGATAACAGCCATGCTGGCCCAAGGTGTTATGGGGTGACCATTTAGTGTGGCATTCATATCCGCGCCCGTGATGGCAATGACGCAAGTCGCCTGAAATTGGCCGCGAAAATGTCCGTGGCAAATTTCAATCTGCGCGCAATCAATGGCGTTATCCACCAAATGGTTGGCCCATAAGGCGGCGTGGAGATCCATCGGGCCACCGACTGACACCCCTAAATGCTGATAGTGTCTGCGGCCTAAGTCTACTGGAATGCTGTTTATGCCCTTCTGTAGTATCTTGAGGCTCATTGTTCGCTGCCCTTAAGGAAGTAGTATTCTTCAACACTGATAGCAGAAAATTTTATTTGATCACCAATTTGAAATGGGCACAGTGCGGGCAAGTTGTAATCCACTATTTGCATCGGGCTTCGACCAATGATATTCCAGCCACCCGGTGAGTCCGTGGGGTACACCGCCGTTTGTTGGTTAGCAATGCCCACGCTGCCAGCAGGCACTATGGCCCGCGGCGTCGCCTTACGGGCCGTGGCGATGGCATCTGGCACGTTGCCTAAAAAAGCAAAGCCCGGGCAAAAGCCAATGGCATACACGGTGTAGCTAGTCTCGCTATGTAGTTGCATTATTTCATCCGTGCCACAATTTCGCTGCTGGGCCATCTCGTCAATGTCCAACGCAAACTCAGGGGCATAACACACCGGAATTTGCACTAATTTGGCAGCACGTTCTTCTGTTGAATCGTGTGATTCTTCTAGAAATGCTTGCTCTATCTGCCGCTGTAGCGATTCGTGGCTCAGGCTAAACAGGTCAAATTGAATGAGTACCGAGGTATAAGAAGGTACACATTCAACGATAGATGACCCACAACGTTCTCGAAGTGATACAACTAAACGCTGAATTTGTGCTGACAGTGCTTCACTGGCCCTTGAATCAAACCGGACTATTAACGTGTCTTCCGATAGGAAGTCGACCGTGGCTTTCATTCTGACTACTAAAAGTTATAGAGTACGAACGAATTCAGAAGCCCGCCTCAAGCGACTAGTTCCGGCAATGTTTTTAAGGTGTAACCCGCCTGCGCCAAGGCGCGATGCAAGTTTCTGGCCACCTCAACACTGTGGGCATTGTCGCCATGTACGCAAATGCTGTGTATAGATGTTTTTAACAATTTACCCGATTGCGTCACTATTCCGCCCTGCTCTAGGCAGGCTAGCACTTGCTTGACACAGTCTGTCACGTCATGTAACACGGCACCAGGTTCCGATCGAGGCACCAGATTACCGTCATCCTGATAAGCTCTATCAGCAAAGATTTCGTTGGCGATAGTTAAGCCAAGCATCGCGCCCTGAATTGCCAATTGTGAACCGGCAGGAGCCAATAGAATCAAATCGCTGCGGTACTCCTTAATGGCGCTGGCAATCACCGACGCCATTACCGCATCTTCACAGGCCATATTATTCATGGCTCCATGAGGTTTAACGTGGGTTAATCGTGTTCCCATTGCCTTGGCCACACCGTCAATTGCCGCAACCTGGTACCACAACGTTGCACGCAACTCTTCATTGCTTAACACCATCTTACGGCGTCCAAAACCTTGCAAGTCAGGAAACGAAGGATGAGCACCTATGCTGACTTGATTATCCATAGCCAACTCTAAGGCTTGCTGCATCACCAATGGATCACCGCCGTGAAAGCCGCAGGCGATATTGGCTGAGCCGATTATGGGAATCAACGCCGCATCATCGCCCATTTGGTAACTGCCATAGCTTTCACCCACATCCGCATTAAGGTTTACTGCGGTGGTACGGGGGTTTGTATTTCCAGTCATCGCTTAAAATCGATTGCCAAAGCTGTTTGATTGTTTGGCAGTTTATCTTAAGGACAGAGGGGTTGATAGTCTGTTTAAGATCAATAGACATAAAAAAGGGACGCCGCATTGGACGTCCCAAACTATCATCAAGGAGGAGAGATGAATTTTTCTAAGCAGCTTGCCTGATGTGAGTCTCAGCAACGATAGGCGCTACTGAAGTTTGCTGCACAAGCGTGCTAACTGAGGCAAAATCGCCTCGGTGATGAACAACTTCATCAATTTGACCACGAGAGATGCCTATGTCTTTCAAAAGCGCATCCGGTAAATTGTTTAGTTGAATCATCGCTTGACGGCGGTTGCGCCAAACTTTAAATTGTTGTAAATAACGTGCAGTAAGACTTACTTTATTCTGCGCTGTGTTTAGATGTGCAACATTAGTCATTTTGATCACCTAGTTAGCTAGCGTCATTGCAAGAGTTAAAATAGTAATAGCCCCAACATAAGCTACGCCAACTCGAACCATTAAATCATTTGTCATTTTTTTGCCTCGTTATTTACCAGCCCAGTGCTGATGGGGAGAATATAGCCCTGCCTCCCTTAATAAACTAACGACGAATATTCATGCTTTACCCCATGGTTTATTCATGTATTATTTTTATACAATAATTTCAACATCTTATAAGCATAAATAACAACGAACTATCAAAATATAGTTGCTATTTTATGGCTATTTTCCCCTTTATTTCCCTAAAAACACTACCGCTTAGCTCAAAATTATTGCCGCCAGTGCGCGCTTTCACTTAATTTTGCCCATTACAGTCTCTAATTTTTACCAATACCAATCATCCGTGACCTGAAATAGGCGTCGCTAAAACAATCCGACTGATAGCCTTAACCGCTGAATCTATACCCCCTCGATAAAGTCGATCAGTTTGATTTCTCTTCTTGCCACTGGCTTTCAATTTGATAATACAAAAATGACGCTGTCAAAGCAATTAACACCAGCCCCACTAAAGAATCAATTGCCACGATAAACCTTAGGTCACCGACAGGTGAAATGTCTCCGAAGCCTACGGTGGTATAAGTGGTAAACAAAAAGTAAACACAGTCCATAAAAGTGCATTGAAGATTGCCTTGTAAACTGCCCCAGTCCTCGAACTGTATCAACTTAAAATAGGCAAAAGCATAGATCCAAACCTCCATTACATGCGCCATTAAGGCACCTAAAACTCCGAGGGAGATTTTTAAGCGCGGCTTTATTTTCAACTTAGGTATCCATTTACCCAAATGATGTAAAGCTTCATAGTGTAGAACCACTACCAATACAATAATCAAACAATTAACTAAGTAAACCATATTGCCTCTCGATGAGCATTAATCGCTTAAACTACAGGCACGTGCCCACCTTGTCGCGTTCCTCGCTGCGTATCCATTCGCTCCAAGAGCCTGGATACAATCGGCTAAAACCTAAACCAGCGTAGGCCATCGACAAAATATTGTGGCAAGCGAATACGCCCGAGCCGCAATAATGCACCGAGTCTGCTAATTCAGCCTCGGTCGCAATTTGTAAAAAGTTATCTCGGATCGCTTGCGTCGATTTAAATTGTCCGCTTTCCAAGTTATCAGGCACAGGTAAATTTAACGCGCCTGGAATACGCCCTGCCAATGCATCAATAGACTCTTCATCACCTTGGTATCTTTCAACGGTCCGGGCGTCGATCAGTTCAAAGTCTTTAGTAATCAAATTAGCTTCAACCTCGTCTACTTCTAACCAGGCGGCTGTGTTTGGCACTAGGACGTAAGGCTGGGAAGTGATTTGCATTACTGGCAATTCCGTAGTTAATTCGCCATCTACAGCTTGCCAAGCTGCTAACCCCCCATTAAGCACCGCTACAGGCGAATGCCCACAGGCTTGTAACAACCACCAAAGGCGGGAAGCAAAGGCCCCACCCATGTCATCATAAGCAATAACCTGCGCGGTAGCGTTAACACCCCACTCGTTAACTTTAGCAGCGAATGCTTCGAAGTCAGGCAAAGGGTGTCTGCCGGTATGCAGGGTGATAGGGCTAGAGAGGTCGTGATCTAAATGGGCGTAGAAAGAACCGGGGATATGGGCTTGTACATATTGCTGCTCCCCTAGCGCCGTGTCCGCCAAAGAAAATCGGCAATCAACCACTACCCAATCGCTTTGTTGATTAGCGATTAATTCTGCAGAACTAATAAGTGTTGTGTAAGTCATAGTCGAGAGCTTAAATTAATTAGCCCAATCAGTGAAGCCTAAACTTAAATATCCAGCGTATTGGCTTACTTAAGCCCCCTATTAAAAAGATTGTTACTCTCAACGTCGAGGCATCGCATATAATGAAGTCGCTTGGTTTAAGCAATCCTAAAAATACGCGAACAAAAATAAGTAACGATTAAACTGTGACGTCAAGAGAGCTGTTAGCAAGGATCAGAAATATGCTGATTCCTACCTTCGACCAGATCGGAGAGCTAAGGGATTTCGAAACAGTCAAAATAGATGTTTTGGCCGGCGTCACTGTTGCATTGGTGCTGGTGCCGCAATCAATGGCCTATGCGCAATTGGCCGGCCTACCCGCTTACTTTGGCCTTTACGCCTCGTTCCTCCCGCCTATTGTTGCCGCTATATTTGGTTCCTCAAGGCAACTAGAAACCGGCCCCGTTGCGGTGGTGTCTTTGATGACAGCCGCCGCACTAGAGCCTTTGGCCGCCTCGGGCAGCTCAGGCTTTCTAGCGTACGCCACCTTGTTAGCCATATTTATCGGCAGCTTCCAAATGATGTTAGGGTTTTTTCGCCTTGGCGTACTGGTTGATTTCTTATCCCATCCAGTTGTGGTCGGCTTCACCAACGCGGGCGCCATCATTATTGGCACGTCCCAGCTAGGCAAGCTGTTTGGCGTTTCTGTTGAAAAGGCCGACCATCACTACGAAACCGTCTTTCGCACTTTACAAGAAGTGGCCAGCCACACCCATTGGCCCACCCTATGCATGGCCATGTTAGCAATAGGTTTGATGGTGGGTATTAAAAAATACAAGCCAACCTTTCCCAACGTGTTGATCGCCGTAGTCATTACTACTTTAATCGCAAAGTTTTTTGATTATGCCGGCAGCGGCGGTGCGATAGTGGGCAATGTACCCAGCGGTTTACCGAGAGTGTCTATTCCTTCGATCAATACTGAAGTGATCTTAGAGCTGGCCACCGCCGCCATCGTTATCGCGCTAATCGGTTTTATGGAAGCGATCTCGGTCGCCAAAGCGATAGCTGCGCGCACACGTCAACGCATCGATGCCAACCAAGAATTAGTCGGCCAAGGGCTGGCCAATATCGTGTCGGGTTTGACTAGTGGTTATGCAGTATCAGGTTCTTTCTCACGTTCGGCGATCAATAACGAAGCCGGAGCGCGCACGGGCTTTTCCTCAATCGTAACGGGCGGCGTTGTCGGCATTACTCTGCTGTTTTTAACGCCACTTTTATATCATTTACCACAAGCCACCTTGGCGGCTATCATCATTATGGCAGTTATTGGCCTGGTGAAAATTGAGCCAGTCATCCACGCGTGGAAAGCCGAAAAACATGACGGCATCGTCGCCATAGTCACCTTTGTGCTTACTTTGGTTATGGCACCGCATCTAGACAAGGGCATCATTATTGGCGTGGTGTTATCGATGGCCTTATTCATCTATCGCACCATGCGTCCGCGCTTTGCCGTAATCAGCCGGCACAGTGATGGCACCTTTCGCGATCTCGAGATACATCCTGAGTTAGACGATTGCAAACACATCATGGCGATTCGTTTTGACATGTCACTGTATTATGCCAACGCGGGTTATTTTGAAACCCGCGTATTACAAATGGCCGCAGACCACCCGGACGCAAAATTCATCATCTTAGATGCGGAAGGCATCAATATGTTGGATTCCACCGGTGAAATGGTACTAAACCAACTCAGAGAGCGACTACAAACCGCTGGCGTGACTTTCCTCATTGCCAGAATGAAACGGCAGTTCATGACCAGCATGCGAAAAACCGGCCAAGTTCAAGCAATGGGTGACGACCATTTTTTCTCTCGTCTGGCTTTCGCATTAACCTACGCATGGACTAACCTAGAGTGCAGTAAATGCGACAATGCAGAAAATTGCCCTCTGCGGCCATCAGTTGCACTCAAGCAACATGAAGAGAGAAAAGCCGCTTTGACGGGCATTCCGGTGAAAAGTTAACCCAAATGAAAGCGCTACTATTGGTTGCCCATGGCAGCAGACGCACACAGTCAAATGATGAAATAGAAGCGCTGGCCGCCTCATTGCGCGAACAGTCGGCAGAATTCGACTTAATTGATCATGCCTTCCTTGAACTGGTCGAGCCGTCTATTGAACAAGGCTTTCAAAAATTAGTTGATTTAGGCGCGCAGCATATAACCGTCATGCCGTATTTTTTATCTGCGGGTAACCACGTGATAAAAGACGTTCCCAAGATCGTAAAAGCGTTCGCTCAACAACACCCCAAGTTAACTATTGCCGTCGCGCCACACTTTGGCTCAGCACCAGGCGTAGCCGAGCTGATGCTGTCTCTAGCCAACAACGCCAAGACGCCTTAGTAACAAATACTTCGCTTCAACGGCACTGTTTGCTGATATTGCGGTCATATCAAGACACAGATCATGATTGAAAATATGAAGTTTTACAAAAACCTCACTGCGTGGACATTGGTCGCGCTTCTATTTGGTTTAACCCAAGGGGCGTATGCTGGCACAGATTGGTCTCAAAATAATTCCTCCTCAAGCACCGCTGTCGACCACACCGCTTGGAATGTCGTGCTACAAAACAGCATTACAACCGACAGCACAGGACTCAACCTATTTGATTATGACGCAGCAGCAGCGACTCATAAAAGTGCAGTGGCGGAGTACGTTAAAAAACTAGAAAACACTACAGTAACCGCTCTAAGCAAGCCCGAGCAAAAAGCACTGTGGATTAATTTGTATAACGCGCTGACGGTTAAGTTGATTATTGACAACTTGCCGGTCGACAGCATCAAGGAAATCAAACCTAGTTTGCTTAGCTTTGGCCCGTGGGATAAAGAACTGACTACAGTGGAGGGCCAAGCACTTAGTTTGAATGACATAGAGCACGAAATACTGCGACCCCTTTTTGGCGACAACCGCATTCATTACGCTGTCAACTGCGCATCGATTGGCTGTCCGAACCTGCAGAACAAAGCTTATACCGCTGACAATACAGAGGCGCTTTTGGATTTTTCTGCGAAGCAATACGTTAACCATCCTCGCGGCGTCACTATTGAAGATGAAGAAGACCTGATACTTTCCAGCATCTATAAATGGTACAGCGAAGATTTTGGCGAAGATGAAGAAGACTTGATCGATCATCTTTCAAAATATGCCGAACCTGCGCTAAAAACTCAGCTGGAGCTATTCGATGAGGTAGATGATTATCAATATAATTGGGACTTAAACCAGTCTTAGAATGCTAGCGAATCGGTCAATCGCGGTGATTATTCCTGCTCTCAACGAGGAGCAAGCAATCCGTCATGTACTACAAGATCTACCGGCGTTTATCGATCAAATTATCGTCGTTGATAACGGGTCTACCGACCGCACAGCCTTGGTGGCAAAGCAGTCTGGCGCTCAAGTCATAGCTGAGTCTAGGCGCGGATACGGCTCGGCTTGTTTAGCGGGTATCAGTGTTTGCAACTGTGACATCGTTGCATTTATTGACGGTGACTACAGCGATTACCCTCAAGATTTACAGCTATTAGTTAGCGCCGTGGTTACTAAACAGGCCGATTTGAGCATCGGTAGCCGAATATCGGCCTTTTGCAGTGAAGGGGCGATGCTTTGGCATCAGCGTGCTGGCAACTGGTTCATGTGCTGTTTGATCAGCGTACTACACGGTGCACAATTTAGCGACTTAGGTCCGATGCGTTGCATTGAAATGGCCACGCTTAGAAAACTGAATATGGTTGATAAGGATTATGGCTGGACAACCGAAATGCAGATAAAGGCCAGCCAGCAGCAATTGGCTATCAAGGAAATACCGGTGCGCTATCGCACACGAATAGGCACGTCTAAAATTTCGGGCACCTTAAAAGGCACCTTACTTGCCGCCTACAAGATCACTTATTGGACTATAAAACTGTTTATCTCCAAGCCTCATAGAGCTACCTAACAGAGGAACAGTACAAGATATTTCCCTAGGTTACATGTCTGAATTATTTAAAGGTGATCCCGCGTTTCAAAGCTAAGTTAAACTAACGCCAATCTCGTTTTACGTACTCAACATGATCGCACTTCAAGACATTGTCACCGCTGCTGAAAAGATAGCACCTCATAGCGTATACACGCCTTTATTGGAATCTGACTTACTCAATCAACAGTTGGGTGGGCGCGTATTGTTTAAAGCTGAATGCTTACAGCGCACAGGCGCCTTTAAAATCCGCGGCGCACTGAATAAATTACTCTCGCTAAGTGAGGCCGAAAAGGCCAAAGGGATCATCGCTTACTCATCTGGAAATCATGCACAAGCCGTTGCACTGGCATCACAATTATTGAACATAGATGCCAAGATCATTATTCCTGAAGATGCCCCTAAGTTAAAAATAAACAATACTCGGGCGTATGGCGCAGAGGTCATCTTATATAACCGCTATACCGAGAGCCGTGAACAGCTTGCGCAAGACGTCGCCGATCAAGAGGGCCGAGTGTTGGTCCCGCCCTATAACGATATTGACGTCATCACCGGCCAAGCAACCGTGGGGTTAGAAATTAGCCAGCAGCTTGATACTCTTGGCATTCAAGCTGATGCGCTACTCTGCCCCTGCGGCGGCGGCGGCTTAATGGCGGGGCTTTCAAGCGCTATCAGATTCCATTCTAAAGAGATGGCTATTTATTCGGTTGAACCCGAAGGTTTTGACGACACCAAACGCTCGTTAGAGAGCGGCGAAATATTGAGCATTGATCCCGAACAACGATCTATCTGCGATTCCATCGTCACACCTTGCCCAGGCACACTCACTTTCCCCATTAATCAAAAAAATCTCACTGGGGGTTTGGTGGTTACTGATACAGCTGTCAAACAAGCCCTAAAGGTCGCGTACACCCAGCTTAAGCTAACCGTCGAACCGGGCGCCAGCGTTGGCTTAGCCGCATTGCTAAGTGGCGAATTTGATGCCACTAACAAAACGGTAGTGGTGGTGTTATCGGGCGGGAATATTGATATTGAAGACTTCCACCGAATTATCCATGATACGGCAGACGAAAGCTAAACGATACCTCTAGAGAACCAAAAACTGGGAAGGCAACCACAGCACTATAGTCGGAAAGGCTATCAACACGGCGATAGTCACAAAATCAGCGATAAAAAATGGCGTACAGCCACGAAAGACATCTTGCACAGTGACTTCGGGACGAACGCCCGCCACCACGAAGCAATTTAAACCTATCGGCGGTGTAATCAGGCACAACTCCGCCATCTTAACCACAATGATGCCAAACCAAATAGCGCATCCGGTGCCAGACACGCCAAACGCAGAGTCGACTGCGGCCACTTCCAAGCCGCCATTTAGCGCTATCACGGCAGGGAACACAACTGGCAGTGTTAATAACAACATACCTATGGCATCCATGAACATGCCTAGCAGCGCGTAAGCCGCGAGAATGAGCAATAATGTCAACATCGGGCTTTGATCTAAGGCCGCTATCCAATTCGCAAAGGCTCGGGGTAAATCAGCAAAACCTAAAAACCGCACATAAAGCAATACACCCCAAATAATGGTGAAGATCACCACCGTGAGCTTCCCTGTTTCTAACAAGGCATCTTTGAGTTGGGGCCATTTCATCCCCTTATACAGCGCCATACACAATATGACGAAGGCACCCAAGGAGCCTGCCTCAGTGGGCGTTCCCACTCCCCCATAAATGCAAATCACAATGATGCCCACCACGAAAAAGATCGGCAAGGCAGCAGGCAAAGAAGCAAACCGCTCTTTCCACGTATATCCAGTAACCGGTGGGCCTAAGTTTTTATTAAATTTGGCTAACAACACGATCAAACTACCGTAAATAAGCGCTGACACCATTCCGGGTAAAAAGCCTGCCATCAATAACGCGCCGACATCTTGCTCTACAATGATGGCATAGATAACTAAAATAGCAGAGGGTGGAATCAAGGAAGCCAAAGTGCCACCTGCTGCTACCACGCCTGCCGCAAAGCGCTTGTCGTAACCCAGCTTTAGCATTTCAGGAATGGCAATGCGAGCAAACACCGCCGCTGTTGCCACTGAAGCACCCGAGACAGCCGCAAAGCCTGCAGTGGAAAATACTGTCGCCACGCCCATACCGCCAGGCAACCAGCCTACCCAGCGTTTGGCAGCTTCAAATAAAGCGCGTGTTAAGCCTGCATGATAGGCCAAAAAACCAATGAGTATAAACGTGGGAATTAACGATAGCGCGAGTGTGGACACCTTTGAATGCGGTACTGTGCCCGCCATCTTTACCGCCACCCAAAATCCTTTTTCAAAACCAAGCTTCGCACTAAAAATCCAAACCAGCCCTAAAAATCCCGCTAACGCCGCCGCCAATCCGACTCGCATTCCCAAGAACACAATACTAACCATAAAGATGGTCACCCAAATGCCAATCTCTAAAGAGGGCATGGCAAATAGGGTATCAATGAGGCTCATTATTTACTCTCCTCAGCAACCGCGCCAGAAACCGCTGCCGCTTCCTTGATAGCCAGTGTGGCGACATCTTCTCTTATAGGCACTGCGATAGGATGTACTTTATTGAGCTTAAAAGCCCGTAAATAAGCCCAAATTTGTAAACTTAAACGCAAGCTTAAAATAAACAACGCAATGGGCACCACCAATTTAGCTGGCCAAGTGGGTAGTTCAATATCTAAAGAGGAATCTCCAATACTAAATGCTCTGTAGAAATGTAAGTAAGAGCCATAAGTCAGAACGATACTGAGTAACAGCATACAAAATGTGGTGAATGCTTCGGCTAACCACAGGGCACGCCCTTTTAGTCGCCCGATCAGCATATCCATGCGTATATGCCCGCCTAAACGCTGCGCGTAAGAGACACCCAAGACAGCAAAGAATACGATCGCTTGCTCGATAATATCGACGTAACCCATCACGGGCGCATTAAATAACCAACGCCCTAGCGAATTAGCCGTGGCGAGAAATATAAGTCCCAATATCGCCAAGCCGCCAATAAATACAAACACCGTTTCGAGTTTGAATAAGCCTCGGTCTAAACGACTCAGCAGACTATGGTCTTCGGCAACTTCAGAATTCGTAGACACTTAAGCAACAAACCAGTTTAAGATGTGTAATGAACTAGGGCAGTGAGAATGCCCTAGTTCATCCAAGATGCTAATGACTACTCTGCAAACAAGGCTGCGGTGTGGTCAAAAAGTGCTTGAGAATCGAAATCACCCGCGTATTTTGCAACCCAAGCAGCGCGTACATCGGCTGCAACGCCGTTTAACTCTGCCACTTGAGCCGCGTCAAAAGTGACCGCATCCAAGCCTGCCTCTTTAACCGCCACATCAAACTTACCGATGGTGTTGTTTTCGTAGTTATCGATGTAATACGCCATAGCACCTTCAATTGAACCCATTAAAGCATCACGATTAGCATCAGACAAGTCTGCCAAGGAATCGGTGTTTACAATCACTGGGCAATCAGCGGAGCCCAAGTTTAGATTAGTAGTGAACCATTTACCCACAGAGTATGATTTGGTGGCCAAATGTAGGTGTTGTGCACCACCCGGTCCATCGATTACGCCCGAATCCATAGACTGGCGTACTTCAGAAAACGGTACGTTGGTTTTGACCGCGCCATAGTTCGCTAACACCGACAGCATTCCGCCCGGGCCACGCACTCTTAATCCATCAAAATCAGCCAAGGTTTGCGGTGTGTCTCCTTTTGCGACAATATTATATTGAGGTAAAGGCGTCGGCATCAAAATAGTGGCATTCCAACGACCTAAGTCTTTTACTACTAATGGGTGAGCGTGAACACTGTCCAGAATTTCACGCACTCGGCTAAGCGATAAATCCTTTAGAAAAGGCAGCTCGACCGCTGTAATGGTAGGGTTCTTTCCTGGATGGTAGAACGAGCAGGTTTGCGCCATCTCGAACGCACCAATTGAAATACCATCCAAGTTTTCTTTTGACTTAGACAGACCACCGTAGGAGATATTCAAAGTGAAATCTCCGCCTGATTTTTCAGCCACTAGTTCTGCTAGTTTCTCTACATGCTCTGTAAACGCCCTGCGCTTGCCCCATAGGGAAACATTCCACTCAAGGCTCATCGCTTCAGCTGAAAATGCCAAAGCCACAGCGGCTATTGTTAATTTAGTATATTTTATGTTCATCATCTCTCCTCAAATTAGTTGTTTTCTACAAACCGCTCTCATGCTAAATCAGCATTTGGCAGATGGGGCAGTCTGCGCTAATTGCTCCAAAACTTCAAAACTATTTTATCTATAGTGAAACCTTAATCTTGTTTCGCTGACTTAAATGTCGAACTCCATAAATAAGCACTGCTATCCCCAGAATCCCCATCTCAAGCCAGACAGCCCAATCTGCCATTTCATAGGCATGCAGCCCTGACTCTAGCCAGTTAATGCCCGTCACATAGCTTAACAACAACGCAATACTGAATGACCAAGCCCACATCGATGGACGAATAACTGCAAAAGCCAGTATCCAAATTCCATACCAAGCATTAAAAACTGGCGAAAGCAGCAAGAAGACGGCGAACAATATATCCCCGCGGGGTAAACCATTTAGCGTGCGGGTTGGCCACCATATAAGAAGGTAAGTCCCCCATAAAGCGGTGAACAACGCCAAAGCGATTAACCTTGCACTGGTATCATTAAATAGCGTCGTCAAGCCCAAGAACACAGTGGGATTAAACAACCAGCTACTTGCGAAAATACTCAATATTGACGTGCCACCATCTCCTATCAGCAAAAATGGCAAGTACCATACAGCCACTGTAATCACGAACACTATCCACGCCCTTGGTGGTAATAACAATAGTAAGAACGGCGCAAGCACCAGAGCAAATACTTTCGCCGCACAAGCACAGGCTAACGCGGCAGCTGCCAATAAGGGCCTTCGAGTCCGTCCCAAGTAAAATGCCCATAGCAATAAAAACACTGACACCACATCGGGATGCGCTGTAAACGCAAACTCCTTCAGAACCAAGGGGCACCAAGCGTATAGCATTACATTGCGAGGCGAGGTGTAGAGAGACAAAATAACAATAACGCCGATATCAAAGCTCGCCATCAGTATTTGCAACACACTGACATTGGCAGGCGAGACCCAACTACTGATCGCGAATAACACCTCTAATACGGGGCCATAAATGGTTGCAAGATGAGGGTTATTAACCCAATTAAGGGTATCGGCGCATTCTCGCGATAAGTTGTTGCCTGCAAACAAGGATAAGGGCGAAACGCCGTATGGATTGCCGTACTCCAAGAACACGCAGCCATCCAGCATAAAGCGGTACTGATCATCCTCCATGACCGGCGCACCTACTAGCGCTATCAAACGATAAATAACCGCCCAGCCCAGAACGAAACCAAAAGACATTTCAAAGCTTACGTTTTTGGTTACTCCATAAAAGCCGAATAGTATGGCGCTCATGCTTCCCATCAAACCTAAGAAAGGAAATAACGTCACACCTCCGGGTTGTTTCGACCAAATCGCTAAACAAAAGTAGCCCAATGCCAAGGCCACCGCGACACAGTGGATAGCATAAGAAGTCGATTTTCGCGAAGAAGATAGTTGCATACAATTAGTTATTTCACTGCCCTTACCCCGAACTAAATTTATATTCGGCAGTCTGTATAGAGACTATTCTACCGTTTCGATTTAGAACATGACTAAATTAATCAGTTTACTTATTTTAACCCTGACGCTCGTTAGTGGAAACTTATATGCCTCTGGCGACACAAGTAGCTCAGAGGGCGATGACGATGCAATCAGCAACTACTTTCAAAGTAAATACGACTTTGAAAAGCAAGTGATGGAGAGTCGCATCTTATGTGCAGATTGTCCTTTAGCGGGTACCGAACTGGACATACAAGGCGTTGAAGATATTTCGATGCAACTCAAAGAAGAAGGCGGACTCGCGACGACACTTTCCAAAAAGCAACGCAAAGCCGCTAACTACTACTTAAAAAAACGTTTTTTGTAACACAGCCATACCGCCATTTGATATGGTCACTAAATCATTCAAAAGTCACTATACCGACTGTAACCAACACTTTACCCACTCATCATTATGATTAAATTTATAACTTCCTGTATTTTAGCTTGCACCCTAATTAGCGGAGCTACCTTTGCTTCTGGTGGCTCAGTCCAAAATGCTTATTATCAAGACAGATATCACTTAGGGAAGCGCATATTTTTAACAAAACTTTTGTGCACTGGCTGCCCAATGGAAGGTGTTGAGATGGACGCCACTGCCTTTGAGAACGTTTATCCTAAACTGCGTAAAGGCGGTGAATATGATGGACTGCTATCAAAGGAAGAGCGTAAGGCAGCTAAGTATTGGGTGAAAACACATTTAGCGGGTTCGCGATCGCGATAGCTTTTTGCCTGACAGCTAAACAGGGGATGAGCTAAAAAATGTTTATTCAGCTATCACTGACAATGAATGATGCCTGAGATTCTGCAATCGGTTTAGGCCCAGGTTCTTCAGCAAACATCACTCCCAAACCCAGCAGTCTAACGGGCCTTTGGCCACGAGCAAACGCTTTTTCACAAAGACCTTTATATGCCTCAATATCTGGCACATCACCTTGAGCTTGTGCGGTAGTGGTAACAAAATTGCTAAAGCGCACCTTCACCACTAACGCTTTTATTGTCATCGGATGGTAAGTCTTGTTTAGCTTTTCCGAGCGCTGCTTATGGCGATCCTGCTCCCTTTGCAATCTAGTTAAGAAGCTTTCGAACAACACATTTAGTGCTTCTAAACAGGCCAACAAATCAGGCAGGTCTTTTTCGTAGGTATCTTCAATACTTAACGATTTACTCGCGCCATCAATCGTCACTGGCCGGTTATCAATCCCGCGACAACGATAATATAAATCACCACCCCAACTGCCAAAGTGATGTGTCAACTTTTCTTGGCTCAACGTTTGTAAATCAGCACAGGTATACAAACCGAGTTTATGCATCTTGCCTGTGGTTACTTTGCCCACCCCGTGAATTCTTTTCACTTCAAGCGGAGTCATGAAATCAAGCACCTGGCTAGGCGGCACCACCGTTTGGCCATTGGGCTTTTGCCAATCGCTGGCAATTTTAGCCACCAATTTGTTCGGGGCTACACCTGCCGATGCGGTTAGGCCGGTAGTCTCTAATATACGCTTGCGTATTTCCAAGGCAATCAAGCTCGCACTACCTTTACATCGACCAGAGCCAGTTACATCGAGATACGCTTCGTCTAGCGACAAAGGCTGAACTAGGTCAGTGTAATCATGAAAAATACTGCGAATTTGATTCGACACTGTTTTATACAGAGGCATGTTAACCGGCACCCGAATCAAGGGAGGGCATTGCCGGAAAGCCGTCGCCATCGGCATGGCTGAATGCACCCCGAAAGCACGTGCTTCGTATGAACAGGCCGCCACCACACCTCTTCCATTGGGCGAACCCCCTACAGCCAAGGGCTTGCCCTTGAGCATTGGGTTCTCCCGAGCTTCAACCGCTGCGTAGAAACAATCCATGTCAATATGGATTATTTTACGCTGCGCTTTTGCCACAGGTAGCCTCTTCGTATTTAGCGGTCATTGGGCTATTTTAGCGAGTCCTTGAGGTTTAGATAACGTTTAATTTTACGTTATAATCCGCGTCCGTTTAACGCACTGGGATTACCCCTCAGCCAGCTGACAATGACAGATACCACTGTTTGCGCACTTTATAAATTTGTCGCTCTGCCCGACTTCGAGCAATTACGCGATCCCCTCAAAAACCAGATGGATACCCTTAACGTGCGCGGCACGGTACTGCTGGCTGTGGAAGGCATCAACGGCACCATTGCTGGCAATGAGTCCGACGTTTTGGGGCTAATTGAATGGCTCAAAGGCGATCAACGCCTTACTGATTTAGAAATCAAAGTCTCGTTAGCACCTGAAATGCCATTTAAACGTGGCAAGGTGAAGCTAAAGAAAGAAATTGTCACCATGGGCGTAGAAGGCATCAACCCACGGCACAGTGTTGGCACCTATGTTGACCCTACCCAATGGAATGACCTCATTGCTGATCCGGAAGTCACCTTGATTGATTGCCGTAATGATTACGAAATTGAGGTCGGTACATTCGAAGGCGCAATCAACCCAGACACCACTAATTTTCGTGAGTTGCCTCAGTTTCTAGACGAAACCCTCAGTCCTGACAAACACAAAAAAGTGGCGATGTTTTGCACCGGTGGAATACGCTGTGAGAAGTCTACTGCCTATTTAAAACAGCAAGGCTTTGAAGAAGTCTATCACCTCAAAGGCGGCATTTTAAAATACATCGAAAATGTGTCTGAGGAAAACACCTTATGGAACGGCGAGTGCTTTGTCTTCGACGAACGGGTAACGGTGAACCATCAACTAGAAAAAGGCAGTTATGATCAGTGTCATGCTTGTCGCATGCCCATCACTGAAGCAGACAAAGACCGAGAAGAGTACACCGTGGGTATAAGCTGTCACCATTGTCATAGCAACAGTAGTGATGCACAAAAAGCCGCTTTTGCGCAACGACAAAAACAAATAGAGCTCTCAAAACAACGTGGTCAAAGCCATATGGGACAAGATGCGGCGCAAGAATTAGCTAAAAATAAAATACGCAAACAACAACAAATAGCGGAAAATAACGCTAAACAATCCGAGTTGAAACCATAGCCATGCTCAAGCCTTTTCATTTAGCCATACAAGTACGCGACCTAGAAGAAGCACGTCATTTTTACGGACAAACCATGGGTTTTGAAGAAGGACGCAGCAGCAAACAATGGATAGACTACAACTTTTACGGTCACCAATTCGTGGTTCATCACAATACCCAATTGGGTAAAGATGGCACGGTAGCCAATAACAAAAACCCGGTTGATGGCCAAGGCGTGCCAGTGCCGCACTTCGGCGTGGTGCTTGATCAAGAAGACTGGCAACAATTGGCCAACAAACTCACCCGCGCGGGCACCCAATTCATCATTGAGCCCTACATCCGCTTCAAAGGTGAAACGGGCGAGCAAGGCACTTTCTTCTTCTCAGATCCCTCTGGCAATATGTTGGAGTTTAAGACCTTTGCTGACCCGACTCAGTTATTTGCTAAATAGGCCACAACCTCTCGATGAATTATCAAAACCGTGTTCTCGCTGTAAACGACGATCTCCCCATTCGCACTGATCAAGCGGTGCATAGTGGCAAAGTACGCTCTGTTTATTGGTTGAGCAAGCAAGACAGCGCTCGGTTAATTCAAAATAGGAACTACGCTGTGGCGCCGAATAGCGAGCTAGCCTTAATGGTCATTAGCGACCGACTTTCGGCTTTTGACTGCATTTGGCATGCCGAAGAGGGACTCAATGGTGTACCCGGTAAAGGCGCGGCGCTTAATGCCATTTCAAACCACTGGTTCGCGCTATTTAAAGTACACGGCCTAGCGCCCAGCCATATCGTCGATATTCCTCACCCTTTTGTTTGGATAGTGCAACGCGCCAAGCCACTCAAAATCGAGGCGATCGCACGCCAATACTTAACCGGTTCCATGTGGCGTGCCTACGAATTGGGCGAGCGAGAGTTTTGCGGAATACACATACCCGACAAGCTGCAGCGAGATCAAAAATTACCTGAGTTGCTGATTACTCCCTCCACCAAAGGTATTTTAAAAGACATCCCTGGCGTACCTGTGGCGGATGACGTGAATATTTCACGCCAAGATCTCGAAACCAATTTCGCTGCGTTTAACTTTGAATCTTCGTCAGATATTAGCCAATACGAACACCTGTTAAAAGCTGGGTTTTCAGTCATTGAGCAAGCCTTGGAAAGCTGCGGGCAAACCTTCGTCGACACTAAGTTCGAGTTTGGTTACGTTGGAAATAGTAACGGCGAGTCAGAATTAATCTATATGGACGAAATCGGGACACCCGATTCTTCGCGCCTTTGGGACACCGAAGCTTACCAACGAGGCGAAATTGTAGAAAACTCCAAAGAGGGATTTAGACAGTTTTTGCTTAAATACGTACCCGATTCCGATGTATTACTAAACAAACAAAGGATGCCGGAACGATTACAGTTAGCTAAAGGTACCACACTGCCTGCATCGGCGTTAATGGAGGTATCGGACACCTATTTGAATATCGCCGAAACCATTACCGGATTGCGGCCTAATATTCCAGATGATGCGCGCAAGGATATCATCGACGCCTTAAACGATTTTGACCTCATTGTTTAAACCCATGAAAGACCCTTTTCAACGACCTGTGTTTAAATGTCATCAAAGCGCGCATTTGCTTGAGAAAAAACAGCATAGTGCGTACCATTGAGCCCTTATTTTAATCGCGAATAGTCCTATGTTTAGCGGAAGCATGGTTGCCTTGGTAACCCCAATGCAAGAAGATGGAAATGTCGATTACCCAGCGCTAGAACAACTGGTTAATTTTCATATTGAAAACCAAACTGATGCTATCGTATCAGTAGGCACTAGCGGTGAATCTGCCACGCTAAGCCATGATGAACATATGGACGTGGTTAAACATACTTTGTTATTTGCCAATGGTCGCGTACCGATTATTGCGGGCACTGGCTCAAACAGCACCTCAGAGGCCATTGAATTAACCGCGCGAGCTAAAAATTCTGGCGCCGCAGCGGCGTTGATCGTGGTGCCTTATTACAACAAGCCTGAGCAACACGGTTTATACGCGCACTTCAAGGCAATTGCTGAAGCCGTGGACATACCGCAGATCTTATACAATGTGCCTGGTCGCACCTCGCGCAACATGGACAACGATACGGTTATTCGCCTTGCAGAAATGTCCAACATAGTGGGCATCAAAGACGCCACGGCTGACATGCAAGCGGGTGAAGAATTAATCGCTAACACCCCTGAAGACTTTTTTGTTGTTTCAGGTGATGACGGCACCACACTCGAACTGATGCGCCGAGGCGCTAAAGGCTGTATTTCGGTGACCGCAAACGTAGCACCGCAAGCCATGCATAATATGTGCGCCCTAGGCTTAGCTGGTGATTTTGATGCAGCCGAAGCCATTAATGGCCGATTACAGGCCTTACATGACGGCTTATTTATTGAGGCCAATCCTATTCCTGCGAAGTACGCCGTCGCTCGATTGGGTTTAATGGGCCATGCAATTCGTTTGCCGCTCACACCACTTAGCGAGCAATATCACGATAAAGTAGACCAAGCGATTGTTGCCGCTGGGTTGACTCTAGCTTAAGCATAGCGCGCCCCAATCAAATATGACCAAAGAGAAGGCAGCCTTTATAGGGCTGCCTGATCACTTAAACCTCTAGACTATGATCTCACTCGACGGAGGCTCTGCCCTCTCTGGTTTTCGCAAAAAAAAGTTACTCTCCACGCTCGCCCATAATGGATTAAACATCATCGATCTCGAAGCGCACTATGTGCATTTCGTTGACACCTCCGCGGCGCTTACAACAGATGAACACAGCCGGTTAGTGTCCCTACTCCAAGATAACACGCAGCTGGTTGAGAGCGTTGACTCAATCCACTCTGATACCACTCAATCATTTCTAAGTGTGCCGCGTATCGGCACCATCACTCCGTGGTCGACCAAAGCGACTGATATTGCTAATCGCTGTGGTTTGCAAACAATCAAGCGCATTGAGCGTGGCATTCGCTGGCAGGTGCAAACAAGCAGCAATAATGGCCAATTGGAAAATCAACTCGCCACTGTTCTGACAGACCCCATGACAGAAACGTTGCTGAGTGATGAGAGCGAAGCGCAAGCCATTTTCGGTGTAGCCATTCCGACGCCTTTTGTGCAAATAGATATTCTTGGCGGCGGACTGCCAGCACTACAACACGCGAACAAAGCTTCTGGGTTTGCACTATCAGACGAAGAACAAGTTTACTTAGTTGAGCAATTTACACAACTCGGTCGCAATCCAACTGACGCTGAACTGATGATGTTTGCGCAGGTGAATTCAGAACATTGTCGCCACAAGATTTTCAACGCTGATTGGTCCATTGATGGGAAAGTACAAAGCTTATCGCCGTTTAAGATGATCAAGCACACCCATCAAGAGAATGGTGAAAACACCTTGGTGGCTTACCACGATAACGCAGCCGTCATTAAAGGCGCCACCGCAGGTCGTTTTTTTCCGGACCCCAGCACGGGCCAATATCGTTATCATAACGAAGGTATTCACATTGCTATAAAGGTTGAGACCCATAATCACCCGACCGCTATCTCGCCTTTCCCCGGCGCAGCAACCGGCTCAGGGGGTGAGATTCGCGACGAAGGCGCCACTGGTCGAGGTGGTAAACCCAAAGTCGGCCTAACTGGTTTTAGCGTATCACATTTGCGTTTGCCCGATTCGCCTCGCGTCTGGGAAGCCCCCTTTGCCTCACCGAGCCGAATTGCCAGCCCGCTACAAATCATGTTGGAAGGCCCCGTTGGCGGCGCTTCATTTAACAACGAATTTGGCCGACCTAATCTCTGTGGGTATTTTCGAACCTTTGAGCACAGTGAGGTCAGTGACAGTGCTGATGCTGTTCAGCGACGCGGCTATCACAAGCCGATTATGCTGGCGGGCGGTTTAGGTAATATTCGTGAACAACATATTGATAAGATTCCCTTTGATGTTGGCGCAGTGCTGATCGTACTGGGCGGCCCTGCCATGTTGATTGGTTTAGGCGGCGGTGCGGCATCTTCAGTTGCCAGCGGCAGCAGCAGCGAACAGCTTGATTTTGCCTCAGTACAACGCGGCAACCCCGAAATGCAACGCCGCTGCCAAGAAGTGATTGACACTTGTTGGGCGCGCGGCGAAGACAATCCTATCTTATGGCTTCACGATGTGGGCGCGGGCGGCTTATCAAATGCTTTGCCCGAGTTAGTTGAGGATTCGAATCGATCAGGTCATTTTGATTTACGCAAAATTCTCAATGATGATTTGGCCATGTCGCCGATGCAAATCTGGTGCAACGAATCTCAAGAACGTTATGTCATGGCAATCGCGCCTGAATCCCTCGCAGATTTTGAAGCCGCTTGCCAGCGTGAGCGCGCCTTATATGCGGTTGTTGGGCATGCTACCAACGATGGAAAATTAGTACTGGAAGATCAACACTTTGCGGCGCAAGACTCCGCACTGGCTAAACCCATAGACCTACCCATGGAAGTGCTATTTGGTTTGCCACCCAAAATGGCGCGGAACGTCTCCCGTAAACAACCCAACACTACGCCGCTCAACATACCGAATCGCCCCATCGAAGAAGTGGCATTGGATATTTTAAGATTCCCGGCGGTTGCTGACAAAACTTTTTTGATCTCTATTGGCGATAGAAGCATTACTGGCTTAATCGCTCGCGACCAAATGGTTGGGCCATGGCAAGTACCGGTGGCTGACGTTGCGGTCAGTTTAAGCGGTTTTGATGCTTTTACAGGCGAAGCAATGTCAATCGGCGAACGCACTCCATTGGCCTTAATAAACGCCGCTGCCAGTGGCCGCATGGCTATTGGGGAAGCTTTGACCAATATTTCCGCTGCTTCGATATCTAACATCAGTGATATTAAATTATCAGCCAACTGGATGGTGCCCGCCGGGGAGCCTGGTGAAGATGCCAATTTGTACGATACTGTGCACGCCATTGCCATGGTGTTGTGCCCCGCCTTAGGCATTTCTATTCCTGTGGGAAAAGACTCCATGTCAATGCAAACTGTTTGGGGTGATAAAGGCCAACATAAAGTAGTTTCGCCGCTTTCGTTGGTTGTGTCTGCGTTCGCACCAGTTGAAGATGCACGCCGCACACTCACCCCTCAGCTAAACACCAGTCTCAACACCGACAAGGGAGACAAGCCCCTTTGGCTAATCGATTTAGGTGCTGGCCAGAATCGATTGGGGGGCAGTGTATACGCGCAAATTCATAGCCAAATGGGCGATCAATGCCCAGACGTTGATAGTGCAGCCCAACTAAAAGGCTTTTTTAACTTCATTCAAAGCGCCAGCCAGCAAGGTTGGCTGTTGGCCTATCACGACCGTAGCGATGGCGGCCTTATGGCAACTTTAGCTGAAATGGCATTCACCTCACGCTGCGGACTACAGATTGATTTACCAGTTGTCAGTGTTGATGCCGCTGCGGCTCTGTTCAATGAAGAGCTGGGTGCAGTGATTCAATTAGATGCTGCTCACGCTGCATCACTGATGGCGCTAGCTGGTGAATGCGGCATATCTAATTTAATCAACCCAATTGGACAAGTTGGTTCTAGCAAACAAATAAACATAAGCTGCCAAGGCGACGCCGTGTTTTCCGCTTCGCGCGTTGATTTACACCGAGCATGGTCAGAAACCACTTGGAAAATGCAGTCACTACGCGACAACCCAGCGTGCGCGCAGCAAGAATACGACCGATTGTTAGACAAAGCAGACAGCGGTCTATTTTCAAGCCTAGGCTTTGATGCGAATGAGCGCCCCGTGTCGCCGATGATCAATAAAGGCGAAAAACCCAAAATCGCCATCTTGCGTGAACAAGGGGTCAACGGCCAAATCGAAATGGCCGCCGCATTTGATAGAGCTGAATTTGACTCTATCGATGTCACCATGAGTGATTTAGCTGAGGGTAGAAAGCAGTTAAACGACTTTCAAGGATTTGTTGCTTGTGGCGGATTTTCGTTTGGCGATGTGCTGGGTGCGGGAGAAGGCTGGGCCAAATCAATCTTATTCAACCCTCTATTAAGAGATCAGTTCGCTGATTATTTTCAACGAGATGATCGCTTCGCCTTAGGGGTTTGTAATGGCTGTCAAATGTTATCCACGCTAAGTGAGATCATCCCTGGCAGTGAACACTGGCCACGTTTTGTGCGCAATCAATCAGAACAATTTGAAGGTCGTTACGTCATGGCTAAAGTGATGCCCAGTGCCTCTTTATTTTTTAATGACATGGAAGGCTCAATACTCCCCGTTGCAGTCGCACACGGCGAAGGCAGAGCGCAGTTTACTCACGAAAATGGCTACCAACAGTTAGCGGAGCAGTACCAGCAATGCCTGCAGTTTGTAGATTATCAAGGTAAAATAGCCAGCTTATATCCTGCAAACCCCAATGGTTCTCCAGAAGGGCTAACGGGCATAACCAACAGCAATGGCTTAGTCACGCTAATGATGCCGCACCCAGAACGCACCACCCGCACGGTAAACCACTCGTGGGCACCGGAAGATTGGGATGAGCTTAGTCCGTGGATGCGAATGTTCTATAACGCCCGACAATGGGTTTCTTAACACGAATAATACGATGGCAAAACGATTCACCGCAACTTCCTATTTGATACGCTTAGTTAGTTCCTTTTTACTGGTATGCGCAAGCTACAACCCGATCAAGCCTTACTCATACTATGAGTGGGCCATTGCACCCGCTTTGTATGATGTAAGCCAATTAACGGTACTGCATGGTTTAGCAGGGATCGTTTTATTGATAGGCTGGGTAATTTTTTTACGCGCCACTTCGCGATCATTAGGCTTTTTCGGCATCTTGTTAGCTACCGCTTTCTTCACCATGCTAATCTGGTTTTTTGTTGATAAAGGTTGGGTTTCACTTGAGGGCAATCAATCGCTTACCTGGGTGATATTGGCCGCGGTTAGTGCGGTATTGGCAACGGGTTTATCTTGGTCTCATATCAGACGAAGAATCACTGGCCAGTTAGATGTTGATGAAGCGGATGACCATTAGTAATACACCTTAAGGGCTCCCAAGATAAATTCACAAGCAAGCCTTATCCCAGTCAGTACGTCACTTGTTTAAGGAAACGCCAATTCCTCTCATTTGATTAACCATACTCACCAAGCCATTTGAGCGCGTCGGTGATAGGTGCTGAGTTAAACCAACTTTTTCTATGAAGTGCAAATCAGTTTCAGCGATATCTTTTGCTGACTGACCAGATAACACTCGCACTAATAGCGCAATAATACCCTTGGTAATAATGGCGTCGCTATCTGCGGAGAAATGAATTAAGCCATCTTTACCTTCTGCATGTAACCAAACCTGGCTTTGGCAGCCCGGAATTAAATGCCCTTCTGTTTTATACTGTTCATCAATTATTGGCAGTTTTTTACCTAGATCGATCATGTATTCGTACTTGTCCATCCATTGATCGAAGTAGCTAAATTCTTCAATAATTTCGTCTTGAATTTCGTTAATCGTTGCCATGACTCTAACTCAACATTTTCGCCGCACGGCGCATAGCGGCCAAGAAAGTATCAACGTCAGTTTGGTTGTTATACAACGAGAAAGACGCGCGGATAGTGCCTGGGATATTGTAGAAATCCATTAATGGCTGACAACAGTGGTGGCCTGTACGAACCGCAATGCCTTGTTGGTCTAGCAGAGTACCGACATCAAAGGGATGCGCGCCGTCTAGTAAAAACGAGATGACGCTCGCTTTGTTGTTAGAGGTGCCAATTATTCGAACACCTTCGATTTCTTGTAGGCCCTTGGTTGCTGCGGCCAGTATTGCCTGCTCATGAGCGATGATTTCATTCGGATCATATTGGTTTAAATAATCGATTGCCGCACCCAAGCCGATACCACCGACGATATTAGGTGTGCCTGGCTCGTATTTATGCGGTAACTCATTGTAGGTGGTTTTCTCAAAAGTGACTTTTTGAATCATATTGCCACCCCCTTGATAAGGCGGCATTGCGTTCAACAGCGCTTCCTTTCCATACAACACACCCACGCCTGTTGGTCCAAATAACTTATGCGCCGATAAGGTATAAAAATCCACATCAAGTGCTTGCACGTCGACAGGGTAGTGCGGCGCGCCTTGTGCACCATCAATCAACACCTTCGCACCCACACTGTGTGCTTTAACAATAAGCTCTGCAATAGGATTAACCGTGCCTAGTGAATTAGATACGTGAGGCAGCGCTAGAATTTTGGTTTTCTCTGAAAGTAAACTATCAAACGAATCATGGTCAAGAGATCCGTCTTGGTGAAGCCCTATAACTTTTAGGTTAGCGCCGGTGCGCTCACACAACATTTGCCAAGGAACAATATTGGAGTGATGCTCCATCGTCGAGATGAGAATTTCATCGCCTACTTTAATGTTCTGATTACCATAAGCGGTTGCCACCAAGTTAATGCTATCGGTTGTTCCTCGGGTGAATAAGCACTCGTGACTGTGTTTCGCATTAATAAACTGCTGTATATTTTCACGGGCATGCTCATACGCAGTCGTTGCCTCTTGGCTCAGCGTGTGGACACCGCGGTGTACATTTGAGTTTTGTGTTCGATAGTAGTTATCTATTGCTTCAATCACCGCCGCAGGTTTTTGCGTGGTAGCGCCGTTATCTAAATAAACTAGAGGACTGCCATTTACCTCTGTGCTTAAAATAGGAAAATCTCGGCGTACGGCTTCTACATCAAATGTTTGTGTCATTGGTTCGTTTATTAAATTCTAATTTATGCAGTTGTAAAACCACACTGACGCCATGCTTCATACACCACAATGGAGACGGTGTTAGACAAGTTCAAGCTACGATTGTTCTCTTTCATTGGAAGTGTCAGTTTTCCCGCTTGTTGGTCATTCTCTCGAATGGTATCGGCTAAACCTTTGCCTTCAGAACCAAACACCAAGGCATCGCCTTTTTGGAACTGAAAGTCACTATATAACTGCGTATGGTGTGTTGAAAGCGTCACCCAGCGGCTGAACGGCGCAGCAGCTATTAAGTTTTGCCAATTGGGCCATACTGAGACCTGCGCCAAATCACCGTAGTCTAAACCCGCTCGGCGTAAAGATTTTTCGTCCAGCTCAAAGCCCAAGGGTTCAACCAAATGTAGGTGGCACCCTGTATTCGCTGCCAAACGAATGAGATTGCCCGTATTAGGGGGGATTTCTGGTTCAACCAGTACTATATGAAACACAGCCTATACTTCGAGTTTAAAACGGCTTTACCACGACCATGACTAAGATGCCCAGCAGTATTAATACAGGCAGCTCGTTCATCACTCTGTAGAACTTATGACCTTTAGTATTCGCATCACGCTTGAACACTAAATAGGTATTGATACACCACACGTGATAGACCACCAATAGCACAACCAATGCTAACTTCCAGATCATCCACGAACCGCTGAAACCATAGCCCAGCCACAACCAAGTGCCAAAGAGTATGGCAATAATGGCGCTGGGCGTCATAATCCCAAACAGTAGTTTGCGCTCCATAACTTTAAAGCGCTCTATGCCAATGGTGTCTTCCGCCATCGCGTGATACACAAATAACCGCGGCAAATACATGACCCCGGCCATCCAAGAAATGACCGCAAACAGATGAAAGACTTTTATCCAGAGCATGTTAAAAGTAAACTGATAATAAGGGTTTTTAAAAGTTGCAGCATAGCGTAGCGAGCGCAGAAAAGACTAGGCAAAAATAAGCGAAAAAGCGGAGTGTATATTTATACACGAGCATTTTGAATTGATTTTTAACGACGCCAAGTAGTTTCAGTGGTCAAGCGCAGTAGCTATGCTGTAAACTTTTTAGTGGTTACAGCCTGGGCCGTGCACATGCCCATGTGACAGTTCATCGTCACTAGCAGCACGTACTTCCAGCACTTCTACAGAGAAATGCAAAGTCTTGCCCGCTAGCTCATGATTGCCGTCGATGATCACTTCATCACCCTCAATACTGGCCACGGTCACTACAATTGGGCTACCTGAAGGGTCAGCTCCGTGAAACTGCATACCCACTTCAACCGGGGTATCTTCTGGGAACATATCTTTCTTAACCGTTTGCATATGTTGTGCATCAATTTCACCATAGCCATCTGCTGGGGCTACTGTGGCTTCTAACTTGTCACCTGCAGCTTTGCCTTCTAATTGGCTTTCAAGGCCAGGGATTAAATTACCTGCGCCATGTATATATACCAACGGCTCGCCATTCGACTGATCAATAATCGTACCGTTATCATCTTTTAATACATAGTTAATACTGGCTACGACATCATTACTTATTTGCATTGTGCTAATTTAATTCATTTGGAGAGGCGGGAGTTTACTTGACTGACAGCGGTTTAACACTATTTCTGTGGCAGCGTTGTCAGTAACATTTCATCTATATAGCGATACCCCTCTTCGGTTGGGCGGACACAGTTTCCGTCTTCTTCTAACCACCCTCGTTCAATAAATGGGCTCGTCACTTGTTGTAACTGAGATTCACTTAAACCCGTCCGTGTTGGGTAATTTCTAGTGTCAAAGCCCTGCTTTAAGCGCAATGAATTCATTAGAAACTCAAAAGTGCGATCTGCTTCTGGCACCTCATTGTCGCCCCCAATAAACGAACCAGAATCCGCCGCTTCAATATAGGCTTTCGGGTGACGCTTATTCCAATAGCGTTGAATCTTCAATTCTTCATCTGTTTGCTGACTGAGCTTGGCATGTCCGCCTGCGCCAATGGCCAAATAATCCCCAAAATTCCAGTAATTCAAATTGTGCCTGCAAGCCTGATTCTTCTTAGCGAATGCCGAGACTTCGTAACGATCATATTGAGCCTCCTCCAATAGCGGCATCAGCGCTAAATGCATATCCCAACAGCGTTCACTATTCGGTAATGTAGGCGGCTTAACAGCGAATTGAGTATTGGGCTCAATGGTCAACTGGTAGAGTGAAATGTGCTCAACATCTGCGGCGAGAGCAGTAGATAAATCTTGCTGGGCCATGGCCAGCGTTTGCGACGGCAAGCCATACATTAAATCAATATTGATCCGCGTAAAGCCGACCTGCTTGGCCAGCGTTATGGCCTCATGCGCTTTGCCCGCATCATGTATACGGCCCAGTTTCTTGAGCTGTGCATTGTTAAAACTTTGAACACCTATTGATAAACGATTAACTCCCCCCTTTAAGTATCCCGCAAAATGGCTTTCGTCCAAAGTGCCTGGGTTAGCCTCCAGAGTGATTTCCACATCATCGACTACATCTGCCTCACTACGAATCACATCTAACAAGTTCTGAATATATTGAGGTTGAATAAGACTTGGCGTACCACCGCCGATAAACACGGTTTCAATGGTTCGCCCATTCGTGGCTTTTTTAAGTGCTCTAAATTGCGTTATCAAGGCTTGGGTATACTTCGCTTGAGGAAGGGCTGCTTTTTGAGCATGAGAATTAAAATCACAATACGGGCATTTTTGTACGCACCATGGAAAGTGGATATAAAGTCCGAGCGGGATATCCGGCAAAATTTCTGACTGCATAATTAAGTGTGCAGTAAAGGTTTAATCAGTTCCGACGAGTGTGCTACGCCTTTCCAACATCACAATATCACGCCATACGCCATGTAATTGACCCAAGCGTTCTTGTTTACCTACCTCTCTAAAACCCAACTTGAGGTGCAACGCTATACTGGCCATATTCTCTGGGAATATTCGAGCTTGAAGCGTCCAAACCCCTGCTTCCTCCGAACCCAAAACCAAACCTCCCAACAACTGACCGCCCACCCCTTTGCCCTGCGCCTTGGGGTCAACATAAACAGATATTTCCGCTACGCCTGTATAGACACAACGGTTGGTCACTGCCGACAAGCAGGCCCAACCAATCACCTCGTTGCTTTCGTTGAGCGCAACCAATCGAGCTTCCTTCATGGCGCTGGCGTCCCAAGTGTCCCAATCTTTGGTTTGGGTTTCAAAGGTAGCGAAGCCGGTATCAATGCCTGCTTGATATATCTCGCAAACACGGTGGTAGTCTGTTCGTTCGAAATTTCTAATTAAAGCCATTGGCAGCACTCTAGAAGAATTTGGCCGTAATTGGGTAGCGCCTATCGCGTCCAAAGGCGCGCGGCGTAATCCTCACACCCGGTGCTGATTGACGGCGCTTGTATTCATTGCGTACCACCATTTTTATTACTTGGTTAACGGTGTCCGGATCAAAGCCTTGCTCAATAATTTTCTCCGCCGACTCATCTAATTCGACAAAGCGTTTTAAAATTGAATCTAGTATCGAATATTCGGGCAAGGAGTCTTGATCTTCTTGATCCGGTCGTAGCTCCGCTGACGGTGGGCGCGTAATGACCCGCTCGGGTATGACTTGCGACAGGGTATTGCGGTACTTAGATAACTCAAACACACGGGTTTTAGGAACATCTTTGATGGCGGCAAAACCACCCGCCATATCACCATATAAGGTCGCATAGCCCACCGCCATTTCGCTCTTATTACCAGTGGTTAATACCATTGCACCTGTTTTATTTGAGATCGCCATCAAAATAAGCATGCGTGAACGTGCCTGTATATTTTCCTCTGTGGTGTCTTCTTCCATGCCTTCAAACATTGGGCCTAACTGCTGCAAACTGGCTTCGACAATCGGTGCAATCGACACAACATGATACTTAACGCCCAAAGCAGCCGCTTCCTCTTCCGCGTCACTCAAACTCATCTCGCTGGTGTAATGATAGGGCATCATGACTGCTTCAACACGGTCAGCCCCCAAGGCATCCACGGCGATAGCCAAGGTAAGACCCGAATCAATTCCGCCAGAAAGGCCTAAGATAACGCGCTTAAAACCGTTTTTATTGACGTAGTCTTTAACACCCGTCACTAGCGCCGAATAGATGCGCTCATTTAAAGTGCCGCGCGGAGCAATAGCGCCTAATGTGGGTTCGCACGCCTTTGTTCTTATAACCGTGATTTGTGAAGTTTCAACACAACTTTCAAATATCGGTAACCGCGTCGTAATTTTTCCTTCAGCATTAACAATATGCGAAGCGCCGTCAAACACCAACTCATCTTGCCCACCCATTTGGTTCACGTAAACAATGGGTACGTTATTTTCTATCGCGCGACGGCTGACTATGCCTTCTTCACGTTCTATCGATTTATTGTAGTGAAAGGGTGAGGCGTTAATATTTAGAATGAGCTGTGCACCCAATGCCACTGATTCCTTCACCGGCGGTTCCTCCCATATATCTTCACAAATCACCAAACCACATTTAACCCCATTAATCTCGACTATCTGTGCTTTATTGCCTGGAGAGAAATAGCGTTTTTCGTCAAATACAGTGTAGTTTGGCAAAAAGCGTTTGTAGTAAGTAGCGAGTACTTGCCCTGTTCGAATGACGCTCATCGCGTTGTACAGCAGCCCTTCCTCCCGCTGTGGATGACCCACAACCAACGCACAGCTATAAGCTTCGCTTTGTTTGACTAACCAAGCTAGCTGTTGCTCACACTGCGCGATAAAGTCATCTCTAAATAACAGATCTTCTGGAGGATAAGCACAGAGACTCAATTCAGGGAACACCACAATATCGGTATCTGCAGGTGCTTGTTGAACGCTATCCATCATCAGTTGACAATTGGCTTTGAGCGCTCCAACCGTGGGATTTATTTGGGCTATGGTCAGCTTTAAAGAGTCGTTCATAATCAGATTACCGAGCTAAAATCGGCGAGCAGAATTTGTTAGAATACACCCTTATTATATCTATGTAAGGACAACAATGCCCGAAACCAAGTGGTATCCGCATGTCACCGTTGCTGCCGTTATTAAGCGAGATAACAAATTTCTAATCGTCGAAGAACCCAGCTTAGGCGAGCAGGTTTTTAATCAGCCCGCTGGCCATGTAGAACAAGGCGAAGCGCTCGTGGCAGCAGTCATTAGAGAAGTGTTAGAAGAAACAGGGTTTGAGTTTACGCCTACAGCACTTGTCGGTTTTTATCATTTCAAAGCGGCTAACGGTGTCACTTACTTACGCTTTAGCTTTAAAGGTGATTTAGGCAAGGCCGTACACGAAGGCCCTATCGACTCGGCTATTTCTGCTATTCATTGGCTGACCAAAGACGAACTAGCCGCTAAAAACCTACGTAGCACTATCGTTATGCCCTGCATACAAGATTATTTAGAAGGCCGAGCGCTCGGTCTTGAACATTTACAGAGTTTTGAACTATGAGAACCATTGAAATAATTCAGCCGGATGACTGGCATTTACACGTGCGCGATGGCGAAATGATGCAGTCGGTTATAGGCCACACCGCCAGTAGCTTTGGCCGAGCGATGATCATGCCCAATTTAAATCCTCCGGTAACCTCGGTGGATCAAGCATTGGCTTATCGAGATAGAATAACGGCAGCAGCAAAACAGCATGATTCAGGTAGCGATTTCAAACCCTTAATGAGTTTGTACTTAACTGACTCAACGGCTTTATCCGAAATACAAGCCGCCGCCGATCAAGAAGACATCGTGGGAGCAAAGCTTTATCCCTCGGGCGCAACTACAAACTCTGATTCGGGCGTTACGCGTATCAGCGGCATCATGCCAGTATTAGAAAAAATGGCGGAAACCTCCTTGGTGTTGCAAATACACGGTGAAGTCACTGACCCACATGTCGATATTTTTGACCGTGAAGCGGTGTTTATTGAGCAGGTATTAGAGCCGATTCATCGTGAAATTCCAGAGCTAAAAATCGTGTTGGAGCACATCACCACTAGCCATGGCATCGATTTTGTAAAAAATGCTAGTGACGCAGTTGCCGGCACATTAACAGCACATCATCTACTTTTTAATCGCAATGAGTTATTTAAAGGCGGCATACGTCCACACTATTACTGCTTACCCGTACTTAAGCGGGAAGAACACCGACAAGCGTTAATCAATGCAGCGACCAGTGGAAGTGATTCTTTCTTTTTGGGAACGGACAGCGCACCGCATACACAAAATGCCAAAGAGGCAGCTTGTGGCTGTGCCGGCTGTTATACCGCCCATGCCGCCTTGCCGTTGTACGCTATGGCATTTGAAAGGATGGAAGCCTTAGAACACTTCGAGCAATTCGCTAGTTTGGCCGGGCCAAAATTTTATGGCTTGCCCGCAAATACTGGGCGCATTAAGTTGGTAAAGCAAGATTGGGCGGTGCCTGAAGTTTATTTAAGCGATGACCAGCAAAAAATAATACCGCTGTTAGCGGGCGAGACTTTAGATTGGCAAGTGGTCGAATTTAATTAATAGGTTCACGGCTATTTGGCTGTTTTTGTGAAACGCTTCTAAAAACACCAGAACGTTCGCTAAACCATCCAATCTAGCTACTAGCTCCAGTACTGTACAAGCTTTTTTGCCCGCTGACACCTTTATCAACAAGACAGGATTTCGCCTGGTTCAGTAAACTGGCATCCACCTAATATACTGAGCTGGGGCAAAACAAGCCGGAAACCCAGGCCGCTGCTACGAAGCCCCGCAGACGAGTAGAGGCGATCAGCCGAACGCGCACGCCCGGCGATGCCGCCCCAGCTGCCGCCGCGAAACACGCGGTCAGAGCCTGTAGAACCCACTGGGTCTGTTACTGGGCCATCTGGTTAAGCGGCATATAAGTCTTCACACCATTCCCATACATTTCCAGACATATCGTATAAGCCCCATTGATTCGCTGCTTTTTGCGCCACAGGGTGAGTAGTACTGCCTGAGTTAGTGTCATACCACCCTATTAAGTTAAGGTTTTGGTCATTACCAAACGTCTCAGTAATATCGCCATTATAAAACGCCGATACCGTCGCGCCGCGTGCTGCATACTCCCACTGCGACTCGGTAGGCAGTGAATAACAGGTGTTCGGCTGTGAATTGCAGCTAACTCGGTTCTCGCTGGCATTCAAGGCATCTATAACGTCATGTGCTTCATTCCAATTCACTCTTTCAACAGGGCAATCTAAACCACAGTCTTCCCCTTCACCTAAGGCACTAAAGTGCACGGGGTTGCTGTCCATCACCTGTTGATACTGCGCCTGCGTCACTTCTGTGGTTTGCATGTAAAAACTTTTGCTGATGTTCACAATGTGCTGGAGTTCATCACCATTTCTTCCGCTCTCTGCGATGTTAACGGGGCGGCTACTGGTAGTGCCTGTGCCATCTGGACTGCCCATTACAAAAGAACCCGCTGGAATGAGTGAAAACTCCATGCCTATTGAGTTGATAAACAACTCACTGTTTGGGCGCACCGCTGGCGGTTCGTCACCTCCCAAGGGCACCACCACCACTTTTACACTTTCATGCGCCAGCGCTATATGGCTAAACAACAAAGCCCCCAACAACAATGCGCCAATTGAATGAACCCCTTTTACACTAAGTTTTCTTTGTAATTACTTTTTCATATCTCTACTCTTTTGTTATGGTTTATCCCTGAAACTTGCCGATAATAGCATATGTCGAATCAAATCAATTGGGGTCAGGTCTTTCTTTGTATCACTTTGCGTTTCCCTCTAATAATTCTCCCCACGCTAGAAAAATGTAAGCCAAAATATTCTGCTATAGCTTGATAAGAATATTCTCCTGTTCTATACGCCTCAATAATCGCTGCATTTCGATTGCTGTGCCGCGATGATATTTTAGCTAAGGAATCGGCAGGGGGTCGCCTCTGTACAATAGGAATATTCACATCATCAGACGAACCCATCAACTTTGACTGTGCGGTTTTAATAAACTCGTCGTTCCCCAGATACACTTGTCGATTAAGATTAGACCAGATCGGTTTACCACCAATTCCATCATCAACAAATTGTATGTATCGCTTTATTGCCTGCTTTCGGTGACCATTAAACTGCGCTAATAACACATCTATGGCTAGCCATTCAGGCAGCGGGATTTCTCCGATCGTCGCTAAGTAACTGCTCCATTTCCAATCTCCTGGATGGCTAACTAGTTTAGCGGCGACGGGGTTAAGCACGATATAGCGCGTGACTTCAAGTAAATAGGATTCTGCATCGACCAGTATGCCTTTATACCTTCCTTGAAAAAGATGGCCAGAACGATGATGGAGCCGATTGGTTGCTTGGGTATAAACGCCATTAAGTTGACGCATGCCTTTGGATAAATTCGCATCTGGCGTTTCTATCAATAAGTGATAGTGGTTGCTCATCAGGCAATAGGCATGGCAGACCCAATTATACCGTTCGACAACCTCTCCTAATATTTTAAGGAACAGTTGCCTATCGCCGTCATCTTCGTAAATATCTTCTTTGCGATCTCCCCTTGAAGTGATGTGGTAAGTCGCGTGCTCGAATTCTAATCTTAGTGGTCTTGCCATTCCAGAATAATAGCACAATGAATGCTACTATAGCAGACCTGACCCCATGATCTAAGGAGGCAGCTTGTGGCCGTGCCGGCTGTAATACCGCCCATGCCGCCTTGCCGTTGAACGCAATGGCATTTGAAAGGATGGAAGCCTTAGAACACTTCGCTAGTTTGGCCGAGCCTAAGTTAGCCGACCTTAAATAAACCAAGCTAGGAAAAAACGGAACTCGCTTAGCGACTAGTAAGAACTGTAAGAATCAATATCGTCACCTTCAAATGTTGAGCTGAATATCTCAACATCCGCACCTGCACGAAGCGTATTGCGGAACAAGGTGTAAGACTGATTGCCATCACGCTGATTCAACTGCTGAACCACTTGATCGCGTTCCTCTTCCGTTGCTTGCGCTGGATCACCCAAGGTAACTTGTTTTAAACGATATACGCCGTAGTCGCCATTATTCAAGCTGACGCCATCAATTTGCGCACTCACATCTGGAGCCGGTGCGCTAAAGACACTCACACTAATTTCGCGGTCAATCGCATCGCTAATGTCGGCTTTACGCTCAGGTAGCGTCCGGATACTGACTTGTTGCTCGTCATTAAAGTCGCCGCCGTTTTGTAAGGACGCAATCAAAGTTTGACCTTGTTCCGCCGCCAACTCACTGGCGTACTCGCTACGTAGCTGGTCCATTATTTTCTGTTTAACATCCTCATAGGCCTTAAGGTGCGCAGTTTCATAGGTATTTTTATGTAGGGCAACAAGATGACCATCTGCCACTTCTATCACATCACTATTTAAATTATCTTCAAGTACCGCAGAATCAAAAGCAGCGGCTCGCAGCGTTGGATTATTGAACGGCGCCAGGCCAGTGCTTTCGTTTACCCAAGTCGATGTCACAATTTCAATACCCAGCGACTCTGCCGCTTCAACTAGGTCGTCGGGTTGTTCAAAAACCAAAGTACGAAATGTTTCAGATACTTCCACAAAGGCTTCATCAGCCATACGTTTTTTCTCAGTAGTACGCACTTCATCCACTGCTTCGTCGAAAGCTTTTTGACGTTCTACGGTTAATTCGGTTAGTTTGATAATGTGGTAGCCAAATTGAGTTTCGATCGGGCCACGAATTTCATCCGCTGCCATCGCAAAAACGGCTTCTTCAAACGCCTGTACCATTTGACCTTTAGCGACGATACCTAAATCGCCGCCTTTTTTACTAGAACCAGGGTCTTCTGAATGCGCTTCGGCTAATACCGCAAAGTCAACGCCATTGTTTGCTTCCGCAAAAATGGAGTCAGCCTTGGCCAAGATTTCAGCCCGTTTATCATCTGATGCACTTTTAGACACCGACAATAAAATATGACTGGCCTGACGTATTTCGGGTTGTGTGTAGCGCCCTTTGGCATTTTCATATGCTTGTGCTAGTTCTTCTTCTGTCGGCTCAATATCCTTTGCTAAATCCGAGACCTTTAATTCAACATAGTCTAATTTGACACGAGCTTGTTGTTGGTAGTCATCTGGATTGTCTTGATATTGCTGCTTAATTTCATCATCGCTGATATCTAAATCGGCTTCTAATGGCTTAGCTTCAATCACAAAGTAATCAGCCTCACGTTTTTGTAAATTCAGACTTAAGATATGATTGACTTCTACCTCGTTAACAAAGCTTGAATCGACAATACCGGTACGTAGTTGCTCAGTTGCGCCGGTAGCGCGCTCTTGCTGCTCATAACCTTCGGTAGTGAAACCGGAAGCACTGAGGACCCTTCGATAAGTGTCTTGATTAAACCGGCCTTCTTCTTGAAATGAAGCGTTTTGCACTATACGCTGCTGTAACGCGTCGTCATTCAAAGTAAGGTCATTATCAATGATGTAATCTCGCGTCACTTGATTAACAACCAATTCTTCTACGATGCCACGGCGAGCTTCCGGCGTGTCGAACATGGAAGTATCAAAGCTATCACCAAATTGTCGTCTGAAAAATTGTCGGCGCCTTTCCGAAGTTTGTTGAAAAGACTGAAACGAGATGTTTTCACCACCTACACTGGCTACATTAATCTGATTGGCCCCTTCAAAATAGGCATTAACGCCAAACAGCGCAAAAGGTACGGCGATAATGATAACGACAACCCAAGCTAGCCAGCCTGAGATTTTTTTACGAATGGTAATAAGCATAGTGTTCGGACTTTTTTAGATGTCTTTTTAAAAACCTACAGCAGGTTTGTGGGAAAGATGAACCCTCAAGGAATCAGCTTTAATTCTAACGGGCTTTGCTTAGGAATTGAATAGCCTAGCAAGATTAATACGAAAGCAATACATACAAAAAAAGCGAGGAAAAACCTCGCTTTGTTTGCTATAAATGGCGGAGCGGACGGGACTCGAACCCGCGACCACCGGCGTGACAGGCCGGTATTCTAACCAACTGAACTACCGCTCCATATTTATAAAAAATGGTGGGTGCTGAGGGGATCGAACCCCCGACCCTCGCCTTGTAAGGGCGATGCTCTCCCAGCTGAGCTAAGCACCCAATTTCGAGACTTTGCCGTTTTGGCTACCCTCGAAAGGCGCGCTAGTTTACAGCGTCTTTTAAACCTTTTCCAGCCTTAAATTTAGGTAATTTTGCAGCTTTGATTTGGATAGTTTCGCCTGTACGTGGGTTACGTCCTTGACGTGCTGCACGCTCTGAAACAGAGAATGTACCAAAGCCAACTAGTGACAAAGAATCGCCACCTGATAATGCACCTTCGATTGTAGAAAATACCGCATCTACTGCGCGACCTGCTTCAGCTTTTGTTAGATCTGCTGCGCCAGCTACTGCTTCGATTAGTTCTGATTTGTTCATAATTGTTTCCTATTTTAAGGTGTTAATAAAATTTTATTCCGGTAGGAGTACCCTGTCTGTTGTCGTGATTATTCTTGTGCCCCGTGAGCAGGGTTCTAGCTTTTTATTACAACCATCGCCCCTCCTAAGTGTTCTCGTATCTCTGCGGCGAGCGGCGTATTCTACTTAGGCTTGGCGATGATGTTAAGCGATCTTTAAAGTTAATTTATAAATAGTCGTAAAAAAACACTAACTTGTCTTACATTTAGTGCTTGATTGCGGCCTCTGGATCACTTTTGATCTTTTTCACCCCTTTCTCATCAGAAGACACGATCTCAGGCAAAGGCTTAAGCGGCGAAACCAAAGCCACCTCCATCACTTCATCTATCCATTTAACGGGAATAATTTTCAAGCCTTCTTTGACGTTATCAGGAATATCTTGTAAATCTTTTTCATTTTCTTTAGGGATTAATACCGTCTTAACACCGGCTCGCAATGCAGCAAGTAATTTTTCCTTAAGACCACCAATAGCGGTTACTTCACCGCGTAAGGTAATTTCTCCTGTCATCGCCACATCTGACTTTATAGCAACATTGGTCAATGCTGAAACTAAGGCAGTACACATCGCCGCACCGGCACTTGGGCCGTCTTTAGGTGTGGCACCATCGGGTACATGTATATGTACGTCCATCTTTTGATAAAATTCTGGATCAACTCCCCATTGGGCAGAACGAGAGCGCACTACCGTCATGGCGGCTTGAATGCTCTCTTGCATCACTTCACCTAGCTTGCCTGTAAATTGTTGTTTGCCCTTGCCCGCAACAACTGCTGTTTCGATGGTTAACAATTCACCACCGACACTGGTCCAGGCTAAGCCATTTACGCGGCCCACCTGGGCATCGTCGTCAATTTCAGTATCACGGAATTTTCGCACTCCAAGGTATTCATTAATGTTCTTTTCAGTGATTTTGACGCTTTTCTTTTTACTTAATAATAAGCTCTTAACCACTTTACGAAACACTTTGGAGATTTCGCGCTCTACATTACGTACACCGGCTTCTCGCGTATAACCGCGAATAATTTCTAACAAGCCACCATCACTGATGCTAACTTCGCCCTCTTTAAGGCCGTTGTCTTTTAGCTTTCTGTCAACTAAATAGCGTTTCGCGATATTAAATTTCTCGTCCTCTGTATAACCAGAAAGGTTTATCACCTCCATACGGTCTAACAAAGGCCCGGGGATGTTCATGGTGTTCGCCGTAGCGATAAACATCACCTCTGACAAATCGGTATCCACTTCTAAATAATGATCGCTAAAGGTATTATTTTGCTCTGGATCTAGCACTTCTAATAGAGCCGAAGAGGGGTCGCCTCTAAAATCCATCGCCATCTTATCGACTTCATCTAACATGATGACCGGGTTTTTGACGCCCGCTTTAGTTAAATGATGAATGATTTTGCCCGGCATCGCGCCAATATAGGTTCTTCGATGGCCGCGAATTTCAGCTTCATCTCTCACACCTCCCAACGACATACGCTGGAACTTGCGATTTGTCGCTCGAGCGATAGATTTACCCAATGAAGTCTTGCCCACACCAGGAGGGCCAACCAAACATAAAATCGGTCCTTTAATTTTCTTTAAGCGCTTTTGAACTGCCAAATACTCCAATATCCGTTCTTTAACCTTTTCAAGGCCGTAATGATCAGCTTCAAGCACTTGTTCGGCTGCAGAGAGATCTTTAAGCATACGGGTACGCTTTTTCCACGGAATCTCAAGCAAGACGTCTAGGTAATTGCGCAGTACGGTAGCTTCAGCTGACATCGGCGACATCATCTTAAGCTTGCCCACTTCTTTCATGGCCTTTTCTTCGACCTCTTTTGGCATGCCGGCATCATTTATTTTTTTGATGAGTTCGTCGATCTCTGAACCCCCTTCCTCCATATCGCCGAGTTCCTTTTGAATGGCTTTCATTTGCTCATTCAAATAGTACTCGCGCTGGCTCTTCTCCATTTGCTTTTTAACGCGGCCGCGAATGCGCTTCTCCACTTTCAACAAGTCGATTTCGTTCTCCATCACGTTTAGGATGTACTCCAAACGATCAGCCGGATCAACAAAAGACAAAATGGTTTGCTTGTCTTGATTTTTAACGTTTAGGTGTGCGGCGATAGTATCTGCCATACGGCTTCCATCCTCAATAGTGGAAACCGACGTCAGCACCTCTGATGGAATCTTGGTGTTAAGTTTTACATAGTTCTCGAAGGTCTCGTTTACCGCTCGCATCAACACGGTGCCTTCACGGTCTTTCAGTTCACCTTCTTCTTTGTGCACAATTTCAGCGCTTAAGAAATCTTCTTCGATGTAGCGTAGTACCTGCGCTCGGCTGGCACCTTCAACTAACACCTTCACAGTGCCGTCAGGTAACTTAAGCATTTGAAGAATATTGGCCACCGCGCCAAAGTCATAAATTAGACTGGGATCTGGATCGTCATCGGTGGCGTCATGCTGCGCCACCAAAAATATTTGCTTGCCCTTTTCCATAGCCTGTTCAAGCGCCTTTATGGATTTTTCCCTGCCAACAAACAGCGGAATAACCATATGCGGAAAAACCACTACATCACGTAATGGCAAAACAGGCAATATGTTCGCTTTAGATTTTGGCTTGGTCTTGGCCTTGGCCTTGGTTTCAACCTTTGGCTTGGAATTTGAATCTGATTCAGTAGTCAATTTAGTATCCTGATATAACAGCCAGACAACATGTCGCCAATTAAATTGGCATTACGGCTAAGTTCATAAATAGATAAGGCTAATCCTAACAGCTTCAAGGGAAGGGAGGAATAAATCTGAAGTAAACGGCCAAGCGTTTTACGGCCAGAAAATGCCTTGCGGTGTAATGCCTAGACAAACAGCATCAGATGCTTTGGTTAATTTCACCTAGCACCAAGGTGAAATTAACCGTATAGCTCTACTTTTTCCTAGCTTAGTCCTGAGTTTTAGCGTAGTTCAAAGATTGCAACGCCGCCGTAATACCGTCGAAAACGCTGGGGTCATCAACCGTCGCTGGCATTGTCCAATCTGTGTTATCGGCGATCTTCTTCATGGTTCCGCGCAACACCTTGCCTGATCTGGTTTTGGGCAAGCCAGTGACCACCGCGGCCATTTTAAAAGCGGCAACTGGGCCGATTCTTTCGCGCACCATTTGTATGGCCTCTTTTACAATCTCATCGTGACCACGATCACAAGCATTGCTTAATACCATCAAACCGAGCGGTAGTTGCCCTTTCAAAACATCATCTACGCCAATAACGGCGCACTCTGCCACGTCTGGGTGCGCGGCTAACACTTCTTCCATGCCGCCAGTGGAAAGTCGATGACCCGCAACATTAATGACATCATCGGTTCTGGCCATAACAAAAACATAGCCGTTTTCATCAATGTAACCTGAATCACCGCTTTCATAATAGCCTGGGAACCGGCCTAAGTAGCTGTCAAAGTAACGCTGTTTCGCATTCCATAATGTTGGGAAGGTTCCCGGTGGTAACGGCAATTTAATCACCAGAGATCCGATTTCACCACTGCTAATTGGATTTCCTTCGTCATTGAGTACAGCCATCTCATAGCCGGGCACGGGACGGGTCGGCGAACCTTCCACAATAGGCAGCTGCTCAATGCCCAAGCAGTTAGAGCAGATGGCCCAGCCGGTTTCAGTTTGCCACCAATGGTCAATAACCGGCACCCCCAGCTTTGCGCTGGCCCACTGCTGAGTCGATGGATCTAAGCGCTCGCCCGCTAAAAACAAAGACTCCAAACTAGAGACATCGTACTTAGCAATGTACTCGCCATTTGGGTCTTCTTTCTTAATGGCCCGAAATGCGGTAGGCGCGGTGAACAACACCTTCACTTTATATTCTTCGACTATTCTCCAAAAGGTACCCGGGTCTGGCGTTCCAACTGGCTTACCTTCAAACACAATCGTTGTATTGCCACCGAATAAAGGGGCATACACAATGTAAGAGTGACCTACCACCCAGCCCACATCAGACGCTGCCCAATAAACATCACCTGGCTCAACGTTATAAATATTCTTCATGGTCCAGTGCAAAGAGACCACGGTGCCGCCTATGTCTTTCACCACCCCTTTGGGCTGGCCAGTTGTGCCTGATGTGTACAATATATATAAGGGGTCGGTCGACTCCATCGGCACACAAGCTGCGGGAGTGGCCTGCCCTTCAGCGCTGAGCCAATCTATGTCAGTGTCTTTATTGAGTTCTGCGAGCGCCTGTTGGCGCTGTAAAACAATGACTTTAGACGGTTTGGTTTTACTTAATTCAATAGCGCTGCGAACCAAAGGCATGTATTCAATGGTTCTGCTAGGCTCGATCCCACATGATGCCGTAACAATCACTTTGGCACCTGCGTCATCAATGCGCACCGCCAATTCAGAAGCCGCAAAGCCGCCAAACACCACGGAATGAATCGCGCCTATTCGGGCGCACGCCAACATTGAAACAACAGCTTCTGCCACCATCGGCATATATACAATGACTCTATCACCGCTCTCCACGCCATTGTCGCGAAGTACCCCGGCAAACTTGGAGACGCGTTCTAGTAGCTGCTGATAACTAATTTTACGCTTTGATCCGGTAATCGGACTGTCATAGATAATGGCCGTTTGCTCCCCTCTTCCTGCTTCGACGTGGCGATCCACAGCGTTATAACAGGCATTTATTTTGCCACCTTGAAACCATCGATAGTAAGGTGGCGTGCTGTCGTCTAAGACTTTATCCCACTTCTTGGTCCACACTACCTGCTCAGCGGCTTCTGCCCAAAAAGCTTCGGGGTTCTGTTTCGCTGCTAGATAGGTTTGGTCAAATTTGCTCATCTGCTTCCTCTGATGGTTTTATTCGTTATGCCTCAATCCTACCCCATTATTGGCAGGAGCATTGCATGGGTTAGTAGAATGCTTAACGGTGCGCGGAGAATCTAACGAGTTGGCTGTTTACTAAGTTAGTTTGGATAAGGCCTTAGCGCAAGCTGATGCTTTAATAACTTCTTCTTTTATGTGTCGACAACCGATCTTGTGAGGTGTGATTACAATTAAGTATCGTGTCCCCCGCGAACTTTGTTCTCTTCAGAATAAATGACATTAGAACAATAGGGAACAGATTGATTAAAGGGTGCCGTCCCCTTTAATCCGTTTACGGCCTATTGCTTTGCGCACATCGTGCTTAACATTTGGAGTTACCTCCGCCTGCCCGATGATTGCTACCCGGTGGCTGACCTACCTTACCGGAGCGGGATTCTCATCCGCTGGATTGATCGGCCTTGCTCGGCCGCACTCCCCATGATTTCTTGTGTAGCGCTTCGGGTGCAGAGCAAAGTTAGTCCGAACAAACTGTACCGACCGCAGCGCCATTTATTAATTGATTAATACAATGTCCTGCCACATTCGACCAGCCAAAGCAGTGGCCATCTACTATTGTTTTACCTTGCGTTAATTGCTGCGTTACGCAGACGCTTTCGCAATCGCTGGCATCAAGACATGCTTTGCCTTCGTCACTGGTTCTAGTAATACACAACCCCACCATTGCCGATGGCGATGGCGATGAATGCTTGAACCATACTCCCTGCAGGCGTTTACATTCAGCTTGATCAGGCTCATTATTCAATAGATCATTAGAGCAACCGCTAAAACAGAGCGCCGAAAAAATAATAAGCATTATTTTCGCCAAGCTATGCTAATTCTGCGGCGCTGGATTATTGCAGTTAATAATCTCCATCGAGGTTAAGTTCATACCATCAAAATCGGAAAGGCCAGTAAAACTGATATTTCCCCAATCATTGTAGTCTTCTAAAACAGTTTGTAAGCCACCGCAATTATCGGATTCAAAATCATCGGCTGAATTAATGTTAAAGCTAATAGATGACTCAATTCCATTTATCCCATTCCAGTTTATAGCAACTGGCGCGACAGCACACACTCCAGAATTTTCGTTCAAGTTGTTTTCATTAAGATCAATATTGGCATTTCGTGATAAGTCCAGTACCGAAATAGCTTCTGGGTTTGAATCGCAATTTGTGTCTACACCCGGAAACTGATACTTGTAATTCATCACCGAGTTGTAATTTGGCTTGTGGTTGCAGTTGGAATCACCGCCGTGCCTAATACCTAAGTTGTGGCCCAGTTCGTGTAATATGGTGTGAGACGTGTTTCGAGTGCTGGAAAAACACTGCAATGACACGATTAAATCATCGCCTGGCAATTCAGCCTGGCCTGAGCTTCCGCTCGTTGTGTTGTAATGATGAGGCAAAATCACATAATGGAAATACCCGTTGCGCAGGGCATCGAAATTGGCCGCTTTATACAATCCAAATTCTGACTGATTTACGCCGCCCACTAAAACTCCGTTAACATCATCTATGAAGTTCCCCCCCGTAAAAACACCGCCCTGACCGTAATCATTAATTGCGGTAATTCCGGTGCTTCCGTCGGGATTAACGTTAGGAGCATTGGCCATGGCAGCAGTGTAACTCGCAATAGCCGCAGCTGTTGGCCGATGTGAGTGACTAGGACAATCAAGGTTGTCATCAAACCAGTCATACTCAAGCAATATGTTCTTTCGCAATGGGTTAACACCCATTGACGGTAGGTTCAGTCCCGCTACAGTACCTAAAACCTCATCCCCATCTTTGATGGCATCACCGTCTGTATCGGGGTTATTAGGGTCAGTGCCTGTGTTTTGCGCATTCACAAAAATATTAGTGTTGGTTTCATAACAATTTAATATCCTATCAGAATCATTATCGCCCGCATCTGTGCAGCCTGGCGGTGGTGTTGTAGGAGAATTATCTAATAGAAGATAGCTAATAATAGGTGTTACATTTTCAGCGTTTTGTGCTTTGACAGCTAAGGCTATTAGCGAAAATAGCACTAGAAATAGATACCTGTTCATTGTTATTGATCCAGTCTAATTGAAAAAGTAGACTCCATCTGGCGATGCCAAAGGCAGCCAATCACATATTTTAGAATATCATAATGTGAACTTAATGACACTAATCTAAATATAGAAATCCTAAGAAGTAGTTAAGCCCTGATTGTATAATGGTTTGCGACAAAACATACCTGATAAACAAAGTGGACAGATTTATTTTATCGATGATGTTCAAAATAATAAGCTTTAAATTTCTTTGGGTTTGGATATAGGCTTATAGGCGTTGTATACTCAAAGCCGACATTCGAGAAATGCGTACGAAGTATTTTCTATATTGATACGCTATAAGGCTTTTTTAATACTCACAACATGAATCCAAGACGGCTATTTGCAAAATTAGCAATAATCTTAATTTTACTGTACGCACAGTACAGTTCGATTGTGCATGCCTCGGTTCATCAATTACATGAGCAAGACGAGCATTGTGAAATATTCGACGCAAGCGGAAACCGGGAATGCGCATTACCGGAAACGTTTACACTCGTAACTAACTCGTTCGATCATATTCAGAATATTTCCTTGCCACATAACCGTGGCATTCTTTATAGACCGATACCTCAATCCCGCTCTCCTCCTTTTACTTTTTGATTTAATTCTTACATTGCCTTCGTTCGACGCCCGAACTTGAAGTGCAAGCATTCAGTATAGAATCATTACGTGCATAGCCACACCTGTGTGTGGCGCACGAATAAAATACAAGGTAAAACCATGAAGAAAACACGTTTGATAGTGGCATTAGCCACCATCCTATCCCCAGCTATTTTCACCATGCTCCATGCGGAAACAACCAGAGAGCTAGCGTCACATAATCATGGTGAGGCTCAGTTAAGCTTGGTTTTGGATGGTGATCAAATAGCTTTTACTCTGGCTTCTCCAGCAGCCAACTTGGTTGGATTTGAGCATGCGCCCGAAAATGAAGCACAGCAGACTAAGATCAACAATGCTAAGCAAACGTTGGGGGACCTTAGCAGCTTTTTGGGTTTGTCGAGTGCAGTGAATTGTGAGCCTGTTGAACAATCCGTGCACTGGAGTTTAGATGAGGAGCATGAGGAGCATGAGGAGCATGA
>JBLIOD010000010.1:0-69788 GCA_047639475.1 Gammaproteobacteria bacterium
AATAATTATTTCAGATGACCTATCCGCGCGACATGATTGGCTATGGCGCCAACCCACCGACACCACAATGGCCCAACAAAGCCCGAGTAGCAGTTCAATTCGTTATCAATTACGAAGAAGGCGGTGAGAACAATATTCTGCATGGCGACAAAGCATCAGAAGCCTTTTTATCTGAAATAGTTGGCGCAGCGGCCTACCCCGATGTGCGCCACGCCAATATGGAATCAATATACGAATACGGCTCCCGCGCTGGTTTTTGGCGTTTACATCGAATGTTCACGCAGCGCCAAATCCCGGTAACGGTATTTGGCGTCGCCATGGCAATGCAGCGTAACCAAGGGGCCGTGGATGCCATGCTTAAAGCCGACTGGGAAATCGCCAGCCACGGTTATCGGTGGATTGATTATCAGTTTGCTGAAGAAGGCTTAGAGCTTGAACACATGCGGCAAGCCATTGATATTCACACCCAAATCACCGGCGCCAGGCCAGAAGGCTTTTACTTGGGCCGCAGCAGCCCCAACACTGCGCGTCTTACCGCAGAGCACGGCGGCTTTACCTATACGGCTGACAGTTACGCTGATGACCTACCGTATTGGAATACCGATCACGCTAAGCCATTGCTAACTGTGCCTTACACTTTAGATGCAAACGATATGCGTTTTGCCTCACCACAGGGGTTTAACAGCGGCGACCAGTTTTTTAGCTATCTAAAAGACAGCTTTGACACCTTGTACGAAGAAGGCGAAGACAGTCCCAAGATGATGTCGATCGGTTTGCATTGTCGTTTAGTCGGCCGCCCTGGCCGCGCTAAATCACTGGCGCAGTTTTTGGACTATATACTCAGCAAAGAAAACACTTGGTTGGCGCGCAGAATCGACATCGCCAATCAATGGAGTAAAGATTTCCCCCTTAGTTAAATTTAGGAGCCTCCTATGGATCAAAATGCCCCCACTTACCTATTTGATGCAAAAGACAAGCCTTCTTTAAAGCAAGTAAACGTCCCGCTAATAAAGGCCACTGATGAGTCGGTAAAAGGCTATGGTCAATTAGTTGATTCGCATGAAGGCTTCGAAATTGAAATTGCCACTTGGCCAGCGCCCGACTGGCGCCCTGTTGACGAAGGCACCGGCAATGAAGCTGGGCACGTGGAAGGTACTTTTGAATCTGAGTGGCACGGCGACGTGTTAATGGGCATCAATGATGCCGTCGGTGGGCATTATGTGTTGGGCTGGTCCACGGACCCGCAAAATGCCAGCGATAAACAGGCCACCGTTGCACGTGAGCAAGTACTGCTTTGGCACTTCAACTACCACCCTGATGGCGGGCAACTGTTCTTTCCATTGGATAACAAACCCTTTGTATTGCCGTTAGCCTTACCGGGCGACGATCTCACCCCCGAAAAAGTCGTCGCCTTTTGGTGTGATGGCTCTAAAGGTTTTTATATTCACCCCAATATCTGGCACGAAGGCGTGTTCCCGGTTACCGACAAACAGCGCTTTTTAGACCGACAAGGTAAAGTGCATGCACGGGTGAGTTGTGATTTTGGTGAAGAATTTGGCGTTTATATTTCGGTGCCAACACCCCTCACTTTCTAGGGCTGCGCAGAGAATAGTGATCCATCCTCTTTTTCATAAATATGCTTTACAAAATTCAAATACTGATTCTTGTCTTGTTTGCCTTCGCTTTCTACTATGAGGCCAGGTTATACCCCGAAATCAGAGAGCCCTCAATCAGCTTATGACGTAGATACGGATGAAGTAGACCCGATTGAAACAGAAAATTCTGTGACGCTAAACCGTTCATGACCTGTCGCAGCACGCTCTGATAACTTGCTCGAAAATGGTGAATTTGAGAAATCACTGACTGCTTGGAATTATGAAACGGGCGTTTACTGGTCAGATAACGGGGGAACGGCTGATAGCGGAGCGCTTTTATTAAATGCCCCTCAAATCGAAACCGAATCTAAGATCATCTACGAGAAGTGAGTTGCGCAATGTGTTCCCCTCAATGATGGCGCTCTTTTCGCCTTTGAAGCGAGCTTTTGATACCTCAACAGACTGCCTAGCAGTCCCAGTGTAAATCGAATAAACGTTATCTGGTATGACGCACCGGATTGCACAAATGTGGTCAATTTGGAGGTTACTTAGAACCAGGACTAGAGAAACAAAACTGGCAGAAAGTTTATCGTGGGAAGTTAAAACCGTCTCTAGGTGCGAAGAGTGCGCAAATTGAAATTGTGCAAAGTCAGCGCGGAAACAACCATCCCGAAGCGATTTGGGATGATATTTCTTTCTCGATTGCGAGCACCACAACCTATGAAGATACCTGCGAAGAGAGCACTGAGATAACCACTCGGCCCTTGGGTGACAATTACTTACTTAATTCTGGATTTAATACCAACTTGCAGTCTTGGCTACCTACCCGATGAAAACGACTAGAATGGATATCTCTAAACAACAGTGACAGAGGGGGTGTTATTTCAGCCACCTTACCGAACGAAAGAGATAGCTCAATCGGAACAGGGTCTTTTAAACAATGCGTAAATATTGGTTCGAACACGCGATTTAAGGTAGGTGCTCTGGTGAAAATTGCGGAAACCTCATCTGAGCGCGGCGGTGGACGACTTCGCCCTACATGGTACGAACACCATGACTGCAAAGGAAGTCATCGTACCTCAAGCAGACATGCAGATGTAGACAAAGACGCTGGTGGGTGGCAAACGCTCTTTGTAGACAAGCTCATCCCTCCTCAAAACTCGAAGAGTATGGCCATTTCTATTATTCACACCATTGAGGGACCGGGAGAACATGTGATGCTTTTGGATGATATCTATTTCAGAGCGTACTGACTGCATCACCTAGTCAGCTAAGTTTCAAGGAAGAAAAATGACAAAGAGGTCTTACCCCAATTCTCTACTTGCGGTTATAAAAGTACTTCCATTCAACCCCAATAGTAGCAAGACACTAGGAAGATAACGCAGCCTCACGAACCGACTCCAGCAGCTGATCTATCCAAGGCCAACCTTCCATCGCGAGTTTATTTGTCACCAAATAAGCGTTTCTGGAGAATTCTGGCGCTCCTTCTACCAAATGCAACGCGCCGCTTCGTAGTTCATCCACTATGAGGTGATGAGGCAAGTAACCTGATCCGCCTTGCTTGAGCATGATGCCTTTGGCCCACACTGAAGAACTGATAGTTTTCAAAGGAGTGTCACCATCTGGATAGGCAGCGGCATGGTTTTTGCGAAAAGCTTCTCCTGCGTCGACATAAATGTAATTTGGGTCCCAGCGCATTAGCGGCCGCTTTGTTTGCGAAACCAGTACTCGCCTTTCAGTAAACATCAAGATTTCTTGACGGGTATCACTCAGAGTTGGCGAGTAGCATAGAGCAGCATCTATTAAGCCGCTGCTCAACCAACGTTCTAGTTCAACTTGATCAGCAGACCAAGCAGAAGCTGCGACCTCTTCCCCTAACTCATCCACTTTTTGTATTAAGCCATCGCCATAAACCGGCCACAAGTCTGGATGGCAACCAAAATTAAACACGGCCGCAACAGACGGTGACAAAGACGTTTCTTGCTGCGCTTGACGCCAAACATCGACCATTAATTGCGCATATCGATGGAAACGAAAACCGGCTGAGGTGAACTCTGCACCTGACTTTTTACGGTGGAATAGTACCTGACCCAATTCCGCCTCTAAGGCGTTCAACCGAGCTGTCACCGTAGACTGTGTTACGTTAAGCTGTTCTGCCGCTCGATTTAATTGACCCACTTCAGCAATCGCTAAAAACGTTCTAACTGATGCTAAATTCATTTGATATTACAATATTTGATTTATTCGAACATAATGATCAATATTATTCGTTTGTCAACTTTTATTGAGTAAGACAAACTACCTAAACAAACAAACCAGATTCTGTTCATGTTATTCAGTATTCAACTTTCCGCCTATTATCCTGACCGTAACTACGGTGGTGATCGCATCTATCAGGACATGCTCGAGCAAGCCGTGCTGGCTGACACACTGGGTTATGACGCGGTGTCTATTACCGAACACCACCTCATCAATATCCTGATGATGCCAGCGCCGCTACAATTCGCCGTGAAAATCGCTTCAATGACCAAACAGGTTAAGATCCTCACCAGCGTGACCGTATTGCCATTACATGATATGAGAACTTACGCAGGGGAAGTTGTCTGCGCAGACATTTTCACAGACGGGCGCCTGATGTTAGGCGTGGGCCGCGGCGCCTTTGGATTTGAGATGGATCGTCTCGGTGTGCCGCTGAGCGAAAGCCGTGAAAAATTTGACGAATCACTCAATGTGCTACAAGCACTGCTCAATGAAGAAGAAGTGTCCTGGGATGGAAAATATTATCAATTTGAGCCCCTCACTGTTATGCCTCGACCAGTGCGTGAAATCCCTATCATGATGGGTGTTCTGGTTCCAGAAGCCATATACCACTGCACCAAACGCGGCTTTCACATTCAAACCACCCCTCTATCTGGCAGCAACCAGCATATGCTCGACCAAGTCGATGCCTTTAACCGTGGCAAGGCTGCGCTAGGTAAGGCAGGGGAACACTTGAGTCTGTCGTTATCACGCCTCTGCTTTGTATCGACCAGCGAGGCTGACCGCAACAAGAAAATACAATTAGCGCATGATTACTATGGGCAATTCGATAACGTATTTACCGGGCCTGGTATTGTGAACAACGGCGTAATTAAACCCATGCCCCGAGAAATGACTATAGACCAAACTGCTGAGAACTTAACCATTTGCACCACCAACGAAATGATTGATAAGCTTGGCATGTACGCAGAAGCGGGCGTCGACCGCTTTATCATGAACGTGAATTTTGGCGTCAGCCAGACTGAAACACTAGAATCTATACAAATTTTCGCCGAAGAGGTGATGCCTCATTTCAGCAAAAGTACCACTTAATGAATCGTAGCTAAAAACTAAAATGCCTATTATCAGAGTAGAAATGTTCACAGGACGCTCGCGCGATCAAAAACGTGAACTCGTTAAAGAACTAACCGACACCTTTATCCGCGTGGCGGGCGGTAAGCCGGAAACGGTTACCGTTGTTATCACTGACGTCGAGAAAGAAAACTGGGGCAGTGGTGGCAACCTAGTGGTTGATAGATTTCCAGGCGAATGACAGCGGTAGATTGTGCTTATACCATCAGCGGACATGGCCCCGCGCTATACATGGTGCATGGCATTGGCTCTCGAAAAACCACTTGGGATGGACTGGTACCAGAGCTTGAAAAACACTTTACTTGTGTACGCTATGATTTACGTGGTCATGGCGAAAGCCCCATTCCACAAACCCCCTATAGCCTGGACCAATTGGTAGAAGACTTAGAGGCTTTACGCGCCAAATTAGGGCATTCGAAAATTCATGTTGTCGGCCACTCTTTAGGCGGAATGATTGGCCCTGCTTACGCCAAAACCCATCCAGACAAAACGCTTAGTGTTGGCCTACTTAGCACCGCTGCCGGAAGGACAGAAGAAGACCGCAGCAAGCTGCAAGGGGTATATCAAGCCATGCTGGATAAAGGCATCATCCCCATACTTAGTACCTTAATTGAACGCTGGTACACCGATGACTTTATTGAAAAGCGCCCCGATCTTATCGAGGCACGCTTACAACAAGTTAGAGACACACCTGACGGCGTGTTCTTAAGCGTTTTCGATATTTACGCCACCACTGAAATGGCGCCTTGGTTACATGAAATAAATTGCCCCTGTTTGGTACTTACGGGCGAACTTGATGGCGGTTGCAATCCCCGGTTAAACAAGTTTATACACTCACAGCTGCCTAACTCAGAACTCGTTATTTTAGATGGGATTAAACACTCAATATTGGTGGAAACGCCAGATAGGGTTCTACTGAGGCTTAAACAATTTTTACAACTTAATTCTTAGCAAGTAAATATTACTCCCCCCTGTAAAAAATACTGTTGCCTTGTTTACGCCATGAAATCGCTTGTAAAGTATAGTATTTTCTTTCCACGCACATTAAAGACTATAATGGCCACGGTTAACAAGAAAAATCGACCATTCAACAACAATAACAACAGATTTAACCTCAATTTGCATAGCCATCGTACTTTTTGTTTCGGCTCCATTGTCAGCTAAAACACCCGACAAACTGACACCGTCTGTAGAAACAATTTGTAATATATTTTCAGGCAATAATAGCGGCGCATTCGGCCTTTGCAATGCCTATTGTGAAGCCATGGATTGCAGAGACCCCTATCAGCACGCTGCTAACCGAGCTTGTGGACGAGTAAACGATAACTTTGAGAAGCAATATGGCGTCCATTTACCCGAAGGCTTAAACGGTACAGATGATGCTGGGAATCCAATAAACAACTGCTTAGGCGATGACGACTCCGACAACTAAAATGCACATTACACAGTAGGCTAGAAATACTGTCTACGCTCTTTAAAAAGCCCAGCATGTATTTGCCGTTCTTTTTTTTACGCTGAATAACCTACCATCCTTTTCTCAACCACGTGCACCAGTTCGTTTAGATTAGCCTAGGTTCTATCTAACCGTACTCGAATCTACGGAAAAGCCATCGCTATAATATCCACCCGCCATTACGCGATACCCTCCTTGATGCATTCGCAGAATCAATAAAGGCTTATATCTAACCCTGTAATCTTTTATCATCGCTTATCTGAGAGTTTAATCTCATTAATCGCTAGGTAAAGTGCCGAGCACATTACTTTACTTTTTGCATCCCTATGTTTCTTTCTACTATCACCGCTGGATTCATTGCCATTTTGGTAGGTTATACCGGTTCGGCAGCTATCGTATTTCAAGCTGCGTCCAGTGCAGGGGCCGACCAAGCCATGATTGCTTCGTGGATGTTTGCCTTAGGCATCGCCATGGGCGTGACCACCTTGGGTTTGTCTTGGTTTTATAAGGCGCCCATTCTGACGGCTTGGTCAACACCCGGTGCTGCCGTTCTAGTAACCTCTCTAGGCGGCTTTTCGTTGGCTGAAGCCACCGGTGCTTTCATTGCTTCCGCCTTATTAATCATCTTGTTTGGGATTACTGGCTGGTTCGAAAAATTGATGAAAAAAATACCTTTGGGCATCGCAGCGGCTTTACTTGCGGGGGTACTGGGCAAATTTGGCATGGATGTCTTCGTATCCATGCAAGCTAGTTGGCAATTGGTATTACCGATGTTTATTACTTATTTAGTGTGTAAACGTTTTACCAAAATTTACGCCATTCCTTTGGTTTTTTTATTCGGCATTTTGTTGTCTAGCTTATTGGGTTTATCGAACTACAACGCCGTGGAATTATCAATTACCGAATTGATTTGGACCACGCCTAGCTTCACCCTTGCCAGTATATTATCAATTGGATTGCCGTTATTTGTCGTCACCATGACTTCACAAAATGTACCTGGTGTTGCCGTCTTACGCAGCAATGGCTATGACACTCCCATTTCCCCAGTCATCACCACTACCGGCTTAGCCACCTTAGTGATGGCGCCATTTGGCGGGTATGCTATTAACTACGCAGCTATCACCGCAGCAATTTGCGCTGGCGAAACAGCCCACCCTAATAAGCAAAAACGCTACTACGCCACTTTAAGTGCTGGTGTTTTTTATCTGCTAACCGGTTTATTCGCGGCCACTTTCGCCAGTTTGTTTTTTGCATTTCCCAAGGCCTTGGTATTGTCCATTGCGGGCTTAGCCTTACTGGCCACCATCTCCAATGGCTTACATCAAGCGATGACCGAAGCCGAGCTAAGAGAGCCCGCCTTAATCACGTTCTTGGTCACGCTTTCTGGCATGGAGCTGTTCTCAATTGGTTCGGCTTTTTGGGGCGTGGTATTCGGTCTGCTCAGTGCGTTCGCCCTTAACTATCGAACCAGTCGATAAACCCTCACCCAGCCATTATTTGTGACTCAAACAGCGCTAGAAATTCTCAATAAAACCTATGGTTACGATGCCTTTCGTGACGACCAAGAAGCCGTCATCAATGCCGCCATCGAGGGCAAAGATGCTTTAGTGTTGATGCCTACTGGCGGCGGTAAATCATTGTGTTATCAAATCCCCGCTTTAGTCAGAAAAGGCATGGGCATTGTGGTTTCACCTTTAATCGCGCTGATGCAAGACCAAGTGTCTGCTTTGCAGCAACTAGGCATCAACGCCGCCTTCTTGAACTCTTCGCTGAATGAAGATCAAAAACGACATGTGGCCGCGCAAATGCACGCCGGCGAATTAGATATTTTATATGTTGCGCCTGAACGTTTATCTAAAAGCGGCTCGCTAGAATGGCTAAGCCAGTTCCCTATTTCACTAATAGCCATAGATGAAGCGCATTGTGTATCGCAGTGGGGGCATGATTTCAGAGTCGATTATCTCACCCTTAATCGACTTAAAACGGCATTCCCTGGTGTTCCACGTCTCGCACTCACGGCCACGGCAACCCCGCGCTCTCGTGTTGATATTCTTAGTAATTTGGATCTAACCGATCCAACCGTTTTTGTCAGCAGTTTTGACCGAGCTAATATCCGCTACAACGTGGCATCGAAAACAGAACCTAAAGCGCAGTTGCTAAAGTTCCTCGACGGGCGCAAAAAGGAAAGCGGCATTGTTTATTGCCTATCGCGTAAAAGCGTCGATAGCACCGCATTGTGGCTACAAGATAAAGGTCTAAACGCTTTTCCATATCACGCCGGTTTAGATTCACAAACACGCTCGGAAAACCAGGCTCGCTTCTTGCGAGAAGATGCCATTGTTATGGTTGCCACAGTCGCCTTCGGTATGGGCATAGATAAGCCAGATGTCCGTTTTGTCGCTCACTTGGACTTACCCAGCAGCATCGAGGCCTACTACCAAGAAACAGGCCGTGCAGGGCGTGACGGCCTACCCGCTGAAGCATGGATGGTGTACGGCCTTAAAGACGTGGTACAGCGTAGCCAAATGGTCGCCAAATCTGAGGGCAGCGAACAACATAAAAATAACGAACGAAACAAGCTAGACACTTTACTCGGTTGGTGCGAAACCACTCACTGTCGACGCCAATCACTGCTGAGTTACTTTGGGGAAACCCTTGATGAGCCTTGTGGAAATTGCGATACCTGCTTAACACCGCCTGCCACTTGGGATGCGACCACCGCCGCGCAAAAATTGTTGTCATGTGTATATAGAACAGAACAACGCTTCGGTGCCATTCACATCATCGACGTACTACAAGGCAAAGACAACGCCAAGATTCGACAACACAATCATCAAACCCTCAGCACCTATGGTATTGGCAACGAGCTTATATCCAATCAATGGCGCTCAGTAATTCGTCAATTAATCGTGCGTGGATTTTTAGTCTCCGATGCTGAAAAATTCAGCGCCTTGGTACTAACAGATTCATCTCGTGGTTTGCTTAAAGGAGACATTGAAGTTCACCTACGTGAGGACGTGAAAGACCCTGAACCGAGTAAATCCAGTCGTTCAAAAATCCGCATTAACAGCGAAGACCGTGTACTTTGGGAAGCATTACGGGCGTGTAGAAAAACCTTAGCAGATGAGCACAGCATCGCTCCCTATATGGTTTTCCATGACTCAACCCTGCTAGAGATTCTAGAAGAACAACCCATTAATGATACTGAGTTCTTACAAATTAGCGGTGTAGGCGAAAGTAAACTAACTAAGTTTGGTGAAGCTTTTATGGATGTGGTGAGAGAACATATTTAGAAAAGTGGCCACATGGAACATCGCTATTGTTGGCTCAGGGATTGCTGGTTTATCTAGCGCAGCCTTTCTAAAGCAAGCAGGTCATGAAGTTCACGTTTTCGAATCATTTGAGAAACCCGCCCCCGTAGGAGCGGGTCTACTCATTCAACCCACGGGCTTGTCCGTTTTGACTAAGCATGGACTGTCTGAGAAAGTTATCCAAGGTGGCCAGCGAATTAATCGCCTATTGGGAAAGCGAGCGGGGCCACTCACGCTACGCTAGATGTTAAATATCGTGATTTTGACCCTAAACTGTTTGGGATAGGAATACATCGCTCCACTTTGTTTTAGACGCTGCTAGAACAAGTGCAATCTATGGGAGTTGCTATTCATAACAGTCACAAAGCGACTTCTATTACCAAATCCGTTCTAACTTTCGAAAACGACTCTAGCAGTGGCCCATTCGATTTAATCATTGACGCTTCAGGTGCTCGATCAGCCCTGAGAGATCTTTATGCTAAGGGTAAAACTAACCGACCTTATGATTATGGGGCGCTCTGGTCTACAGTCAGTCTTTCGGGTTCCCACTTCCCTCTAGACCAACTTACACAAAAGTATAAAGGGGCTCATCATATGATAGGTGTATTGCCAGTTGGTCAGATTAACGGAGAAAAGCGTGCAGCTTTTTTCTGGAGCTTAAAAGCACCTACGACAAACAACTCCCAGTTTTGCCCTTTGTGGGCGTCAAACTGTGCTGCGTCATCCAAAAAAAAACTTACAACGGTCTTTGGCTAGCCTTGCGCGTCAAAACAAGTGTCAGCGTTTTTCAGAAGCTCAGGACGCTTGTAGGTAGGACATATACCACTCATATAGGCCAGCCTCATTTCACGCATATGGGGCGATAGTTAACGCTCGTTTTAACAAGTTTCAATCTAGAAATCCAATAGCTCAACATCAAAAATTAATGTTGACCCTGGCGTTATCTTTCCCGCACTGCGGTCGCCATAAGCCAAGTTACTGGGAATAAAAAAACGTGTTTTATCGCCAACAACCATTAGCTGCAGACCCTCTGTCCAACCTTTAATGACTTGATTTAAACCAAACTCAATTGGCTCACCCCTGTCTACAGAGCTATCGAAAACCGTGCCATCGATCAAGGTACCATGATAATGCACTTTGACTTTACTGGTTGCGCTCGGGCGAGCTGTACCAGCACCCTGATTTAATGCCAAGTACTGTAAACCTGACCCGGTCACTACCACGCCCTCTTTCTTCGCATTTTCTGCTAAGAAAGCTGCCCCTTGTTGCTTTACCAATTCGGTATCAGCGCCACCGTTAAACATTTTCTTTGCCATAAATGCGGCAACTACCACCAACAATCCGATAAAAATAAACTTAGCCATTGTGAAACCTTCTTTAATCTTATTAATAAAATAGTAGAGTCCGCACCATCAGTTGTCAACTGGGTGAACCGTAGGCCGGCCTTTACCGTAGTAGACCAGTTTATAGCTTATCAAAATATACCCACGTCTGGCCATTCTCCTTTTTTTAAAGTGCTCTAGCGTGTTGCGCACCCAGTAAGCAACCTTTGTATCGCTACGCCTTTTTCAAATGTGCCCATGAACTGCTTTAAAACCACTGACGTCGGATTTCAATCACTCTCTCTAGGGCCAATTAAATGCATCGCTTGTATATTTAAACTGACCACTTCTTTGAGTTTTATAACAGCACAACCATAATACCATCTAAGTAAGGTCACCTCAATCCGGTGCGCCCACGATACCGCTTTCAAACGATGTCCTAAAGTTGTTGATCACTGAATAATGAAAAGAAACCCCTAAGATGAAACCAATTGAGTTTGAGACTAAAGTCCTAGCGTTAGTACTCACGATTTTCGCAGTAGCCAGTTTTTCCAGCAAGACGCCAGCTAACTCCTCCCATTCTGGCACATGTAACATCGGTGACGTTCCCACCGCGGTTATGGCTGGTATCGTCGCTGAAACAGGTGCAAGCTCGTTCTTCAGCGTTGCTATCTCACCCACGGAGGTGACACCAGAACAGGACCATATCATTGTCATTACTCGAACAAGTGGCTCACTCAGGTTTCGTGGCTTATTGCTTTATGTCGAGGATTCGAGCATGCCAACCCCGAACAGAATTGGATCTTTATCGACGATAGGAGGTGCCTCAGCAGCGGGGTTAACCTGCCCTGGTAACGCCAACGCACTCTCTACTCTCACCCACACTGTCACTTCTTCATTTTCTGCCATACAACAGTTTAATTGGGCCGCGCCGGCCTCCATAACAGGCCCTATCACCATTAACGCGATCGCCTACGAGGAAAGAACACGCTGGAATGTACCCACCCCCCTAACAGGGGCCGTGTTGCCCCCTAGGTTACCAAGATGAACACCAATGCGGATACAGGCGATAGTGAACTCATTGAGGCTGAAAACACCTCAGCAGCAATCACCCAAATTTTAGTGACACTGTGTCTATCCGTTGTTGATGTTGACGGCGATGATTCTGGCATTAACGACGTGACCAACCCAGCCAACTATTTACTTTTTTCTCAGGGTAGCAATGAGACGTTCGACACCCAAGATTGCGCAAATGGGTTAGCCAATGATGACATTGCCATTTCCATCGACAATGTCACTTATGACGCCGCGAGCAGGACAGCTAGGCTTGAGCTTAACGCCGCTTCAGCGCTGACTGAAGCTCCTTATCGACTACTAGTTTGCGGCACCACATCAATAGAGAATGCGGCAGGGCAGAAACTTGATGGCAATGCCGATGGGGCAGGGGGCAGGGGGCGATGATTTTGTTATTAGCTTTGCCGTAGTACGACCAAATGATAACTGTGACTTCGTGGTTATTCCAGTTGCTGGCAGAGGCGGCGTGGTAACTTGTATATAGTAATGGGTGATTGTTAGAGACTTACGGTAATTTACAGTGCCTGCGATCCCTTGCTGGGCACAGTGTAAGCCTTTAGCAAAAGTAGTATGAGTGACCGGAAAGAACAGCGCAAACTTCCTGCCATACACACCAACTACTCAATAAATCGAGTGCTCTCTAAGGAATAAACTTCCTCGCCTTCAGCTAAAGTAATCGATACAAAAAAGAATTTTTCGGTAATCGGTGGTCGCTCGAAGTTAGCAGCGAGGGCATTGGTTTCTATTAACCATTGATCAAGATCAGCCTGACCTTTTTCCATTTTAACCATGTGACTTTTATCTGGGATCGTAATCTGATCACATACTCCTGCTTCACTATATTGACCCAAACGCTCTTGTAATGTGAGTAAGGCATTCTTCAAAAACAATCGAGCCAACGTGTGTGTGGCGTCAAAAGAGGTACAGGCCATCGTGGTGACTTCAGCCTGCGTGATAGTTGATGCAACAAGTAGACTTAATGCCAAGGTGGCTTGTCCGAATTTGGGGTGAGTTTTGAGCTTCATATTTTGGTTCGTTGTAGAGAGATCTCTTATAATTTGGTTGGCCATGTATCGGCCACTTTATAGCCTTCTGGCCAAGGGTCAGAGGGGCTTAACATATGTTGATGCGAGCCAGTTATCCACGCTTGCCCTCGTAATGAAGGCAATACTGCTGGCACATCGCCCAGCATAGTCAGTGATTCAATTTTACAATCAAATCTCGAATCAATAATGGACCGACCGATAAAAGGCTCACCTAGCGCGATTTCCCCTTTAGCGTGCATTAGAGCCAATCTAGCAGAGCAGCCCGTACCGGTAGGTGAACGATCCACCTTCCCCGGTTGTATCACCACGGCGCTCTTTCCTGACTTAACACCCTCTTCATCGTTGACAGGCAAAGTAAATTGGCAGAACGAAATGTGTTTCCAATCTGCGTTTTCAGGATGAATAAAACCCACTTGCTCATTTGCTGCCTTGGTGATTTTAGCACCGAGCATCGCAATATCTTTTGCTTCATCTGGGTTTAAACTAAAACCTAAGCTTTGAGCATCAGTAATGGCAAAACTGTCTCCGCCATAAGCGATATCGACCTGCAACGCACCTAAACCCTCGATTTCAATCGTTTGATTTAAGGCGCTGACAAATGAGGGAAGATTGTAAGTTTTAACTGAGGTCACTTTGCCGTCTTTACACTGCGCCACCACTTTTACTAGTCCACCGGGCGCCTCAAGGGTTAATTCTGTGATTGGCTCAAGCATTGGTAAGATGCCCGTTTCCAACAATACCGTGGCCACACAAATGGAATTAGAACCTGACATCGGCGGCGTGTCTTCGGGCTCCATGATTATCCACCCCATATCCGCTTCAGGGTTTTTAGCCGGCACCAATAGGTTGAAGTGCCGAAAGACGCCGCCTCGCGGCTCGTTCAGCATAAAGTTACGCAGGGTTTTATCTTGGGCTATCCAGCGCGATTGCTCCCATACTGTTTCACCTGGCGGCGCTTGAACTCCGCCCACTATTACATCGCCCACTTCGCCCTCAGCGTGGCAACTAATGGTATGAATTACTTTGCTTGATTGCATAAATCTATTGTTCCTTAACTTGTCCGAACTGACAAGGCATTATCAGCCCCATCTAACCGCGCTTGATTATATATTTGAGGCCGCATATTGGCATTCATTTCACACATAGAAACCGCCTGCCATTGCCCTTCTATTTCCGCTACGCCTTTAAAAGCGCATGCCTTGATACGCTGCTGCACATTTTCACTTTGTGGCTGCTTTAACTCATCGCCGTGCATAAAATTATGCATAACAATATTAAACCCGCGTGCTTCTCCCTTTAACAAAGATGAGAAAAAGCCGATGCTTGCTTTTGAGGTAATTAGCAGTTCTAGTAGATATAACAAACCCCAAAAAGCCACATTCGGGCGACGCAACATAATACCCAGCTTTTGAAATTTAGATTTAATAGGGGTAATACTTTTAGATTCTAAGCCGCCAAAGGTATGCAAAGCGCTGTTTAGAAAGCGTTTACCTAATTGGGTTTCGCTGCTTAGGTTAACCACTTTTTGGTCACTGGGACGTACCAGCACATTCGCCACACTGCTGCAGTCCTCATGACCAAATAACAAATGCTGTCTGGGTAAATTTTGCCCAATAGCGGCGCAAACTTTCGCCCACACTCTATTGGGTGTGACGGCTTCTCCACCTATCACTGTACGGCCAATATTGGCCTCTGTTTGAAAACTGATAGTGCGGCATACATCCATGTTTTCAGGCCGAGCCATTAACCATTTTAGTATGTCACCAATGCTGTCGATATTTTTCTCCACCACCGTGACGGTTTGCGCTCCCACCAATGATTTGCTAGTTTTTTTGCGCACTGCTAGTACTAAATCAACAAATTGATCCCGCAGGGGGTTTAGCAGTTTCTCGTTTGATAACTGTTTAATGGGATAACCTGCACGACCAGCCATCGTAATATCAATATGAATACTGAGTTTACGTAAGCCACCTTCGAGCACCAGCCTTTCAAAATAAGCGGGTTGCTCAAGGAGCACTTGACCATGAGTCATTAACATCGGCACCAAACCCAACTTGGTCGCGTATTGCAGCACTTCTATTAGTTCATCGGGGCGCCCAGCGTGAAAGTAAGCATCCACCACGTCGTCGCCGGTAATTTGTAAGTTACCGCCCTCGCCCATTAACTTCCGCTGCGCCTCTATCTGCCGCTTCATTTGCGACAGGCTAACCAAAGGCACCTTATTGGCCGCTTTAGGCAAGTAACAGTGACTACAGCCGAAGGAGCAATAGGATGGGCCCAAAGTATAACCACATTGTACCCAGTGTCTGCCCACCATCTGGTTAGGCTGCTTTAGCCGTTCAGGCAATTCATTCCAGCGCTGCTTCAGTAGAGCGCGCTTGTTATTTGAAACCGGTTTAGTCAAGGCCTTGATGTAAGGTACGACCGAATGTATTACGCCCACGAAATGCCCTGATTAAATAAAATTGATAAGCGTGAAAATACCTATTGAAGTTCCCTTCGTCAAATGGTTTTGACCTGACTGCACAAACCAAAGATAATGGATCTTTATTATCCAGAAAAGATTTATGAGCAAAGCTATCATACACGCATTGGAGTTAGGACCAATGGAAAATTTCGTCTACTTAATTGAAGACCCAAGTAGCCAACGTTGCGCGGTAGTTGATCCCGCTTGGAATGTTCAAAAGATTACGGAATTGTCACAATCTCGAGGGTTAACCATCAGCGATATACTGCTAACTCACTCACATGATGACCACATCAACGGTATCAATGGAGTTCTTGATAGTTACGACGCCCAAGTGCATTTATTGCATGATGAAGCCAAGCACTGGGGTGAAGCAGATGTCTCTGCTAGCTTGCATCATGGCGGCGATGTATTAACACTCGGTAACACCGATATTACCTTGCTACACACCCCTGGTCACACACCAGGCTCAGCCTGTTTCCAGGTGAACGACGAACTGCTCACCGGTGACACCATGTTTGTGTTTGGCTGCGGACGCTGCGACATGCACGGCGGTGACCCTGAAGTGATGTTTAATACCTTGAACAAAATGCGCAGTGAATTGCCCTCGAATACCCTAATTCGTCCCGGTCATAACTATGCCATAAAAGAAAGCTGCACTTTACACGAGCAAAGTGAAGGGAACCCGTTTATGCATTTCCACGATCAAGAAGATTTTGTGAAGTTCCGTATGCAGGTACATGGCCAAGTTAGAAGCGGCCCGTATGATGCGGTCTCTCAAGCGCAGGCCAAGGAATGGCTTGCCTAAGCAAACAGCCATAAAAAGGGCCGCTAGTGCGGCCCTTTTACTTTCTTCGAACAGAGGCGTCGGCGTAATCACTAGTTTTGCCTCATTTCTTGGGGCATAGCGTAGCGAGCGACGGACGTTTAACGACGCCTAGTTATTCTCATTGTCTAGCGCAGTAGTTATGCTGGGGCCCTTCTTTAGAAGTCGAACGCGTCTAAATAACCAAATAGTGCAACACTACCACCAGTGTGCAAGAACACCACGTTATCATCCTTATCGAAGTAACCATTACGTACGTGGTCAATTAAACCCGCCAGGCCTTTACCAGAATAAACTGGATCCATCAAGATGCCTTCTTCCTGCGCCATCATGGTCACCGCTTCTAGCATGCTGTCTGTTGGTACGCCGTAGCCATCACCGACATAATCACAATTTGCAACCACCTTGTCTCGAGTAACCACGCCAGATATACCCATCATGTCAGCTGTGGCACAAGCCAATTTATAAACGTTTTCTTCTTGTAGTTCCTTGGGTGCGCGAACACCGATGCCCAATAGAGGTATCTGGCTATTTGTTGCTTCTAAACCCACTATTAAGCCAGCTTGAGTACCTGCACTGCCAGTGGCGGTAACAAAGTGGTCAATACGTAAGCGCATGTCATTAGCTTGCGTTAAGGTCTCGATAGCACAGTTAACGTAACCTAAAGCGCCGATAGGATCAGAGCCACCGCCAACCACGATATAAGGCTTACGTCCCGCAACACGTAATTCGTCAGCTCTTGCAGCCATTGCAGCGTTCATATCGGTATCTTTCGCGAAGTGCGTCACCTTGGCACCAAATAGTTTATCTAAAAACACATTGCCTGATTCTGTGTAATCACGCTCGGTACTTTCCGTGCGATTTTCTAGCAAAATTTCACACTCCATACCCAGCTTACAAGCCGCCGCAACCGTCTGACGCGCATGGTTAGACTGTGTCGCACCTTGCGTAATAATAATGTCGGCGTTCTTCTCAATGGCATCAGCCATTAAAAACTCTAGCTTTCGTGTTTTGTTGCCACCCGAGCCTAAGCCAGTACAGTCGTCACGCTTAATGTAAATATTCGGACCGCCTAAGGTCTTAGAAAAATTGGGCAAGTACTCTAGTGGAGTCGGCAAATGCGCCAAATTGACACGGGGAAATCTTGATAAATGCATAGTTAAATCCGGGTTGTTACGCGTGGCGCAATTGATTGAGTTGAAATTTGATGATCTGTGCGATGGTATCGCAATCAGATTCGGTTAAAGATAAAGGTATTCGCATATCGCAAGTAGTCTGCAGTATGGCGTTGGTTTGCGGTAAATCTTGCGGCGTTAAATACTCCCAATGCTGGTACAAGCTGGTATAGCCAACAGGCTCTGCACGACCAAACCACTTTATGGCAGCGTCTCTAGCGGTGCATTGTTCCGAAATTTGTTCAATTTGGCCTTTATTAAGGCCCGCCAAATCGAATTGAATAGAGCTAGCGACAAAAGCCTCATTAGCAACCCACTCCTGCACTGACACGCCGTCAATGGTGTTTAGTCGCGCTTCTAGCCAGCGGTAGTTGCGGTTCCATGTTTCTCCTCGCTGCTGCATCTCTCGAAATTGAGGGCGCAACAAGCAAGCTACCAAATTGGACATGCGCATGCTGAAGTTTGGGGTGGCGCCTTTGTATTTATCAAACACCGCTTGAGAAGGTTTGCTCTCGTGCTGGCCATACAGCATATAACTGCCGGTATATAAAATCGCTTGTGCAGCCAGTTCTTCATCATTGGTGACTAGCAAACCGCCTTCACCCGAATCAATGTGCTTGAAAGTTTGGGTACTAAAACAACCGACTTCACCAAAGCGACTTGTAAAGGTATCGCCCCATTTTGCACCCATGGTGTGGGCGCAATCTTCTATCAAGCTGATATCATATTTCTCGCAGATGCTTACGATGGCATCCATGTTCGCAATATGCCTACGCATATGAGTGAGTAATAATACTTTAGCGCCGCTGTTTGCCGTTTTTTGTCTAAGTCTGCTAAGTCGATTAGATAATCAGAATTAATTTCAACCAATACCGCTTCGCCGCCTGCATGGTGAATTGCACTGGGCACACGGGCCAGGTTAAAGGCATTTACCAGCACTTTGTCACCGTGCCTAACATCGGCTATTTTGAGGCTAATAAAAATTGCGCAGCCGCCGGAATTAACGCCTACGGCATAACGACTGCCAACATACTCAGCAAATTCTTGCTCTAGCAGCGCAGCATCCGGCTCGGTGCCACTGTACTCCCCATAGCGAAGCAGGCGGCCACTGCGTAGCAAATCAGCCGCGGCCTCAATAGTGCTTTCATCAATCGCACCAGGATCACTTAAATCAAGCGTCAAGGTCGGTTCTACTTCTCTGTTCATTTGAAATTCTCTACGAAGTAAGGTGCTTTTAACAGGTTGTTAAACCTTGGACTAACTCTCGCGAGCCATTGGCATAGTTAACGGTTTGCTGCGCGAGTATTTCTGTTGACTCCACCAGCGGCACGGGTATATCGTCATTGCTAAGCACCATCGGTATTTCTGTACAGGCCGCTATAAGAATTTGTGCACCTGCTTCGATTAATTGACTCGCATAAGCATGCATCTGTTGCTGAGATTGAACTTCGATTCCTTGGCTTTTTATGCGGTAAATCGTTTGCATGAATTTTTCTTGATCTTCGTCAGGTAAAGTAAATACCTGCATGCCTAACGCTACCAGCTTCGGTTGATATAGCTGCGTTTGCAAACACCCATCCACTGCCAACAATCCTACCTTTTCAACTTGCGTAAACTCACGCTCTATATACCAGCATGTTTCATCAATAATACTGACAAACGGAATGCTGACCGCGTCGATGATCGCCGAGTCAAAGGCATGAGCAGTATTACAAGGCATCACAATAAAGTCTGCCCCGCTATTTTCTAGCATCTTTGCGGAGTTCGCAAATGAAGGTTCTGGCGACGGGCCATGCCCTGCAATGGCATCATTGCGGTTCGGCGCTTTGGCATTGTTATCGACTATACACCGGAAGTGATCCTGGTCGCTACTGGCTGGCGTATTCTTTAGCACACGGGAACAGAAATCTAGGGTCGCCTCGGGACCTAATCCACCTAATACACCGATTGTTTTATCTGTCTGGCTTGCCACTGAATGTCTATTTTGTTTTCGCAACCTTGAAACGAGAAGTCTAACAACAGAATCTGCTAATCGCTAATGCTATCTTGTTACAACATTATGTATTTAATGCATGATTACTGAAAAACAAATGTTGGCTTAATCTGACCAAATTGCATCGAGCAAGGGATGGTCTAAATTCTGGCGGCAATACAACATAATATCTAGCTGCTCCTGCCATTGCTGATTACCCAAACCAATCAGGCGTTTATTTTGAATGTCCTCTGCGACCAAGCTAGCGGGTAACCAGCCAACGCCAAAGCCGGCCAGAACGTGAGCTCTCACCCCTTCTGAAAATGAATCCTCATAAATACGATTGAAGTATTCACCTGCGTTATTGCGATTGATAATGCCGCTGACAATTCGCCCCATGAAATCTTCCGGCCCTGAAGACACCAAAGGCAAGCTTGACTGCCCTAGTTGTTTAGCCGAGAACAAGGCCTTGCCGTTTCTTAAAGCTGATACTGCCTGCATCGTTTCGCTGCCAATTTTTCTACCGATATATTGCTCACTGTCTAAATACAGTGGTACTGAAGAGTGACTGTAGCAAATTAGAAAGTCGCTCTGTTTGTTTTCAAGCTGCTGCACGCAATAAGGCAAGTTACGGGCATCGACCTTCAACTTAAATGAGCCTTGATCTATCGATTTTTTGGACCACCAGGTTGTAAAAAATTCAGCGGCCAACACATGCTGCATAACAAATTTAATACGGCTTTGTTGTTGATTATATTCAGCCTGAATTAGGCTTTTCCCGCGCTCAAGGTCTTCTACAGTCGAGCCCGCCAATTTAAAAAACTGTCTACCCGCGGAAGTAAGTGTTACTGGGTATTGCTCGCGGCTCAGTAGAGGCACGCCCACCCATTGCTCTAGTTGTTTAATATGACGGCTAATGGCGGGCTGTGTAATGGCTCGAGATTCTGCCGCTTTTGAAAAGCTGCCCAATTCTGCAACGGCGATAAAATCAAGTAACCATCGAAGATGCATATAAGTTGGTGAATTAGTTAATTATTGAGTCGCCCAGCATAACGTAATGAACATTATTTATGGGGCTTAATCAACATTAGAAATGGCTATTGAGCATCGTTGCTATGTCATTTAATTCAATGACAATTTGATACCGAGTGTTAGTGTGTAAGTGGTTGGTCGATTACCCACATATAATTATCTTGATCCGCAATGTGTACTTCTCTCAAACCATGGTCAGGTTGATCACGCGGGGCGTCAAAAACATAAAAGCCTAGATCAGTCACTATTTTCGCGGCCCTGTCTGCGTTGCCGTAATGCAATCTAAATTCAGCACCCGCTCCACGAATGTTAACGGACTTGGCATGCTTTTAAAAGGGATGTTTATCGTAAGTATGGTCGCTATGTATCATCCATTGAAATTCGTCTTTGTACACAATGGCTGTGTCAGCATCCGCATATCGAAGATGAGCTTAAAGCACTTCACGCGCAAATTCTATCGCGCGCGGCATATCAGTGACTAATATATTTAGAGTAAATCCTTTTAGTGACCGCCCAAAGTCTGGTGGATCCATAAAGGGCGTTTGGTTAATTGAGCGTTTCTTCACAATCCAATCCGCTGATGATGGTAGGGTTCAGCACAAATAGCGACTCAAAAAAACTCTGAGTCGCCCTGCATAGCATCAACTGCTTGCCACAGGCTGTGGCATGCTGAGGTTAGCAAACCTGCGCAAGCTGTTGCTGCCGACAGCCCATCTAGTCTGCTTGCTGTTGACGCAAGAAGGTAGGTATTTCCAACTCCGCAAAGTCTAGAGAGCCATTGCCACCGACCATTCGCGCTCCGCCTTCAAAGTTATTACGCGACGGAGAAACCGGCGTTGGAGGCACGAACTCAGGCTGCTGGCGCCGTGACGCTTCACCAACGGAGGCTTGGTTGCGCGCTGGGGCAGCCGTATTTCGCATTGGGGGCGCTTGCACTTCCGGCTCTTGCGTTGCCGCTTGAGCAATCGCTGCTTCTTTGCCTAAGCCAGTTGCCACCATCGTGACACGTAAGTCACCTTGTGCATCTGGATCGACCGCAGAACCAATGACCACTACAGCATCATCACCGGCGAACTCTTGCATCATATCGCCAATCTTTGAGAACTCACCGATAGTTAAGTCAGGCCCAGCGGTTATGTTAACCAACAACCCACCTGCACCGTGTAGATCAGTATCTTCTAGTAACGGACTAGAAATCGCCTTGCGAGCGGCTTCTTCAGCACGGTTAGCACCCGAAGCCGTCGCGCTACCCATCATCGCCATGCCCATTTCAGACATCACGGTCCGAACGTCTGCAAAATCGACGTTAATCATACCTGGCCGAGTTATTAACTCGGAAATACCTTGAACGGCATTAAGCAGTACCTGATTTGCCTCTGCAAAGGCATCGATCATAGACGCATCGCTACCCATGTGCTCGAGTACCTTTTGATTAGGAATAATGATTAGAGAATCAACATGTCCTTTTAACTCTTCTAGACCAGCTTCGGCTAATGCCATTCTCTTTTTGCCTTCGAAGTGAAATGGCTTGGTGACTACCGCCACGGTCAGAATGCCTTTTTCACGGGCTAATTCAGCCACAACTGGTGCAGCACCCGTTCCGGTTCCACCGCCCATACCGGCTGTAATAAAGAGCATATCAGCTCCTTCAATGGCTTCGGCAATACGATCACGGTCTTCCATCGCCGCTTGCTTACCAACACTGGGGTCAGCACCGGCGCCTAAACCTTTCGTCAGGGTATCACCTAACTGCAGAGTCGTATCGGCGGTCGAGCGTTCTAATACCTGCGCATCGGTGTTGGCATTGATAAAATCCACCCCCTCGATATTATCTTTCATCATGTGGTCGACTGCGTTGCCGCCACCGCCTCCCACACCGATCACTTTAATAACGGCTTGTAAGCCGACTGTATCCACTAACTCAAACATATATTACCTCTTGGTTTTGCCACATTTAATAAAATTTAAAAACTTCCCTTAAACCAACTCTTCATCCGACTCAACACATCGGATAATTTGCTGCTTCTCAGTTGCTTGCTCTTCTTAGAGCTTTGCTCTTTATGACCGAATTTCACCAGGCCAGTGCCCGTTGCAAAAATCGGGCTTAATACCACTTCACTCAAGCTACCTTCGTATTTTGGTAGGCCCAAGCGAACAGGCATATGAAAAACTTCTTCTGCTAACTCGACCGCATTCTCTAGCTTTGAACTGCCGCCTGTTATCACGATTGAATTGACTATTTCTTCAAAGCCACTGCGCCTTAGCTCACCTTGTGCAAGTACAAATATTTCTTCCATTCGCGGCTCAATCACTTCCGCCAAGTTGTATCTTGATAACTTGCGTGAAGGCTTACCTCCTATGCTCGGCGCTTCAACACTTTCAGCGGCACCCACTTGACTGGCCAGTGCACAACCATATTTTTTCTTCAAATCTTCTGCTGCTTGAGTAGGCGTCTGTAAGGCAATGGCGATATCATTGGTGACTTGGTCGCCTGCGATTGGAATTACCGAGGTATGCTTTATCGTGCCACCATGGAATATGGCGATGTCTGTTGTTCCACCACCAATATCAATCATGCAAACCCCTAAATGTCGCTCATCATCAGTTAACACTGATTCGCTTGATGCTAGTTGCTCTAAGATAATGTCATCTACTTGCAGACCACAGCGTTTAATACATTTAATAATGTTCTGTGCTGAACTTACAGCCCCGGTAATGATATGCACCTTTGACTCCAAACGTACGCCGCTCATGCCCAGTGGCTGTCTCACCTCGTCTTGGCCATCAATAATGAAGTCTTGCGGCAATACATGAAGTATTTGTTGGTCTTTGGGTATCGCCATGGCTTGCGCTGCTTCAATGACCCTATCAACATCATCTTGACGCACTTCCGCATCTCGAATAGCGACCACGCCATGTGAATTAAAGCTATTGATATGGGCACCTGCTATCCCTGCATAAACAGAGAATATTTGGCAACCTGCCATCAATTCAGCTTCTTCCACAGCGCGTTGAATAGATGACACAGTCGATTCAATATCGGCCACTACGCCGCGACGCAACCCCTTTGACGGATGATGACCCACACCAATAATTTCTAATTTGCCTTCGTCGTTTTGCTCTGCAACGATAGCCAGCACTTTTGAAGTACCTATATCTAAGCCGACGATTAAATTGCTATCAGTTTTCTTAACCATGTCGCGTGTCTATTGTTGTGTCTCTTTAGTTTGCGGTGCCCACTTAATGGAAAAACCGCTTGAATAACGTAAATCAACCCGTTCGATACCCCTGGGGTGCTCAATTAAACTTTGTCGAATACTTTTCAAAAAGCTGTCTAGTTGCGCAGACGAATTAGCCTCTAGCAATATCATTTCAAATGGCGCTCGCCGCATTTTCCCTAGCACTTCAACTTGTAGCGTCCACAAGTGTTGAGCGCTTAATTTCACTGATACTAAGCGTAAGCCTTGATTTGAAAACGCAGACGCCCAGGCTTGGTATTGTCCGTATATATAGTCATGCTGATCAGCTTGGCCAGACAAAGTAGGTAACCACACGGTCTTCACTAAAGGCAGTTCAGCCAGCTTGCCTTTAGTCGTGAGTAACTTGTCTTCTCCCCACCGTGCTATCGGCTTGTGTTCCGTAACATCAATCATTAATGTGTCCGGCCAGCGGCGCCTAATGCTCACTTCATCGACCCAAACAAATTCATCCATCGCTTGCTGAATGGCGGCCATATCAATGGAAAAATAATTCCCCGCCAATGCCTTCACCACTGCCTCCTTTAATAAAGCTTCGTCTACATGCTGTGGGTTGCCTGACAAAGCCACTTTTTTCAATTGAAAACCAGTGGGCTGATACAGTCGATCGACCAATAATCCTGTCGTCAATCCCACGATTGCCAAAGTAGTAATCCCTATCAGCACGCGAATAAAGCTGCCATTTTTGCTCGACTCGAGTTCAGCAACCCTTCCGTTTTGCACGCTAGCCGTTATTGAATTCACGTGCGCTCTCCAACAAAATTAATCAATGAATGCAGTTGCACATCAAATTTCTGTTTAACCATACGTTGCCCATAACCAACTAACGCTTCGACATCGGACACACTAGACCTATTTGATAGAGCCAATTCATTAGGCGAACGCCTATCAAAAGCAGCGCCCCCTAAGGCGTATCCCGCTAGGCCACACTCTTGTAATAAAGAGGCTGGATTCACCTGACTAGATGCATGATAAATACCGGTTGAGGTACTTTTCCCAGTAAAGCGACTTGGCATATTTTTAAATAGCAACAACGCCTTATTTCGCTTGGTCTGTTGCTGTTTAAATTCGAATTCAGCACCGACAATCCAAGCTTGCTTTTTCGGGTCTGCGCACCCCAGTAGCTGCGGTACTCGCGACATCTCACACCAAATCAAGTCACCATCGCGATTAACGCATTCCAGCTGTTTGATTGATGCCCATTTATCCTCTTCTACAGCGCCCATCGCCAATGCACCGCCCAAGGTACCGCTCGATAAGCTTAAGAACTCAAGTTCTTCAAAGCCTTTATCTGACATGTATCTCGCCAATGTCGCGTTGTCTGCACCTGCTTCAGCATAAAACCGCTTATCACCCAACGGCCGTATAACTGCTAGTCCCACACGTGTACTGAGTGTGACGCCCTTAATCCCACCATCTCGCACCAGAGTATTGTTTCCACTGCCTAGCCACGTGATAGGGATATTCCCTGGTAATTGACACATCAATTGCACCACGCTGGTTTTTCCAGACGCGGAAAAATAGCATTGCGCTGTTCCACCCATGTTCCAACGAGAGTGTTTGCCCATCGGCTCATTGCGCGACAAGGTTCCTTCTATGCCATCTAAGAAGCTACCAATACTGTGTTTCTTTGTACTAAACATGTGAACTCTCAGCAATCAGTGACTGCGCGTAACGCCCTATATCACCTGCCCCCAAACACAACAGCACATCGTTTTGTTTTATTTGGTGGGCAATTATTGAGCTGGCCTCTTCAAAATTTTCTACAAAAACCACCTGCCCACCCCTAGCCCGTATCGCATTGGCTAGCGCACGGCCGTCGGCACCCACACGGGGTGTTTCTCCCGCTCCGTATACTTCCAGCAAAATCAAGTTTTCTTGTTCGCCCAAGACCTTGGCGAAATCATCAAACAATTCTTGCGTCCGTGAATAGCGATGAGGCTGGAATAAAGTAATGATGTTTCTATCGGGCCAACAGTCTTTGGCCGCTTCAAAGGTAGCCGAAAGTTCACGAGGGTGGTGAGCATAGTCGTCAACGACTAAGGCTCGTTTGGTGTCACTAAAAACAGCATCGCCCAAGATGCTAAATCGTCGAACTATGCCCTTGAACTCTAGCAGTGCATCTCGCACATCTTGATCCTTTACACCCAGTTTGGATGCAATCGCAATCGCCACTAATGCGTTCAGTACGTTGTGTTTACCCGGCATCGCCAACGAAAACTGACCCACATTTATTCCGTGTCTCACTACGTCGAAATGGCTGATGTGACCGTCTTGACGAAAGTTGGCTGCCTGTATATCAACATCATCATCAAAGCCGTATGACAAAATCCGGCGGTTAATTTTCTGCGCCACTTCCCGCACAACAGGGTCGTCAAAACACAAAATCGCCAGACCATAGAACGGCAGTTTATGCAAAAACTGTACAAAGGTACGCTTTAACTTCGCAAAACTATTCTCATAGGTTTGCATGTGGTCGTAGTCAATATTGGTAACAGCTGCAATAGTAGGTGTCAGCTGCAGAAAAGATGCATCGCTCTCATCAGCTTCCGCGACCAATATTTCACCTTGACCCAAGCGTGCATTGGAATCCACACTATTCACAATACCGCCGATGACAAATGTAGGGTCTAAACCTGCTTTTATTAACACACTAGAAACTAAACTAGTGGTTGTCGTTTTACCGTGCGTACCGGCAATGGCGATGCCTTGGCGAAAGCGCATCAGTTCACCTAACATTTCCGCTCGCGGTACCACTGGGATTTTGTTTTTGCGTGCAGCAGCCACCTCAGGGTTGTTCTTGTCGACCGCGCTAGAGGTCACCACCACATCAGCATCTTGACTGTTCTGCTCAACATGGCCAATCATCGTCTTAGCGCCTAATCTTGCAAGGCGTTGTAAAGCCGGACTATCACGCAAATCAGAGCCTGTCACTTTATAGCCTTGCTCTAATAACACTTCCGCAATGCCGCTCATTCCGATGCCGCCCATGCCAACAAAGTGAATATGTTTTACAAACTCACGCATCTAACACCTCCATGCAAACATCTGCCACTGCTTCAGTAGCGTTTAAGCGTGCGTGTTGTTGGGCTTTCTCAGCCAGGGCTATAATTTTTGTACGGTCTGTCGCATAAGAAGCTAATTGCTCAACCCAACTACCTTTCTCAAATTCCGGCTGTCGATAGCAAAGCGCTGATTGATCGGCTGCTAACTCTTGGGCGTTGAACCATTGGTGATCATCTATCGCATGCGGATAAGGCACAAACAAGGCCGCCACGCCTGCCGCTGCCACTTCCGAAACAGTCATTGCGCCGCTCCGACAAATAACAAAATCAGCCCACTCGTAAGCTCTTGGCATATCGTTTATGAATTCTGACACCTCACACTCCAGCGCCAGTTCTTCATATAAGCTTTCTACAGGTGCGTTTCGCCCCTTACCAGACTGATGGCGAATAGTTATCGGGGTTGAATCAGATAGGGTTTTCAACAACGCAGGCAAAAACTCATTAAACACCTGTGCGCCCAAACTGCCGCCAACGACTAATAGCCGTAAGGCACCTTCGCGACCAGACAACCGCTCAGCAGGCGCATCCAATGCCTTCATAGCCGGCTTTACCGGGTTGCCCGTGTGTAGATTGCTGTCAATTCCTTTGGCTTGACTAAACCCAGACAACTTCTTCAACGCTTTACTAGCGAGTATTTTGTTGGTCGTGCCCGCAATGGCATTTTGTTCATGGATAATAAGCGGTTTGCGCAGTATCCATCCCACTAAACCGCCCGGCCCCGATGCAAATCCGCCCATGCCCAGCAAGGCGGTGGCCCGGCTACTGATGATGATGATTAACGCTTGAAACGCGGCACTTATGAGTACAAATGGCGCCACCAGTTTTCGCATCACCCCGGTACCACGCAACCCTTTGATATTAATAAAGCGCAATTCAAAACCAGCTTCAGGCACTAAGGTAGACTCAATCCCATTGCGTGTGCCCATCCAAACAATGCGCACTCCTCGATCTCGCAATTCTTTCGCCACGCTCAAAGCGGGGATTACGTGCCCGCCTGTACCACCCGCCATCACTAACAAAGTCTTCATCGCTTGCCCCGTGCTGGTATAGCGCGTTTAAGCACTGGCAATCGGTTGGCTTTGTCAACAGCGAACAGTAAGCCTATACAAGCCAAGCTAATGACCATACTGCTGCCGCCCGAACTCATTAAGGGCAAGTTCAAACCTTTTGTCGGCAGCAATCCCGTGCTAACGCCGACATGAATGGCTGCGTTAAAAGTAAGCACCAAACCAATGCCATAAGCCAAGTAGGCGTTAAATCTCTGCGCACGTTGCATGGCAGTTGACGCGATAGCGAAAGCTCGCCACAACAAGAGTGCGAACAAACCCATCACGATAAATATACCCAAACTCCCCAATTCTTCACCAACGATGGCGATAAGAAAATCATTGTCCGCGTGCGGCAAATAATTCAGCTTTTGCAAGCTATTGCCTAGACCCACACCCAGCCAACCACCACGGCCAATGGCCATTAACGATTGAGTAAGCTGAAAGCCTTTATTAAAGGGGTCAGCCCACGGGTCTTGAAACACCATTAGCCGATCAACGCGATAAGGCTCTAGATAGGCGATTAGCGCCATGGCCACAGCAATGCATAAAAATACACCGATAAAATAACCAATGCGCACACCTGCTAAGTACATCAGCCCTCCCGTGGTGGCCAATATCACTACCGTGGTGCCAAAATCAGGCTGCGCTAAAAGCAAGCCGCACACGACTAAAATAGGCAAACCGATGTTTAACACGCCCACTTTGAATAAATGTACATTACTCTGTTTGCGCGCGTAGTAGTCGGCTATGTACATCAAACACAATAGCTTAATGAGCTCTGCTGGCTGAAGGCGCACGCCGGCAATCTGCATCCAACGTGTGCTGCCGTTTACCTCCATCCCTACGCCTGGAACAAACAAAGCAGCCAACAATACTAGGCCTACCAATAACAATACGCCGCTCATGGCTTGTACCCAATCTAAGCGCAGAAAACGAATAATCATTGCCATGGCAATCAAACCCACACCAACATGAACACCATGTTTCACGATATGTGCGGTATGTAAGGCAAATTCTCTTGATCCTTTTGCAATACCTGCTGAGTAGACCATCACCACGCCCAGTAATAATATACAACTAACGACCACCGCCAAGCCAAAATCAAAGCTGAATGATGGTGCGCGTTGATCAACCTGTCCATGCACTTGCGCTACACTGACCATTAGTATTGGCCCTCAGCCAAGGCAGACACAGCCATCTTAAAACACTCGCCGCGAGCCATGAAATTGGCGAACATGTCCATACTTGCGCAGGCAGGTGAAAACAATACTACGTCGCCAGCTTGTGCAATGTTTTGAGCTTTGCTTACGGCCTTTTCAAGGTTCTCGACGTGAATGCACTTCAGCAAATCACCTATCGCCTTTTCAATTAGAGCAGCATCCTCACCGAGTAAAATTACTGCGCGAACCGTTTCATCCATAGCGGGGCGTAGTTCACGAAAATCAGCGCCTTTGCCTAAACCGCCGAGTATCAACACCTTTTGTTCACTAAAGCCGCTGATGGCCGCCAAGGTTGCACCGACATTGGTACCCTTAGAATCATTCACCCAGCTAACTGAATTAATGGTTGCAATCGCTTCGCAGCGATGCGGCAAGCCTGCAAAATCACAAGCAGCATCGATGACGGCTTGAGTGACTTTAAGCCCTGCCAATTCGACTAACGCCAACGCCGCCATTACGTTAGCCCAGTTTTGCTTACCTCGTAGCTTAAGGTCTGATACATTGAGTAATTGCTGCTCACCTTTGACTATCCAATGGGCTTTGTCGTTGCTTAGCAAACCGTAATCATTTTCAGTGAGCGGCTTGTCCAGTCCAAAAGACAGTGTATTGTCATTATGAATCGTGGGTGCTGACGTATCATCACGGTTGACCAACTCCTTTTTTGCCCCGCGATAAATCGATGATTTAGAGGTCACATATGCTGCAAAACTGGCATATCTATCTAGATGGTCTTCCGACACGTTCAGTACAACCGCTACTTGTGCGTCTAGGCTTTGTACGGTGTCTAACTGGAAACTCGAGAGCTCAAGCACATAAAAATCGGGGTCTGCTTGTTGAAATAGATCTAATGCAGGGACGCCTATATTACCGCCTAATAACGCGGTCTTGTCCGTTGCATTGATCATTAAATCAACCAAGGTAGCAACCGTACTTTTACCATTTGAGCCTGTAATGGCGATAATGGGCGCACAGGCAAAATTTCGAAACAATTGGATATCACCAACTACCCTGGTATGTTCGCCTATTTTCTTTTCCAACTCCAGATCATCAGCGCCGATACCAGGACTAAGCACGACAACGTCAGCTGTCTCTAAAGTGTGTTGATCGAGGCCACCCGTCACTAATCGTGCTCGGGGAAACAAACCTTGCAACTCTTTCTTGTTTGGCGGGAATTCCCGTGTATCCATTGCAATCAACTCAGCAGTTGATTCTGCAAAAAACCGCATCACAGATTGACCTGTCATGCCGAAACCAATCACGGCAATTTTTTTGAAATTTGGCAAATTGGCCTTTTTCAAAACGATTGACATTCTATCTCGCTTTCAAGGTTGCTAAACCTATAATGACCAATATAAAAGTAATGATCCAAAAGCGGACAATCACCCGAGGCTCTGGCCAACCTTTCAATTCAAAATGATGATGGATAGGTGCCATCCTTAATACACGGCGCCCCAACAGTTTGAATGAGGCCACTTGTACTATTACCGACAAGGTCTCAACGACAAACAAACCGCCCATAATCACCAACACCAATTCTTGACGAACAATCACCGCTACCACACCAATGGCAGCGCCTAGGGATAAAGCACCGATATCTCCCATGAATACTTGAGCTGGGTAGGTGTTGAACCATAAAAAACCCAAACCGGCGCCTACCAAAGCCGTACAGAAAATTAACATCTCTCCGGCGCCCGCAATGTACGGTACGTTTAAATATTCAGAATAAATAGTGTTGCCCGATACATAACTAAATACCCCAAGACCCCCTGCGACCATCACCACTGGCAGTATCGCCAAGCCGTCCAAGCCATCGGTTAAATTCACAGCATTACTGGTACCCACGATGACAAACCACGCTAAGGGTATAAACAACCAACCTAGGCTAATTGCGATGTCCTTAAACAGCGGCACAATGAACTCTAAATCAGCTGCACTACTCGCCGTGCTAAATAAGAAATAGGCCGCACAAAAAGCCGCCAGCGCTTGAGAGATAAACTTGGCTTTGGCGCCCATACCGCGCGGATTCTTGTCAATGAGCTTTCGATAGTCGTCAAACCAACCAATCAGGCCAAATATCACCGTGACAAATAAAGTAACCCATATAAAACGATTAGTTAGGTCACCCCAAAGTAACGTTGAAAAAACCACTGAGAACAAAATCAATAACCCCCCCATTGTAGGTGTGCCTACTTTCGAAAAATGACTCTTAGGGCCATCATCTCGAACGGTTTGACCAATTTGATATTTCGATAATTTTCGAATCATAAACGGACCAAACATTAACGACAAACTCAACGCCGTTAACACGCTCATTATCGATCTAAAAGTGATGTACTGAAAAACACCCAGTACACTGTATTGCTCCGAAAGATGGGCAAATAACCAAGTTAACATGCGTAAGCCTCTTGTTGTAATAGCGCAACCACCCTTTCCATCTGAGCAGCGCGCGAGCCCTTAATTAATACCGTCGACTGAACGTCAAGGGCATTGTAAAAATATTCTGAAACTGCGTTCAAACTGGTCAGTAAAACAGCATTGACCCCAAAGCCGTTCACGTAGGCCTTGGCTAAAATCGCGTTGTTGGCGTTGTCACAGAAAACCACTAAATTTCCAACTCCTTTTTGGTTCGCCAAGCGGCCAATTTCAAAGTGCGCCTCAGCGGTACTTTTACCTAACTCCCCCATGGTGCCTAGCACCAAGGTCGTACCGGTATTGATCTCCGTCAGTACATTGATGGCAGCGCGCATAGAAGCGGGATTGGCATTGTAGGTATCATCAATAAGGGTGAGCACCTTGTTCGATGGTTTCACTTCTAGGCGCCCGTTAACCGCCTTAACATTTTGGACTCCTGATTTGATATTTTTGATATTCATACCAGCACACAGTGCAGCCGCACTCGCAGCGGCTACGTTTAAATGGTTATGTTCCCCGAGTAATGCGCAATCGATGGTGGTCGTTTCTCCCTCAACAGTTAGGTCTAGCTGCTTAGCACGACTTGCACTAACTTGAACATCTGCCGACTCACTCAGTCCAAACGTCAGCATCTTGCGATTACCGACTAAATCAAGCCACAGAGAATAAAAAGCATCATCTCTATTTAGCACCACCCAGCCATTTTCTTCGACAGCCTGGATTAATTCACCTTTGGCAACCGCTACGCCATCCACGGTTTTTAAGCCTTCTAAGTGAGCCGCCGCTGCATTGGTGATCACACCGATCGTAGGATTCACTATTGCGCCTAAATAACTTAATTCTCCCGGGTGATTCATGCCCATTTCTATCACCGCGGATTGGTCATTCTCACGTAACTTAAGCAGCGTCATCGGGACGCCCCAATGATTATTAAAACTACCTTCTGGGGCAATGCCGGGCATGGCAACGGCAAAGATCTCGCGCAATATTCTAGATACCGTGGTTTTGCCATTGCTCCCTGTAATGCCGACAACAGGAACCACAAATTGAGTACGCCAATAACGGGCTAAGTCACCTAGCGCTGCTGTGGTATCTTCAACGACAATGGCATTGGACGTCAGCGCGTCTCGCTGTGTTTCTCCAGATTCATCCATTACCACCGCCAGTGCACCGTTTTCTAATGCTGAATCGATATAATGGTGGCCATCTTTCTCTAAGCCTCTAATAGCGAAAAACAGATCATTTTTTTTGACTTTGCGTGAGTCAAATTGCACCGACGCAAAATGATCATCTATCGTTCCCATGAGACGGCCATTCATCGCGTTGTTGGCAGTGGTTAAAGTCATCATGCGGCCAGCCCTTCCCATGCAGCCAGCGCATCAACTGAAATTTGTCGGTCATTCACCTGTAGCGTATGATCAGCGTACACCTGCTCAGTCTCATGCCCTTTGCCGGCGACCAAAACCCAGTCTTCTGACTGTGATTGCGTTATCGCCATATTGATGGCCGCAGATCGATCATGATTCACTGTCGCGGGGAACTGCATACCGGTCAAAATGTCTGCCACTATGTGACTGGGTGTTTCACTGCGGGGATTGTCGTCGGTCAGCAACACATCGTCTGCTAAGCGCTCTGCAATAGCACCCATTAGCGAGCGCTTCGCTTTGTCTCTATCACCGCCGCAACCGAACACCACACTGAGTTCGCCTTCGCAATGTGTTCGCAAAGCTCCCAGTGCTTTCTCTAAAGCATCCGGTGTATGAGCGTAATCAACCACCACGTTCGGCTTGGCTTTATCAAAACCAATTTTCTCAAGACGCCCTGGTGGGGCTTGGCATTCTTTCAATGTCATTGCGATGTCTTCTACAGCAAAATCCAAACTGATTAACACCCCGATCACCGCAGTGAGATTCATCACATTGAAGTCACCCACTAATAGAGATTCAATCAACTGCGATTTGCCGTCAAACGTCAAACTGAACTGCACACCACTAACGCGCAGCTCAATATCACTGATTGCCAGTTTTCCCTTCTCACCGAAGGTCAAACTTGTTGCGGGAAATCGCTTAATTAAAGTCTGCCCAAAGGCATCATCTGCGTTTATCAGCGCCGTTTTAACGCACCTCATATTAAAGAGCAGACCCTTAGCCTCTGCATACGCTTGCATAGTGCCGTGGTAATCAAGGTGATCTTGACTCAAGTTGGTAAACACCGCCACTTCAAATTCAACTGCAGCCACCCGATGCTGTACTAAGCCATGTGATGAAACTTCCATACACACGACCTGAAAACCATCATTAACAAGTTCACGTAGCTGACGTTGCACGCTAATGGCGTCTGGTGTTGTTAAAGTAGAGGTTTGCAAACAAGTCGAATCACCATAACCAATAGTGCCTATCATCGCTGTGGGCACACCCATTTTGGCGGCGGCTTGCGCCAACAAATAACAGGTAGATGTTTTCGCATTGGTTCCTGTCACCCCGATAACGCGGCAATCCTTCGACGGATGACCATAAAAACGGGCAGCTAGTTCACTGACTTTTTGATCTAAGTCTTCGATCAGTATATAAGGTACCCCAATTTTGGCACCGGCAAAGCCTTGTCGCTCGGCGATCACTACCACGGCTCCGTGTTCGATGGCCTGCGAAATATAATCTCTGCCGTCAGCTAGCTCGCCCTTCACCGCAATAAAAGCATCACCGGAATTAACTTGCCGGCTATCTAGATTAAGCCCAGATACCCAAATTTCTTGCTCTACTGCACCGATTCCTTCTAATAGTTCAGCTAATACAATGCTTCTGTCAATCATTAGGTCGCCTCCTTGTCTAGCGCGATTTTGCTCAGCGCCATATTAGAAGGTTCTCCTTGAATCAGGCCGGGCTGATCAGGTGCTACATTATATAAGCGCAAGGCGTCACGCATTAAACGGGAGAACACGGGAGCCGCGACTTGACCGCCGTAATGATATTTACCGCGGGGGTCATCCATCATCACTACCATCACAAACTGTGGGTCTGATATCGGCGCTAAGCCTGCAAACCAAGACACATAACGCTCTTTATCGTAGCCGTTATTAAGCAGTTTATAGGTTGTGCCCGTTTTTCCGCCGACTCGATAGCGAGGTACCGCTGCTCTACGCGCCGTACCATCAACACTCACCACCTCTTCAAGCATCGGCAGCATCTGTTCAATGGTTTTTTTGCTAAAGACAGGAGTCGGCATTTTCGCCGCCGTGGTGCTGTCTCTCACCAGACTCAGCGGCAGCAAATTGCCGCCATTGGCAAAAACAGTGTAAGCACGCGCCAATTGCAACGCAGTTGCATTTAAACCATAACCATAAGACTGTGTAGCTCGGTCAATGAGCTTATCTCGTTTGGGTAAAATGCCACTTACTTCTGCCGGCACTGCACCCACCATTTTGCCAAAACCTGCCTTTGACAAAGTCTCGTGAAATAGAGATGCATCAAACTCGAGAGATAGCTTGGTCACGCCGATATTGCTAGATTTAACAACGATGTCGTGCAAACTAAGTACTCCATTTTCATGGGTATCGGTGATCGTGCTGCCGCCAATTTTAAAACGGCCTTTGCCGGTATCAATCGTTGAAGACGGGCTATATCGACCACTCTCCAAGGCCATTGCCACGGTAAATGGCTTAATGGTTGAACCTGGCTCTTGCACATCAGTCACCGCCCGATTACGAAACAATTCAGGTTGTAACGTTCGCCGGTCATTAGGATTAAATTGTGGTGAGTCCACCATCGCCAATATTTCGCCAGTGGGCACATGTATTACAATGGCGTTCGCGGCCGCAGCCTGGTGCTTACGTCGCTCTTCCTCTAAATAGGCGCTGGCTAAATATTGCAAACGACTATCTAAGGTCAACGTTAATGCTTGACCATTTTCTACCGCTTCTAGTTGCTCAACATATTCTACAAACCGGCCGCGGCTATCTCGGTGTAATGTTTTTTTACCGGCGCTGCCACTTAAGTGCTGGTCATACATCTTTTCGATGCCTTCTTGCCCCATACCATCTCGATCAGTAAAACCGACCACGTGCCCTGAAGCTGGCCCGGTTGGGTAAAAGCGTTTGTATTCGCGGCGCTTATTAAGTCCTTCTATACCCAGTTCGATTACTTCGGCAGCGTCGGCGGGAGAAATTTGACGTTTAACAAACATAAAATCATTGATAAAGCCGTCTGTCTCGCGTTTTTTGCAAATGGCTTTCAGCGTTTTTTTATCAACGGCCACCAACTTATCAATGCTGTGCCATCGATCTGTCTGTTTACAGAATACTTTGGGCTCTGCCCATAAAGTATCTACTGGGGTACTGACCGCCAATAACCGTTCATTACGATCATAAATCGGACCACGTAATGGTTGTATATCTAAGGCGCGAACATGTCTCGCTTCAGCTCGCGACACCAAGTTCTCATGGCCTTTTGTATTGATCACTAATAGCTTGGCCGCCAAAAAACAAAAACCAATAAAGCCAATGCTCAGCAACACGTTTTTACGCATCAACGTGCGATTAATTTGATCTTGGTCTTGGCGCTTCACGGGTTAAAACTCTTCGCCAACTGGATGGTTTTTATCTCTTCATCTTGAGGTGGATTAAGCCCGCTCTCGCCGCGCACTTCGTTCTCTACTTTATGTTCAAGGCGCCAAGTTGAGTATTCAGCCATTAGCTGACGCCACTCTATACTTAAGTCGTCACGTTGATGTTGTAGCTTTTGGGCCTGGTAAAAGCTCACCCTATTTAACTGTCTCACCGTCACCACAGATAATGCGGATGCAACGACTGCAAACACCAATACCAAACCCCAACCTATTTGTGTGCGCTCGGTCATAAGCGCAATCTCTGAGCAATGCGCATGATCGCACTGCGAGAGCGCCGATTTGCCCGCACTTCTTCTTTAGATGCACGAACCGGCTTACCGATCAACTTCAACTTGGGCTTAATCAGATCGGCTTGGATAGGTAAATCAATCGGATACGGGTCTCCTTTTGCTTCATCGCGGAAATAATTCTTCACCATTCTGTCTTCTAAAGAATGGAAACTGATAATCGCCAGCCGCCCTTCAAGCGCAAGCGCCTCAAATGCCACGGGCAATACGGTTTCAAGTTCTTGTAACTCAGCGTTTACCGCAATGCGAATAGCCTGAAATGAACGGGTTGCTGGGTGTTTATCTTTTTCTTTGAAAGGAACAGCATCATCGACAATGCGCGACAATTGCAAAGTGGTTTCAATTGGAGTTTCAAGTAGCACTGCTTTGATCGCGGTAGTGATGCGCTTTGCGAAACGCTCCTCACCATATCGTTTCAATACCCGAATCAATTCATTCTCTTCAACTTCAGCCAACCACTGAGCTGCAGTCAAACCTTGGGTGGTGTCCATGCGCATATCCAACGGGCCGTCTTTTTGAAAGCTAAAGCCGCGCTCTGCCACGTCAATCTGTGGCGATGACACACCCAAATCCAGGACAATACCATCAACGTCGCCGTATAAGCCTAGTTCGTCAAGCTCTTCTTTCATCGAAGAGAACGGCGCATGAATAATGACCACACGTGGGTCGTCACCCAATAGCTCTTCAGCCGCCGCGATAGCTTCTGGGTCTCTATCAAATACAATCAACTTTCCTGACTCACCCAAACGAGAAAGAATAAGTAAACCATGCCCACCGCGACCAAAAGTCCCGTCGATATAAACACCGTTCGGCTTTAGAGACAGCGCATCGACCGCCTCATTGAGCAAAACGGTTTGATGCGCTGAAGGTGGCATCACAACTGTAAGCTCTCCAACTCTGGGGAGGTGTCGTTGGGGTCGGGGGCATGCCCGACCCATGCTTGCATTTTCTTCTCCCAGTTGGCTTGGCTCCATATCTCAAATTTCTCTCCCTGTCCAACCAAATAAATACCTTTCTCTACCTGCGCAAATTCTCGCAATGTGGGAGGTAATAAAACTCGACCAGTTTTATCTAGTTGCACGTCTGTGGCATAACCAATGAAAAAACGTTTTAGCTCTTGGTGTTGTGATTTAAAGCTGGGCAGGGCGTTGACCTTCTCTTCAGCTCTTTCCCACTCGTCGAGCGGATAAAGCACCAAACAAGGTTCGTAGGTGTGACTCACGGTAACCACCAAGTTGCCCGCGCTGCGCTGCGAAATCGCTTCGCGCAGACGAGTCGGCAAGGCCACTCGACCTTTGCCATCAACTTTTATATAATTTGCACCGCGAAACATGAAATATTTTCCGAGAAAACCCGTTTATTACCACTTTTTACCACTAGCGTTAAATAATAGGTTTCACCCCGAAATAAGTCAAGGTTTTTCAATAAGATACGTGCTTTTAGGGGATTAGAAATGCGAAATTAAACTACGTTTAAAATCAACGAGCTATGGCTTTAAGTTAACCCATAACAATAGGTATGTTAAATAAAGTTGGTCGATAAGCCGGGTTCTGTCGTTGGACGATCATTCATCTAGGGCATTTGTCGCCAAATACCTCATGCAACCTACCCGAAACCAACGCGGGTCGCGCCTAACCAGCCTGTATCCGAAAATACAAGCCAGACTGGTTTCCTATTTGGTCTTGCTCCGAGTGGGGTTTACCCTGCCACACTTGTTACCAAGTGCGCGGTGCGCTCTTACCGCACCTTTTCACCCTTACCATCTCAAAAGAAATGGCGGTTCATTTTCTGTGGCACTGGCCATCGGCTTACGCCGCCCAGACGTTATCTGGCACTCTACCCTTTGGAGCCCGGACTTTCCTCGATAAAATTGCACAAGGCAAGTTACCGCGATCGTCTGACCAACTCTGCGCCGACATTACGTTAAAATACCCATTTATTCAACCGCCAAATACACTATCAGCCCATGTCAATTCAAACCGGCAAATATCAGCACTACAAAGGCCAAAATTACCACGTTATTGGCGTGGCAAAGCACAGCGAAACAGAAGAAGAATTAGTGGTATATCAACCCTTATACGGCGAAGGCGGCTTATGGGTGCGCCCCTTAGAAATGTTTACTGAAACCGTTTCAATCTACGGTGAATCACAGCCACGCTTTCGTTTTTTAAATGAGGCGTAAATTTAGCTTAACGGCGAGGCCATTTGCTCGAGTTGATCCATCAAAGTGCGCATTTCCTCATCGGTGCCAACGGTAATACGCACATATTCGTTGATGCGATCTTGGCTAAAATAGCGCACCAATATACCGCGTTCCTTGAGGCCGAAGTAAAGCTGCTCAGCGCCCATAAACTGGGGCTTGGCAAGCAGAAAATTGGCGCCAGACGGCAATACTTCAAAACCCAGAGAAGTCAGTTGTTTTGCGGCCCATTCACGGGTTTTAATTATTTTCGCCGTGCTTTGCTCAAAAGCCGCTTCATCCTCAATTGCGGCAACCGATCCCGCCAGGGCCACCTTATCTAGAGGATACGAATTAAACGAATTTTTGACTCGCTCTAAGCCTTCGATAAGCGATTTATCGCCGACCGCAAAGCCCACTCGCAAACCGGCTAAGGAACGTGATTTTGACAGGGTTTGCGTCACCAATAAATTGGGGTATTTGTCGATCAGCGCGATCGCGGAGTCTCCTCCAAAATCAATATACGCCTCATCGACCACCACCACGCTTTGAGTGTTCAATTTTAGAAATTTATCTATTTCTATCAATGGTTTAGTGATAGAGGTAGGTGCGTTGGGGTTGGCAAAAATAACGCCGCCGTTTTGCGTAGGATAGCGGGTTAAATCAATTTCAAACGACTCATCCAAAGCCATCTGTTGGGTTTTTTGCCCGTATAACTGTGCGTATACTGGATAAAAACTATAGCTTATATCAGGCAATATCAACGCTTGATCATGATCAAATAATCCAGCAAAAATATGCGCCAGCACTTCATCTGAGCCGTTCCCTACAAACACATTAGACACATTACAACCGTAATAATCAGCAATGGCTTGTTTAAGCTGCTTACAGTGAGGATCAGGGTATAACTGCAAACCTTGGTGCAGCGCTGACTCCATCGCTTTCACAACCCGCCCTGAAGGCGGATAAGGGTTCTCATTAGTATTGAGCTTTATGTAGGCCTGATCTTGCGGCTGCTCGCCGGGCACATACGGGCTTAACGAATGGGTACGTTTATTCCAAAATTGACTCATGTTTAGGTTTAGTTTTGATTAGCCTTACTTGTCTTGTTGTAATTGTACTGCCTTCTCATAGCAGATATTTTTACTAACCCCACTTAATTTCGCCGCCAGCTTACTGGCTTGCTTCACGCTGAGCTCTTCAAGCAATACAGTCAGTATTTTTTCGATATCGACATCTTCTGCAACTAGCTTCAGGCCTTCAACCAAAATGACAAATTCGCCCTTTTGATTTTCAGGGCTACTTCCAATTTGCCTGATGACATCATCAAATGCCCCCGCTACAACTGTTTCAAATTTCTTGGTTAATTCTCGCCCAACTACCACCTCTCGCTGCGCACCGAACACCTGCGCCATGGATTGCAAGCAAGCAATAATCCGATGCTTGCCTTCATAAAATATCAGCGTGCGAGGCTCTTGCTTAAGCATTTCAAGCGCCGCCAAGCGTGCCGCTGTTTTGGCTGGTAAAAACCCTTCAAACGCAAAACGATTAGTGGCCATACCCGAAACACAAAGCGCCGCGATGGCCGCACAAGCACCAGGAACGGTTAAAGCTTGAATGCCCGCAATCTGTAATTGGTTGACCAATTTATAGCCCGGGTCGCTTATCAATGGCGTCCCCGCGTCACTGATCATTGCGTACGACTCTCCTTGTTGTAATGCCTCCATAATAGTCGGGATCAGTTTTAACTCATTGTGCTCGTGAAAGGCTTGCAATGGCGTGCGAATGGCATAATGATCGAGCAAAGTGCGCGCATGCCGGGTGTCTTCTACCAGAATTCGATCCACCTTCTTTAAGGTGTCGACTGCCCGATAGGTAATATCCCCTAGGTTACCAATGGGCGTTGCCACGATATATAAGTTTCCTGCTTTGCTGTTCATCGTCCGCTACCGTATACTCTCACATCTCATTTAGGTCTGATTGTGGCAAGGTTCCCTATGGCTCGCAAGCGCTTGTTTAATTTATTCACGGCAACGATTTTGGCGTTCCTATTAAACGCCTGTAGTTCTACGCAAACTGAGCTCCCACCGGTTGACGTTATAGAGCCCACCCCCCCTACTGAAACAATCGCACCCACCACTGAAGCACCAGAAGCTACCACCTCTGCTTTGGACGATGAAGTTCTCTCGGAACAGGCACTGGCTATTAAAGTCGACCCGTGGAAATTAGTTGAACAAGCTGACGCCCAAACCAATCTATCCGCAAAAAGCACACTGCTGTTTAAGGCCAGCAAAGTATTTTTAGACCAAGGTCATGTATCAACGGCTGAATCGGTGCTTTCGCAAGTTGATATACAAAACCTTAACCCCGACCAAGCTTACGAGTACCAACTTATCCGAGCGCAGTTTAAGTTTCTGTTTGGTGACACCTTGGCAGCACAGCAATTACTCCGAGCGCTTAGCGTCGCACCCATTACTACAAAGTTACAAGCAGATATCCTCGACTTACAAGCAGATATTCTTACCTCGCAGCTGCAATACGAGCAGGCCATTGAGTCCCGCTTATTATTGGGCGACTTATTAGCCGACGAAGCCGCTGACACCAACCTAACCAAACTTTACGCCTTACTAAACCAGCTTAGCAAACCACAACTATATCAGTTAGAACGCAACGTGAACCACGCTGATCTAGCTGGCTGGATAGAACTAGTCGAACAACGACGCGATGGCCACATGGATGATCACGCCTGGATTCGTTGGCAGCAACGGCACATTAGCCACCCTGTCAATCCCAGTCTGTTCATAAACGACTCACAATCCATCGCGGCCAATATTTCTGCAAACAGTATTGCCTTGTTATTGCCACTCACCTCAGGCTTAGGACACGCCGCTGAAGCCTTTAGAGCAGGTTTTTTTGAAGCCGAGCGTGAAGCCACCGGGCAAAACCGCTCACGCGTTTACGATATTGGCGCAGAGTCTGACTTAAGTCCGCTTTATTATCGATCTGCGATAAACGATGGCGCTGACTTCGTGGTCGGCCCGCTAGGGCGTCAAGCCGTTAAGGTGTTACACGAACAACCTAACTTGCCTGTACCCACGTTATTGGTTGGCTTGCTACCGGAAAACAGCCCTCACCTAAACGCATGGGGCTTGGGCTTGTCTCCTGAGCAAGATGCCCAGGCCATAGCGGAAAAAGCCATTCAAAGCGGCCTCAAAAGCGCCGTAATATTGCGCAAAAATAATGCATGGGGAGAGCGAGTTGCCCTGGCTTTTAGCAAGGCATTCAGCGAAAAAGGCGGTTCTATAAAAGCTGAACAACGCTATTTACTTGATAACGAAGACATTGCTATCAGCGTTAAAAACGTTCTAACCATCAATGACAGTGAAATTCGCCATAAACGCTTAGAACAATTATTGGATCGCAGATTAGAACACAGCGTCCGCAGACGTGATGATGTTGATTTTGTGTTCGTTGCCACCTCGGCAGGAGATGCGCGTAAAATTGTACCCCTATTAAAATTCTATCGAGCACATGACCTCCCTTTGTTCGCCACCTCTAGCGTGTTTTCTGGTAAATTCAATAAAATCAGCGACGCCGACCTAAACGGCCTGAGCTTTGTTGACTTACCCTGGCTTTTAAACGGCTTGGTCGATTCAGACTCTGACCTCAAGTTAAATCTCAACTCGGACCTAGACGAAGAGCTAAAACCAAACACGGATTCAAACACAAACCCCGACATCGCCACTGAAGCAGACCTAACCAGTAACACCCCTTTACTGGTGACAACCACGCAGGACATTCTAAAGTATGGGGGCTCAAGCTTAGATAGACTCTACGCTTTAGGCTACGCCGCTTACGAAGTCATCCCGCAAATGGCTCGCTTACAAGCTGACCCGTGGCAACAATTTAAGGGCAAAACCATGAGCTTGCGCTTAGATCAACACCGCAACCTAAATCATGAGAGTACGTGGGCCAAATTCACGCAGGACGGTGTTAACGTCAGTGTCCATGATAAAGAAAGCCCTCAATAAAATACTGCGCCCCGCTGGTTTCGACACCACACTAACAACCCGAGAGATTGGGCAAAACACGGAGCAACTTGCCAAAGCCTATCTAGTAGAGAAAGGACTAAAGGTACATACCCAGAATTATCGATGCCAACACGGGGAGATCGACTTAATTATGCGAGATGCAGATTGTTGGACGTTCATCGAAGTTCGTTATCGTAATAGTGTTCAGTTTGGCGGCGGAATTGAAAGTGTAGATTCGCGCAAACAGAAAAAACTTATTCGCACGGCCGAACATTTTATGCTCACCCACACCGACGAATTCGATTCTTGTCGATTTGACGTAATAGCCATGAGCGGCCCGCTAAAACGGGTTAAAATCGAGTGGATACAAGACGCTTTTGTCAGTTGAATTTGACCCCTTAAAAACAGCCCTTAGAAGATGAGTCCGGATACGCGCATAACCCAACACTTTGACCGCAGCATTGCGGCGCTCACCGCTTCACTGCCTGCGTTACAAGCCGACATTGCGTTGGCAGCAATGGCATTGGTAGATTGCATTAACAGCGGCGGCAAAATATTAATTTGCGGTAATGGCGGCTCAGCCTGTGACTCATTGCATTTTTCAGGTGAGCTATTAAACAAAATGGACATGGAGCGCCGCCCACTCCCAGCCATGAGCTTAAGCGCTGACGTTTCCACCATCACCTCAATCGGCAACGATTACAGTTATGATGAAGTATTTAGTAAACAAGTTGAGGCGCTAGGTAATCCGAACGACATTCTCGTTGCGTTTAGCACCTCGGGGGAATCAGCAAATATCTTGGCGGCCATCAACGCCGCTCATAATAAACAAATGCGGTGCATTTTTCTAAACGGTAAATCGGGCGGCAAGATGACCACACTAAAGCAAACCAACGACATAGAACTGCGCGTACCTAACAACGAAACTGCGCGCATCCAAGAAGTACACGGCCTTATTATTCACTGCCTGTGTGATTTAATTGATCATCATTTATTCGGATAAGCCTTATGAGCAATCAACCAAGTCAGCTAAGAAATTTAATTCGCAACTCAATTCTTGCGAGTTCGATCGCCCTTTTAAGTGCCTGCATACCTGCGGCAATTGGCGTCATTAGCGTTACCGCCATCGATTTGATCAAAGAACGTCGCACCATGGGCACCATCATTGACGACAATTTAGCAGAAGCTAGCATTAAAGGCAGCATTCTTAAGGACAAAAGCATGCGTCCTGGGGTTCATATCAGCGTCACCGCCTTAAATGGGGTGGTATTACTTTCTGGCGAAGTCACCAGTGAAACACAAAAAGCGCACGCAGAAGATATTGCCAACAGTTATCAAGGCGTGGCCCAAGTGGTTAACCAGCTTGAAATTGCCGGCACCAGTAGCTTAACCAGTCGCGCCAATGACACCCTCATAACCGCTAAAGTTAAAACGGAACTCGTTCGCAGCAAAGACGTTGATTCAACCAACATCAAAGTAGTGACCGAGCGCGGCGTGGTTCATCTGCTGGGCATCGTAACGCCTATTGAAGGTGAAACGGCAGTTGCACTGGCAAAGAATGTCAGCGGCGTAACTCGCATCATTAAAGTATTTATGCCGCCTGTTTAAACACCCCATGAAAAGTGATCACGCCAAGAAAATCTTGGCTCAGCCAAGCGACCTTATAAGCTGGCTGAAGCAAACTGCCAGACCATTGGTATTTACTAACGGTTGTTTTGATTTACTGCATCGTGGCCACATCACTTATCTGGAAGAAGCGGCAGCATTAGGCGATAGACTGATTGTTGCGCTTAATAGCGATGATTCTGTACGTCGCTTAAATAAAGGCCCCGAGCGACCTTTGAACTCTTTAGAAGACAGAATGGCGGTGATTGCGGCATTGCACTGCGTCGACGCAGTGTGTTCTTTTGACACTGACACACCGCTTGATCTCATCACACAAATTTGCCCCGATCACTTGGTTAAAGGAGGCGATTGGCCGGTTGAGGCCATCGTTGGCTATGAATTGGTTACCGCGCAAGGCGGTCAGACGCATTCACTCACGTTCAAACACCCCAACTCAACCACCAAATTGGTTAACAAGATTCTCACCTCAGGCTAAATCTTTTCCGGCATAAGTCTCGTTGATTAAGCAACAGCCACCCAATGCGCTGCTCCCTAGTGGCTATCCACACGTTTAATCCCAACCATGAACCAACCCGGTTTAGCGCTGTCGAATGGCAATCTTAACTAACAATGTGTGCTCGCACGAAAACCAACCTTTCACTGATTTTCATGATCCTCCTGACATTTAATGCAAATCATTTATTTGCCGCTGGCAGTAGTGAGCCTGCAGTAGAAGCGGAAGCTTTATCTCATAAAATTGTTGCCACTGTGAAGGCCGGAGAATACCAAAAAGCCATTTCTGAGTTCCGCTCCTTTATCAAGACAGAGAAAAACAACGCCAATGCATGGAATTGGTTGGGTTATAGCGAACGCAAAAACGGCAACTACAAAGCGTCACTGAAAGCGTATAAGAAAGCCTTAAAGATAGATAAAAAACACTTGCGCGCGAATGAGTACCTTGGTGAACTTTACCTTAGCACTAATAAGCCAAGGTTAGTCAAAAAGCAACTTAAGCGCCTAGCAAAGTATTGCGGCGAATGCGAGGAGTACCACCTACTTTCAGCTTCAATAGCGTCATACAACGATAGCGACAAAACCCACGAAGAAGAGCACGACTACTAGATCAAGAAAGCAAGCTTCCAACAAAGTCGATTCCCAGGCCAACTAAACACTGCACTAGCTTTAGCTTTAGCTTTAGCTTGCAAATTCGGCGATCAAATAGTTGGCTATATCAATCGATTCTGGCAGCCATTTTGATTGACCTTGCTCATCAACGATTCTCAGTACGGGCACCGCCCCCCTGCCAGTGGCGGCTTCTAACTCGTCGTAACTGGCGTCATCTTCCCAAATGTCGCGGAGTTCGATCTCGATGTTTAATTTTTTGATCACGCCTTCGACCCGACCACAAAAGCCACAATAGTCTCGACGATACAGGATATGTTGTTTCTTCATAGTGCCAAACAAAAGGTTACAGTAAGCCGCTGGCGGCCAAATTCAGACTAAGCACCTCGGCGTTAACTAACCGACTCGCCGTAAAGCTTTCTGTCATTTCCAAAGCGAATTTAAATGGCCCACTTGGCCTATAGTATTGTGGCTGGCCCTCGGTATTCGCTTCAGGTGACATCCACAACTTATCCACTAAACCGCCTTGTGCGTCAAAAAATATGATATTCAACGGCACGTAGACATTACGCATATGAAAAGCAGTATCAATCTCTCCCGAAAAGGGGAATAATATCGCAGTGTTTTCTGCTTGTTTCGGGCAAACCCACTGGTAACCTGCGCGGCGTTCATCGCTTTCGTCGGCCATGCCCACTGGCAATGTAATATTTTGCTCAGCGCCTAGTTGTAAAACCAAATCCTGCTGGTGCATTCCCACCCATTCGGCAGGATCTATCCGGCAACCTCTGTTTGGGTCTTCTTGCACAGAAATAATCTGCGCGTGTGTTGCGCAGCTAGCTGCCAAAAATGCACTCACTATCCATTTCGAAATCATACTGGTTCTGTCAAATATCATGATATTCCTGCCTAGGTAGAGTTAGCCGTGACACAGCTGAATGCTTTACCTACTATTTTACACTGGAAAAGTCGCGCAGTACTGTTTGATGCCGCCTTTTCCTTTGGCTTACCACTCCCCTATTCGTCTTCTAATTTACGGCATTTGCGTGGATTATGATTTCTAAAGTTTGCTTCTGAACAGCCATCGTTTGCAGTTGATAACGCGTTCGAAAGTGTCGGTTTTGAGGATTGAAGCAAAGTAGGCCCTCGCGATTAATAATGCATTGTTACATTGTGAGGTTATAAAACCTCTAACACCACCCCAAAAAGCATCAGAATATGAAATCTAATAATAAGCGGATAACCTCTTAAAACCCTTTCCAATTGCTCGTTCAATCGTTACTTTTCGCACTGACATTAGCCAGCACTGACTGCATTAGGACTAACTCCCCTAATACGACTGTGACAGCGGCGCCCGGCAGAAACAGCGTTATATTGGATGCGAGGGGTAACTCAATATTTCCTGGCTCTGAGGTATTGTCTAGCGGCGCCAACTGCACAGTGACGGTTGATGTCATCGCAACGACCGCGGAAATGCTTCACAATTTTTCTGGCGAGCTATTATCTGATGACTTCGCGAGCGGCAAAGCCAATGCGACCCTAGAAGTCACGCGCACCGACTTAGCCATCACCAAGTCGTTTACCGACGACCCTGTCGCCCCCGGCAGTTCGGCCACATTAGAGTTTGTCATTTCTAATTTTGATCGAAGCCATTCTGCTTCTAATGTCTCCTTTAAAGATGATTTAACCGCGTTGGTTCCAGCCTAATGGGGCTAAGCTTTGGCAGCTTGATATCGAATGATTGCGGCATTGGTTCTATGGTATTAGGGATGGGAAGTGCTAGCATCTCACTGAACAGCGGCACTATTGGCGCTGAGTCGTTTTGTACAATACGTGTTAGCTTAACTGTTCCGGGGACTGCAGCGAGTGGCGCTTACACCAATACCACCGATGTCATCACCGCCACGATTGATGGCTCTCCTACCATCGGGAATATGCCTAGCGACGACTTGTATGTAGACACCAGCCCTATAATCACCAAAACCTTCTTAGACAACCCGGTCAATACAGGCGACACCACTGAGCTTGAGTTCACCATTACCAATGTCAGCGCTACAACAACAGCGATGAAAACCCATAGCCACACTATTTCTGACAGCTGCTGCAATAGTAAGTCGCTCTTTGCCCCTGAATTATTTTTGTCACTTGTCCAGTTTTACAATTTAAACAAGGTTGGTTCGCTCGATCATAAACTGCCAGCGCCTGTTTAAAATAACCCGGCTTACCATCGCTATTGGTAAAGTCTTTTAATGTGGTACCGCCAGCCTCTATCGCTTGCTTCAACACCTGTTGAATGACGTCTACAAACAGCACCATACGTTTTAGTGATATTTTATCTGCTGAACGCAGGGGAGAGATGCCCGCAATATGCAACGCTTCACTGGCGTAGATGTTGCCAACGCCTACCACCACCTGCTGACTCATGATGAATTGTTTGATTGCGGTATTTCTTCCTTTTGCGGCTGTATGCAAATAAGCGCCCGTGAACTCAGCACTCAGCGGCTCTTGACCCAAGCTAGCCAGTAGCTTGTGCGTGGCTGCGTTTTCACTCCACAAAAAACTGCCAAAGCGCCTAGGATCGTTATATCTTAGGCAATAGCCACTATCCAAAATCAGATCAAAATGGTCGTGCTTTTTGAGTTCCTGCTGATCAGGCTTGACGATACGTACCGAGCCCGACATACCCAGATGCAACAGTAATGTACCCACATCAAGATCAATCAAGATGTATTTTGCACGCCGTTTCACTGCGGAAATAGTCTGCCCAGCAATTTGTTGTTCTAAGCCCGCAGGCACGGGCCAGCGAAGGCGGCGATCTCGCACGGTTAGCTGAGCAATTTCGTGCCCTACTAAAAACGGTTCAATGCCGCGTCGCGCCGTTTCGACTTCAGGTAATTCGGGCATAAAATACGCTATGAGTGGAGAATAAAAAATGGGATGATCGTGACAAAATCAATGCGCTGGGAAAAAAACTAAACTAAAATTGCGCGCTATTTCGTCGAGCTTCAAATTATGACACACACTATCACCAACGAGCAAAATCAATCGAGTTACATAGCCAACGAAGGAGAGAGTATCTTGGCCGCAGCACTACGAAACGGACATATGTACTCCTACGGTTGCCAATCAGGCGTATGCGGTGCCTGCAAAGCCACTGTGGTTAGTGGTGAAATTGATTACGGTAACAGCGATCCAAGCACCCTGACTGAAGCCGATAAATCCGCCGGTCAGTGTTTGTTATGCCAAGGCATCCCACTGAGCGATGTGGTTATTAGCGTAAAAGAAATAGAAGTGGCTAACAGCATTGAAATCAAAACAATGCCGACCCGAGTTTCACAGAAAATTCTCTTAGCACCCGATGTGGTACAGCTATTTTTAACTCTGCCGAAAACCCAAACCTTAAATTTTCTGCCAGGCCAATATCTACAAATTCAATTGAAGGACGGCAAACACCGTAGTTTTTCTATCGGTAACAACGTAACCTCTGCCAAAGAGAATGGACTTGAGTTACATATTAGAATTGTTCCTGATGGTCATTACTCCCCCTTCGTGCTGGAGCACCTTAACGTAAAAGATATTCTGCGGATCCAAGCTCCGTTCGGCACCTACTTTCTGCGAACTGACGAGAGCCGCCCTATTATCATGGTCGCCGGCGGCACCGGCTTTGCCCCTATAAAAGGCTTAATAGAAGAAGCGATTGAAATCGGTCATGGTCAACCCATTCACTTATTTTGGGGTGCTCGCGCTAAAGCCGATTTGTATTTGGATGATTTGGCAATACAATGGGCGCAAGACCATGACTTTATAAGCTATACCCCCGTACTATCAGGTGTGACAGAGGACGACAGTTGGCAAGGGGAAACGGGTTTTGTTCATGAAGCCGTTGCGCGCGCCTACGATGACGTAAGCGATTACAGTGTTTATGCAAGCGGCCCGCCCATTATGACGGACTCTGTTTTGGGCGCCTTGAAAAGCAAAAACCTAAATACTGATTTTTACCATTCAGATGCGTTTGATTATGCTGCTGTTAGCGAATAAGCGGCGCAGTTAACCGCCGCTAGATCGGGCCATAAGCTAAGCTAAAGACTAAGGTTTTTTAACAATCTCGGCTTCAATCACTTCAATGGCCTTAGTCGCTTTTGAAGCGTTTGCTACACCCAAGCGTTGGTCATCTTCCCCCATGCCTGGCGTGACTACAGAATCTAACCTGGCAACTGAACCTAAGCCATGAGGCGCTGCCAACGCCGGCGCCAGCGTGGTTACAGACTGTAAACCCTTTTTGTAATAGCTCAGCGCTGCGACGTCGTCACCCTGCTCTTCAAAGTAAGCACCTAACTCATAGAACGCTTCATAACCCGCACCGAGTTTGATGGCTTTCTCATAATACCCTTTGGCTTTTTCAACTTGGTTATTGGCCATGTTTAACCGTGCCAAACTTAAGTGAACCATTGCATCGTCTTCGTGCTTTGACAACCAGGTGGTGGCCAAATTAATTTGTGCCCGCATATCCCTCGAACGGGTTTTGCCATACAAACCCGCTAATTCGGTAGTCCATCTCTTGCTTATCGCTTTGCGGATAATCGCTTCAGCCGTTTTAAGGTCTCCTTCCTGAATCAGTTTTTTGGCATACATGGTTGCCATGGTAGCGTCAGTTTTACGCTTCCGCGGCAGCGCTTTGAATTCTTGCTCAGTGGTGACACCTGACTCATCTAAGGCATCCGTCATTTGAGATTCTCGCGCAAGCAGGTCTAGCTCACAGAGTTGATCATGTCCGATTGCTTTACATTTTTCCAACTTAGGCAACAAGCTCGATAATGCCGTCCAGTCTTCGGTATTTTTATAAACATCAGACATTAACCGTAGTACAGTTTTATTCGCCGGCGCCAGCTTGTGCATAGAGTCTATCAAAGTCTTAGCAGCGCCGTAATCTCCAGCCTGGGTCAACATGCGCGCACGAGTCAGGTCGACGGCCATTCTATTTGCTGGATCACTCTTTTCCGCTAAGGCCAAATATCGATCACGTTTGATAAAATCTTGGCGTTGTTGAGCGGCATAAGCCACCCCCAGATAATTTAGTAACGGTGTTTGACAGTGATCTAAGCGCTTAATCAGGTCTTTCTCACCGCCATCCCAATCGCCTTCAATTAAACGTGCATAGCCGCGTAAAGTGTCATTTTGGGCATTTTTACCTTGACGCTCCTTGTTCCATTGCTTGGCTTTTTTAGGCGCACGAAAAATACTGAATAGCCAGCCGCATACTAAGTATAGAACAGCAAATGCGGCGACTAAGGCGACGACAAATAAGGGTAATTGAATATCTATTATCTGGTCGCCAAAGAAGACCCTAACTAAATCTGTACCCTCAAGCGTTCTGTCACCAAACCAAATACCAAATACTAGCGCGACAACAACAATAGTTAATAATTTCATTTTCTATTGTTCTCCTTCGGTAACTTCAGGGCTTGACTGAGAGAGCACTCGGTCCATTGCTTCCTTTGACTTTAAAGTCAGGTTTGCGGTGTTATTCAACGTCAAAGAGCTTAATCCGCCAAATGTATTTGACCAAGAGGTAACATTGTCAGATTGCTGATCTAAGTAGAGTCTTGACGTTTCTAATGCAGACTGCAAAGCGGCTACAAACACGGCGTCATTCCTCTTCAGCAAAGCCAATTGGGCTGACTTGAGATCTAAACGAATGGCTTCGTTGATCATGAATTTAGTATTCGCGTCGAGTAAGGCCATCGGGGCCTCACCGACTGTTCTAACTTTGACCATGCTACCAATATCCGCGAGCAAGCTTTTACCAATGGCCTTAAGTTTGTCTCCTGTGCTGTCTTCCTGCTCTCCTACAGAGGAGTCGCTAGCGCTCTCTCTTTTGGGTTGTTCAGCGCCAAAATTAGTGTCTTGCATAAACGTCAAAGAAGCCACTTGACTGCTTAAGCTAGCTAGCTGTTGATAAGTCGCTTCTACATCTACAGGTTCAATCGCTTCTAGCACCGCGATATCGACTGCCAAGGCGCTGCTTACTGCTGCAAAATCGTCGCTATCTAATGAGTTTATTTCAGTACCCAGCATTTTCAGATTTGTTACAGCACGCTTAGTATCATCCGTCCAAGCTAAGTTGCGCTCAACAGAAGACAACACTGATAAAAATTCTTGCCGCTGCCATTTTGATACAGTTTGACCAACTTGTGCGCCAAGCTGATTGATAGACGCTAGAGACTGTTTTTGCAAAATCTGCGAGCGAGTTTCCAACACTTGAGTTTGCTCCAGCAGAGCCATTGGCTCTTTGCCTTCTACAGTAGAAATTTGAGCCTTTAACTGCTCTAACAATGCCGTGTTTTCTGTGAAGCTAGTCTCAACGCTTAAGAATTGATCACTGACTCGCATCTCAATTGAGTCAACGCGCGCAGTGACTCCATCCAATACGTCCACTGACTGCGTTTGACTGGCTGACAAAGTGTTCAACTGCGTACTCATTGAGGTCACTATTCCGCCGACACCCTGTTGATTCAATGTGCTTTGGTAAAAAGCATAACCCCCTGCCGCCAAACCACCTAAACCGCACAATAAGGCAAGCCACGCGATGCCATTCCCACCATTGGTTTTCTCGATCAATTTACGCTCCGTGACTACAACGTGTGACGGTGATTTAGCGGATAGGGTGTCAGACTGAGTTGCTTTAGTCGATGTTGCTTTATCTGTTACCGCTTTACTCGACCCCCCTTCTGGCACTCTCGATTTAGCACCTAATTTGCTTTTCTTCGCACTGGCTTTGGTCATTGTCTTAGTGGCCAACGCATTGTCCGCTCGACTTTGCTGTACGGTTGTCTTGGCAGCAGTCGTTGCCTTAGCACTGCTTACCTTTTCAGAAACCACTTTGGCGCTAGCTTTAGGTGCGTTTTTTTTGGCGGGACTACTTTTATTACTCGGTTTTGCCACGTTTGAGCTCTCAATCTTGCATTAAAGTTGTTGTTAGCTAATTAAAATATCACTGCAAGCTAACCTTATTATCGAGTAATTTTACACTTAACAGGTGACCTTTTATCTAAATTTTTGTCATTTGGTCAGATTATTCCCTCTATAGCTACTGCGCTTGAATGGAATAGCTAAAGACTATGCATCGCTTGGATGTGATTAACCTAGCAAAGCTTTTGCCCATTAAGCCTCGTTCTTGTAGAATGCGGCGCTGCTACTACTCCCTATAAATCAAATGCAACGACAAAATAAATTCAGCTACGATGAAATAATCTCATGCGGTAAAGGTGAGTTATTCGGCGAAGGCAACGCTCGATTACCCTTACCAAACATGTTGATGATGGATCGGATTACCCATATCTCTGAAGAGGGCGGCACGTTTAATAAGGGAGAGATCATTGCTGAGCTCGATATCCATCCTGATTTATGGTTTTTCGCTTGCCATTTCGAATCTGATCCAGTGATGCCAGGTGCGTTGGGGCTTGATGCATTATGGCAACTGATCGGTTTTCACTTAGGCTGGTTAGGCGGACCGGGTAAAGGACGCGCGTTAGGTGTTGGTGAGGTGAAATTCTCGGGGCAAATATTGCCTACAGCAAAGAAGGTAACTTATCATTTAAATTTGAAGCGCGTAATTTCAAGAAGATTATTCATGGGTATCGCAGACGGGACCGTCGCCGTTGACGGCGAAGTGGTATACGAGTGTAACGATTTACGTGTCGGACTATTTACCGATACCAACGCAGCAGGTTAAATTATGAAAAGAGTGGTGATTACCGGCCTGGGCATTGTATCTAGCCTGGGCAATAACAAAAAAGAAGTCCGCGATTCATTGCACGCCGGAAAATCAGGCATCGCAGCCGCGCCAGAGTATGCTGAACTAGGTATGCGCTCACATGTTGACGGCAAAATGAAAATTGACGCCAGTGAACACATTGACCGAAAAATCTATCGATTCATGGGTGATGCTGCAGCATTCACCTATATTGCCATGCAAGAAGCCATTGAAGACGCGGGCCTAGAAGCCAGCATGGTTGAATCCGAACGCACTGGCTTGGTGTTAGGTACGGGCGGCGCCTCTCCTGAAAACTTGGTAAAGGCAGCCGACACGTTGCGAGAAAAAGGCATTCGCCGTGTGGGGCCATATATGGTGACTAAGACGATGGCCAGTACAGTGCCTGCGTGCATTAGCACGCCATTTAAGATAAAGGGCGTTTCGTATTCTATCTCTTCAGCCTGCTCCACTAGCGCGCATTGCATTGGCCATGGTGCAGAGTTGATTCAACTGGGTAAGCAAGACGTAGTTTTTGCAGGTGGCGGTGAAGAAGTTCACTGGAGCATGTCGGTATTGTTCGACGGCATGGGCGCGTTATCTAGCAAGTACAACGACAACCCAACCTCAGCATCACGCCCTTACGATGTTGATAGAGATGGATTCGTTATCTCTGGCGGCGGCAGCGTTTTAGTGCTGGAAAGCCTGGAACACGCCCAAGCGCGTGGTGCCAAAATATACGGTGAATTAGTCGGTTACGGCGCCACCTCTGATGGCTATGACATGGTGCAACCTTCAGGCGAAGGGGCCGCACGTTGTATGCGCATGGCCATGCAAGATCTTGATCAGCCAATAGATTACCTCAACGCACACGGCACCAGCACTCCCGTAGGAGACACCAAAGAATTACAGGCAGTTAAGGCCGTTTTCACTGATACGTCGCCTGTCATCACTTCAACCAAGTCGTTAAGCGGGCATGCACTTGGTGCAGCGGGTTCAAACGAAGCGATCTATTCGTTGATTATGATGGAGTCTGGTTTTATCGCAGGCTCCGCTAACATCCAGAACCTTGACCCAGATGCCCAAGGATTCAACATCGCAAAAGAAAGAATCGACGACGTAACGATTAACACAGTGATGTCTAACAGCTTTGGCTTTGGCGGCACCAATTGTTCTTTGATATTTCAGCGTTTTAGTGATTAACCAATGCGCTTAAAATAAGCTTAACAAACAGACGTCACATTAGCTGACAGTTCAGCCACTATAGGTATAATACGACCTTTAATCTATTAGTTCATTCAATACACTCATGAAAATAGCACAAGCAACAGTTCGGACACTCATTACCGCGAGTTTATTTGCCAGTATGGGCGCTCAACTAGCGTTCGCCGCAGAATACACCAAGGTAACTCGTTTAGGCGGTCAACCCACTTCGATCTGTCGTCCTGCCATTAACAGCGCGGATGAACTACAGTCATTTGCAATAAATCAATCGCAAGACGTGATCGACATTCTAAATTCAGCTGGATGGACAGGCAACTCTGCAGATTTCTTTTCAGCAGTCGAGCAAGGCCAGTTTACTGAGAAAACTTACGAAGTCGGTTCAAAATTTGAATGGATGGGCGAGCGATCTAAAGGCAATGTGGTAGCCAAGCCTAAAAAGATCTGGGCCGGTAAACAAGCTTTTGGCGGCTTCGAGCTCAACGTGGTTTCTAACTGCCAACAGCATACTATCGTCATCCCCAAGGCCTGCTGTAACGTATCGTTAGTCGCAAGCAGCACCGTAGAGATGCCCTCGCCAAAAGTGACTACCAGCCTAGCAGGCGACATGGTCAGAATCAAAACACACAGCGGCAGTGCAAGCACCATCACTGAACTGGTTCACCCTGATGGCAGCACCGAAATGTTAGACACCTCAAGCGGCAGCTGGTCAGGCAAACTCGATCCTGGAGATTATAAAGTTAGCTCCAAAACAGCCAGTGATTGTGGTGAATCTGCAGCAGCGACCAACGGATTCACTGTTGATGAGCCGGTAGCTCCCACGGTTGTTGAAGCAGCGACTCGCAGCGGTTTCTTCATAGCGCCATTTGTAGGTCGTCAAATCCGCGCTATCGACCCACCATTAGTAGGCGTTACGATAGGTCATTTAAAACCACTCAGCGAAAACGTAGATTTCTTGATGCAAGGCGGCGCTTCGTACAACTTAAAACACGAAGAGCTATCACTATTTGTTGATGTCGGCCTAGAGCGCAAGTTTGGTAACAACGGCGGCTTTATCGGCGCCGGCATTGGCTGGTGGGATTTCAACACAGATGACTTCTTAACAAACAGCACCCAATACACGCGAGAAGACACTACTTATTTCGTGCACGGCGGCGCCAACACTCGGTGGTCATATCGCGATGCGCCGGTACAGTGGTTCGCAGAAGCCCGCGTATTTAGCGACTTCACTGATGACCTCACCAATCACCAGATACTAAAACTGGGTCTTAGATATAATCACTAGTTATTAAACTAGTATCAAAATTAAAAGCGGCCATTGGCCGCTTTTTTTATGTAACTCAGCCCCGTATAGGGTGAAGATTTTGCCCTTTATAATAGTAAAGTCAGCAGGGCTTTCTCCAAGGCTGCCAATCCCTCTACAATTTCCGCTTCAGTCACCACCAAGGGCGGCGCTAATCGCAGCACATCCGGCCCTGCAACTAGCACCAATAAGCCGTTGGTCATACATGATTCAACAATTTCTCTCGCTCTACCAGCGTGACTCGGCTTTAGTTCGCAGCCGATCAACAAACCTGCACCGCGAATATCAGCAAACAAATTTGTTTTATCATTTATCGCCTTCAAACCATCAAATAGTTGCTTGCTTCTTTGTTGTACCATCACCTGCATTTCAGGCGTGTTAGTCAATTCCACCACTTTGCTCGCCACCGCACAAGCCATTGGATTACCGGCATAAGTTGAACCATGCACGCCGACGGTAAACGCATTGGCCACCTCATCTTTGGCCAGCGTCGCACCAATTGGCATACCACCGCCTAAGCCTTTTGCACTGGTTAGAATATCCGGTTCGACGCCAAGGCTTTGATATCGGTAAAAATGTCCTGTGCGCATAACGCCCGTTTGCACTTCGTCAAAAATAAGTAGGGCATTGTGTTCATCACACAATTTGCGCAAACCCTCCATGAAAGACTGTTTCGCCGGTAACACCCCGCTTTCACCCAATATAGGCTCGATGATAACCGCACAGGTATTCTTGTTCAGCGCAGCTTTAGCAGCATCAAGATCATTGTAAGGGATGTGGCGAATACCTTCGGGCTTAGGCCCAAAACCGTCGCTATACTTCGCTTGCCCTCCAACACTAACTGTAAAAAATGTCCGCCCATGAAACGATTCGTTAAAGGCTACTATTTCATTTTTTTCTGCCCCATACTTATCAAACGCGTAACGTCTCGCCAATTTAAGTGCTGCCTCATTGGCCTCTGCACCGCTATTGGAAAATATCACCTTATCGGCGAAAGTAGCGCCAACCAACTGCTTCGCCAGTTTGATGGCCGGTTGCGTAGTCAGCAGATTGCTGACATGCCAGTATTGCTCAGCTTGAGCGTGTAACGCACCGATTAAAGCGGGATGCGCGTGCCCCAGCACACTGACAGCTATACCGGCGGCAAAATCTATATATTCTTTATTTTCGGTATCCCATAACTTCGCCCCCTTGCCATACGCAGGCATAATTGAAATCGGTGCATAGTTCGGAAAAAGGTATTGATCGTATTCGGATCTTGTTGGTTCAGATAGAGACATAATTTGAAGGCAATCAAAACTGGGTGTATCAGAAAAAATAAAACGCTGGTAAACTTAAAATCCGTGACTATATTACAGGGTAAGCTGATAATTGAGCATTCTAAATTATCTCTCAGCTGTAAATAGATAGACAGTACGCACTTAACCTTAACAAAACTCGTCCCCATTTTCTCAATAAAACCTAATGGAGTCTAGTTCAAATCAGCGGCTAAGCGACCGCTTTTCAGATATTGAAAGATGGATGATTCCCATTTTACTGCTATTGATCGTGGTGGTAGGCGTGATCAGAATCATACCGTGGGCGGAAGAAAAGATTTTCCCGTCGCCAATTCAAGTTGCGGATGTGGTTTCTGAAAATAGCACCTCGCAAGACAACTCCACCATTGAAGTTGATTTAGAGTTAGCACCAGTCATCCTTGTAGATGGTAAGGATTTGCCCGAGGCTCGCAGTGAAGACTTAACCAACTCACTCAATAAAATAAATGAAACCCTGACCATTGAGATTCAGACTGACGCAGCCGACAATATTCTAACCAACGAGTTAGCGATGGACCAAGTCATTGTCGAAGAAGCGGGCGTGATTGAAGTCGCTTCAGTGGTTAATCCTGATGACCCCATTGCCGAGTCTAAACAGACAGTCTCTGTTGAAAACACAGGGAAAACAAAGGAAATTCAACTAATTTCGAATAAAAGCCCTGAGCAAGTTATAGCGGTTGAGACGAATACTGTGCTGGATGAAACTGACTCAAATATTGTCCCAGTTGAATTAAGTGAATTGGCCGGTTTGGCGCCCATCAAAGATGACTTAGCGATCAAAGAACTGGATGAACTGAACAATCAAGCCAGCAACACCCTGGTTAGTACTGTGGAACCAATTCCTGTCGTTGCAGCGGAGTCAATCAGTCAAGAAGATCTCGCCTCTGTTACTGAGAAAGGGTCCAACGAGACGGCGACCCCCAACATAGCGGAACCTGAACTTAAAATTGAGCTAGTATCAGATGCCCAACAGCAAGCGACACTGAACGCTCCAGAGTCTGCAGACGAAACATTCAGTGAAATCCCTGAGAACACCATTGCTGAAGCAATGCCATGGGAAAGTGTTAACACACTAATTGATCGTTGGGCTTCAGCTTGGGAAAACAAAGAGGTGGTTGAATATCTAACCGCCTACGCGTCAGACCATAAAGGCCAGAAACATGCAACGGCAGAGCAGTGGAGACAATGGCGAACCCAACGCCTAACTGCCCCTGATTCTATTAGTATAAAACTATCTGACCGTGGGGTTAATTACGACAACAGCAACCCAAACTACGCGTCAGCACAGTTCACTCAAGACTACCAAACAACGAATTACTCAGACACGGTCATTAAGCGTCTTGAATTCAAGAAACAGTCCTCGGGGTGGAAAATCATCAAAGAAAGCACTATCACCACCCTAAACGTTAACCGATCGTAGCTCCAAGTCCCTGGCTTTGTCTGCGCCTTATCTCGGCTTTACCTGACATTTCGGCTCAAGGCCAACTGTGTAACAAACAAACAAACTGTCAACAACAGCACTGCCCCTATTTGATGCAAGGCTGCAATAGGGATTGGCACATGCCATAACAGCGTTAATAAGCCCAGCGTATACTGAACGCCCACCGAAATAATTACGCCATACAGACCCATTTTCAGCAAGCGCTCTAAGGGTAACTTCAAAGCACAGACTGCTACAATAATGGCGACCAGTGTCGTCAAGGTCGCGAGCAAACGATGGTTAAATTGCACGGTAGCCACATTTTCAAATAAGTTAACCCATGGTGGGTTCAGCGCCAGATACCCCTCAGGCACCCAATTTCCATTCATCAACGGAAAAGTGTTAAAGGCGAATCCTGCTTTAGTCCCCGCAACAAATCCTCCTGCAAGAATAGTAATAAAGACTAAAAGACATAACGCAGACAATGTGGTGACATATCCCAGAGGTAGCGGATAGCGCTGTTTAAAATTGCTAAACCTAAGGCTAAATGCCGTCCACATAATTGAGGCATAAAGTAACAATGCCAAACCCAGGTGGGCCACCAACCGATATTGACTTACATGCGGATTACCCACCAAACCGCTTTTAACCATATACCAGCCCAATAAGCCTTGCGCACCACCAAGTATAAACAAGATCAGTAGCTTTAATTTTAGCGTTACCGATAAAGGATAACGAATAAAGAAAAAAACCATTGGTATTAAAAATAACAACCCGATCAACCGACCTAAGAGGCGATGCAAGTACTCAAACCAGAAGATAGACTTAAATCCACCTAAGGCCATAGTTTGGTTTATTTTGATAAACTCGGGGCTGGTCTTATAAAGATCAAAAGCGGCGATCCATTGCTCTAAATTCAAAGGCGGAAGTACGCCCATAATTGGCTGCCATTGCACCATTGACAAACCCGATCCAGTCAAACGGGTGACGCCTCCCAGCGCAATCATACCTATCAGCACCAACCCGACAGTGAACAGCCAGAATGCGATCTTATTATTTTGCTGCTGATTCATAAAAGGAAAAAACGACCCTTAATTAAAGCTAGGCTGACAGCCATGTTGATATACCTTGATCTTTCGACCACTGACTTTCGCCAAGGTCATTTGACCTCCCCATAGGCAACCGCTGTCCAAGGCCACGTGATTGCCATCATACCAATGCCCTGCCGAAGACCAATGGCCAAATATAATTCGCCAGTCTCCTCTAGGCTGCGCCCCCAGACGATACCAGGGGTATAAGTTGTTTGGTTGCGAACCGGGCGCACTGTTGTAGACAAAGTTAAGCCCACCTTGCTTAGTGCAAAACCGCATTCGCGTAAATGCATTAATAATGAACCGATACCGATTCCAACCTTTCAATTGGGGTTTCCACTTCACGGGTCGTTTGCCGTACATCTCTTTTAGTAACGTACAGTAGTCATCACTTTGCAAAATCTCTTCAACCTCCGCGGCATAACTTTGCGCTTGGGCCAAGCTCCAATAAGGATAAATTCCCGCGTGCACCAGCACGCAATGAGACTTCTTATCGGTGATCATCAGCGGTTGACGTCGCAGCCAATTCAATAACTCGTCGCAATCTGGGGCATTGAGAATGGGATCCAAAGTGGCCGTGTTTTGAATTTCTTTGACTCCGGCGTGCAATGCCAGCAAATGTAAATCGTGGTTGCCCAATACGACCTTGGCGCGTTTACCCAAGCTCTTAACGTACCTGAGTGTTTCTAGAGACTGTGGACCGCGGTTGACCAAATCACCAACAAACCAAAGTTGATCTTTGTCCTTCTGGTATGGGGAGTTGCTTAATACCTTTTTCAGGGAACCTAAACAGCCTTGTATATCACCAACCGCATACTTAGCCATAAAGCGTTACTAATTTTTTAAACATTTCCGAATCAATCATCAAACAAGTCTTCTTCAAATTCATCTTCTTCCGTCTCTGGAAGCACACCATCGTGAATGGCTTTCAGTCTAGCCTGAGCGTAGCTTTCTCTAATAAAGGCATAGGGGTCAACTTGCAGATCGAAGGTCTCATCGAAGCCCAGCAACCCTGCACGCTGATCAATAAGCCGTAACGTCGTTAGGCCCGTTGCTAAATTCGCATCCAAATCTAGAACCGTGGTTACATCGGCTAATGCGTAGCGTGCGATGGTGCCACCAAAATCACGCACATTGCTCGGACCTAAAAATGGCAGCATAATATAAGGGCCTGATTCTATCCCCCAAACCGCAAAGGTTTGACCAAAATCTTCTTTGTGTTTGGGTAAGTTCATCGAAGTGGCAACGTCAAAAATCCCTAGAATGCCGACGGTAGAGTTAACTAAAAACCGGCCCAAGGATTTTGCTGCTTGTTTAGGCTTCCCTTGTAACAGGTCGTTTACCGTGGTTGCTGGCTCGAGTAGGTTCGAGAAAAAGTTTGCAACGCCGGCACGCACAGGCCGCGGCAATACTTTTTTGTAACCTTTGGCTACTGGCTTCAAAATAGCATTATCTAGCGCCACATTGAACCCATAAACTGCCCGATTCATTTTTTCAAACGGGTCGATATTAGTGTTTTTATCTACTACCTCTGTAGATTGAGTCTCAACCTGGTTAGGCGAAGAAGTGGTGGCACAACCCGTTAGTAGTAAGCTGGTCGCCAGTAATAGAGCTAAAATTGATGATCGCATTATGAGTCTTAATTTAGGGGCTAAGTTAAACAGAAATTAACATGAGTCGTATGCACTGCAACTTAACAGTGAAAAAAGGTTACCTGACCTTATTTCGTCCTCTTTCGCTGAAGAAGGTTCAAAACAACTCTTCTGTTTCTTTTCCTTCTACTGTCGTAGAAGTTGAATTGGACGTAACAGCCGCACTAGAAGTCGTTGGTTCACTGCCTAACTTAAACACTTCCCAATAACCATTTGGGCTGTCCGCTGGCAACAAACCCCCAGTGTCTTTATCTATGTAAGCGGTAGTGATATTAACCGGCTGCGGAATAGGTTGCTCTGGATAATCTTTCAACACGTTGCCCATGTGTTCTACCCAGATCGGCAAGGCTGCTCCAGCACCTGACTCTCTACGACCCAAGTAAGATGGTTGATCAAATCCTACCCATACAGACGTAACAACCTGAGGACTAAAGCCCGAAAACCAGGCGTCGTTATAGTCATTAGTGGTCCCGGTCTTGCCTGCTAAATCTGTTCTGTTCAGTGCTAACGCACGCTTACCTGTCCCTTGCGTGATCACCTTTTGCATCATGTTACGGATAAGATAATTCGACTCCACCGTCATGGCTCTGACGTCCGCATCAGCATCATTCAAATTAGTAAACGGCCTATTTTGAGGGTCCAAAATAGAACATATATCACAGCTTGATTCAAATTTTGAGACGTAATTGCCATCACGATCAGAGATACTTTCTATCAAATAGGGCCTTTTTTTCAGCCCACCATTAGCCAAGGTTCCGTAAGCACTTGCCACTTGTAACGGCGTAACCGATGCACTACCTAATGCCAAAGAAAGGTTGTCCGGCAGCTCTTCTTGGTTAAATCCAAAACCCGCCAAAAACTGCTTAACTGGAACAACACCAATGGCTCGCAGCAAACGTACCGAAACCAAATTAAGCGACAAACTCAACGCCTTACTTAATCGGGTAGGCCCAAAGAATTTTTTAGAGTAATTTTCAGGGCGCCAAATACCTTTAGCACCATTTTCAACAATAATGGGCGCACCGCTAACCAAGCTCGCTGGCGTTAACCCTGCCTCTAAAGCAGCTGCATAAATAAATGGCTTAATATTTGATCCCAGTTGTCGTTGAGCTTGGGTTGCGCGGTTAAATTTTGATAAGTAAAAATCAAATCCACCCACCATCGACAAAATAGCGCCGCTGTGTGGGTCTAATGTGGTCATCGCACCCGATACTGTAGGCATTTGGCTCAATATCGCGGCATCGGGCGTCTCTTCATCATAAATGATGTAAACCACATCACCCACTGATAATACTTTACTGGCGGAACTAGGCTCGGGGCCCATACTATTAGGCGAGAGGTACTTTTTAGCCCATTTAATAGCCTCCCAATTCAAATTCACTTCGGTATTATTTGCTAGACGTACCGTGGCAGATTGTTCTTCAACACTCATCACTAAGGCTGAGCGTGACGATTGACTGGACGGAAAATCACGCAGTACCTGGGTCGCCTTAGAAAGCTCGTCGTCTTCTAAGGCTAAGAGGCTCAAATCATAGTTAACCAGTGGACCACGATAACCATGACGCAAATCATAGTCCAGTAAGCCTTTGCGCAAAGTGGTTTGCGCTGATTGTTGATATCTAGAATTAACCGTCAACTTAACGTTATAGCCGTTAGAGTAAGTGGCCTCTTCTCCAAAATGGTTAATCATGTATTGCCGCGCAAGCTCGGTGACATAAGGCGCTTGCAAGTCTAGTTTGGCCACGTGCACACTTGAGGTAATCGGTGCTTTACGCGCCACCTCATGGCTTAGATCATCAATCAAATTGAGCTGATGCATGCGATCAAGAACATAGTTCCGGCGTATTAAAGCTCGCTTGGGGTTGCGAATCGGGTTATAAGCCGAAGGCGCTTTCGGCAGGCCCGCCAACATGGATAGTTCGGGCAAATTTAAATCAACCAAATCACGGCCGTAATAAGTGTGCGCCGCTGCTGCGAAACCATAAGAACGATGGCCCAAGAAAATTTTGTTAATATAAAGCTCTAGAATTTGTTCCTTGGATAAATTCTTTTCTAATCTAAAGGCCAGTAATACTTCTTTGATTTTACGTTGGTAAGTTTTATCGTTAGATAAAAAGAAGTTTCGAGCTACCTGCATCGTTATGGTACTGGCTCCTTGCCCTTTACCGCCCGATTTTAGGTTACTCACTACCGCACGCATTATGGCGCGATAATCCACGCCGCTGTGCTGATAGAAATTATCGTCCTCAGCGGAGATGATTGCGTCGTGCAAAATGGACGGCGTGTCTTGAATTAAAACAGGAATGCGACGCTCCACGCCAAATTCGCCAATCAGCTTATCGTCCGAGGTAAATACGCGCAGCGGTACGTTCAATTCGATCTCAGTAACGGATTCAATCGCCGGCAGGTCATCCATTAAGCTCAACACGTACCAACACACCAATACGCCGACCAAGATACCCGACATAATTAAAAAACCAAACAAACGCCCGAGAATACCGCCAAAGGCATTTCCAACAGCCATGAATAGTAATTTAATAAATCTCCACATGGCCGTATTTTAGTTTATTCGAAACCTCGTTTATAGCTAAATACTGATCAAGAGCCGATTAGAACGCTAATTGTTGCATCGCCTTTCACAGCAATTATTCTCTTATTTAGCCAAAATTTACTGTAGATCTTTTTGCTATTATCTAACGTGCTAGATAGCTAAAAGGCGGCCCAATTCATATAATCTCTTTCTTTAGGTTTATTAGCCAAACTCTGTGACTTTTCAAGAAATCATACTCACGCTGCAACAATATTGGGCGAAACAAGGCTGCATCATCATGCAACCCTACGATATAGAAGTCGGTGCGGGCACGTTTCATCGCGCCACGTTTTTAGATGCCATTGGCCCTGAACCCATGCAAGCCGCTTACGTGCAAGCCTCTCGCCGCCCAACTGATGGGCGCTATGGCGAAAATCCTAATCGATTACAGCACTATTATCAGTTCCAAACAGTACTGAAGCCATCTCCCGATAACATCCAAGAGCTTTATCTCAATTCATTGCGCGCACTGGGCTTAGACCCCTTGCTTGATGATATTCGCTTTGTCGAAGATAACTGGGAATCGCCCACCTTGGGCGCCTGGGGCTTGGGCTGGGAAATCTGGCTTAATGGCATGGAAGTCAGCCAATTCACTTATTTTCAGCAAGTTGGCGGCATTGAGTGCCGACCGGTAACGGGTGAACTAACCTATGGTTTAGAACGTCTAGCAATGTATATACAAGGCGTGGAAAGCATTTACAACTTAGTCTGGACAGAAGGTTATAGCTACGGCGACCTGTTCCATCAGAATGAAGTAGAGCAATCGAAATATAATTTTGAGCTGGCCTTGGTACCCGAACTCTTTCGTCAATTTGATGCCGCCGAAACGGCTTGTCAATTAGCCTTAGAACACAAGGTATCGCTGCCAGCTTACGAGCAAGTCTTGAAAGCCTCACACCTTTTTAATTTGCTGGATGCCCGTAAGGCAATCAGTGTAACCGAACGTGCTCGCTTTATCGGCAGAGTACGTGTCTTATCAAAAGGCGTTGCAGAAACCTATTTAGAGAGCCGTGAAGCTCTCGGTTTTCCCCGCGGCAAGAGGGCTTCATCATGAACCCGTCGTTACTAATCGAGCTTTGCACTGAAGAGCTACCGCCCAAGTCTCTGTCAAAGTTAAGTGCTTCCTTTTGCGCGAGCCTAACCGAGACTTTGTTACAAAATGAACTGATTACCGCAAGCACCGAATGGCAGGCTTTCGCCAGCCCACGGCGACTAGGCATACTAATAAAAGACGTCTCGGCGCAACAGCAAGATCGCAGCCAACAACGTAAAGGCCCTGCCTTGCAAGCGGCTTACAACGATGCGGGCGAACCCACAAAAGCAGCGATGGGTTTTGCCAGATCCTGCGGGGTAGAGGTTGCTGACCTAGTCAAGAGTGAAACTGACCAAGGCACATGGCTTACTTTTGAGCAAAGCATCAAGGGCAAGAACATCACTGAGATTGCACAAGAAGCTCTTGACACCGCCATCAAGAATTTACCGATTGCTAAACGCATGCGCTGGGGCAACTCAACGGAAGAATTTGTGCGCCCCGTGCATAGATTACTCGCCCTGCATGGCTCTACCATCATCGAATTAACCGCCTTTGGATTGCAGGCAAGCAAGCAAACACTTGGTCATCGATTTCACTGCTCTGAACCAATCGACATTGAGACGGCTGACAGTTACGAAACCACACTGCTTGGACAAGGTAAAGTCGTCGCCAATTCAGAGTCCCGTAAAGAGCTGATTCGACGTGATGCCGAGCAGCTTGCGAAGAATGCCGCTGCCACTGTGATACTAGGCGACGATTTACTTGAGGAAGTCACTGGCTTGGTAGAATGGCCCGTCACCATTATGGGTGAGTTCGATACTGACTTCTTGAACGTACCGACTGAGGCATTGGTTGCTTCGATGAAAGACCATCAAAAATACTTTCACTTAGTCGATAGCAGCAGCAATTTGCTGCCACACTTCATTACCGTCAGCAATATAGAAAGCCAGCAGCCTGATCGTGTAGTCAGCGGTAACGAGCGTGTATTACGGGCGAGGTTAGCCGATGGCATGTTCTTTTGGGAGCAAGACAAAGCCACTCCTCTAGCGGCAAAGGGCGCGCAACTTGGCAATGTGTTGTTTCATGTGAAGCTCGGCAGCGTGGCTGATAAAGTGCAGCGTATTGCTGATGTAGCGCAATTCATTGGAGAAAGAACCGGCGCTAACAACGCAGTTATTAAGCAAGCCGCGTCCTTATGCAAAAACGATTTAGTCTCCGACATGGTAGGGGAATTTCCTAGCCTACAAGGCACCATGGGCCGTTACTACGCAGCGCATGATGGAGAAACCTCTTTGGTAGCCGATACGATAGAACAACACTACTGGCCAAAGTTCGCCGGCGATAAGTTGGCAAAGTCTCCTGAAGCGATTGCATTAGCGATGGCGGATAGAACCGACACCTTGGTTGGTATTTTTGCCACAGGCGAAAAGCCCACAGGCGTTAAAGACCCCTATGCATTGCGCCGCGCATCTCTAGGCATCATTCGCATGCTTATTAGTAAGCAGATGGATATTTCCTTGCAAGAATTGCTTGCTCGTTCCATTGCGTCGTATAGCTTGAGCACACAAGCAACCGTAACACCTGATCAAAACACCCAAAACGAAATTGGCCAGTTTATTTCAGATCGCTTACGCGCTTTTTATCTGGCAGATGGTTTTACAGCCAATGAATTTAATGCTGTTGCAGCTTGTGACCCTGCGCGTGCGATCGATTTTGATAACCGCATTCGGGCGATTAAACAATTTTCTAAGGACAATCAAGAAGACGCCACCTCACTGGCCGCTGCCAATAAGCGCATTGCCAATATTTTGCGCAAAACTGATTACGAAATCCCTGCTTTTAACAAAGACATTGCTGATGAAGCAGCAGAACAGCAGTTAGCCAATAAATTGCAGCAGGTTTCCGGTGACGCCCAGGCCAGCATTGATAGCAAGGATTACACCACCGCGTTAACTGCGCTGGCCAGCCTACGTCCAGATGTTGATCGCTTTTTTGACGACATCATGGTCATGGATGAAGATGAAACCAAGCGTAACAATCGCTTAGCTTTGTTACAAAACTTGCGCGAGTTATTTTTGCAAGTAGCGGATATCTCTCATTTGGTCATTGAGAAGTAAGCTCGCCATGTCAAATGACAACGCCGACTCTTGGCAACACATGCTCAGTGCAGTTCAAGCCTTTCACGACAAGCATCAATTTGATAAAAACGGCGGCGAAGACATGGTTTACCGCGTCGCCTTGATGGCCGAAGAGTTGGGAGAGATCTCTGAAGCAGTTACCAAAGGTAAAGGCACAGACGCCGTGGCTGAAGAATGTGCTGACTTAATGATTTTGCTGCTTGGCAATGCCATCTCCGAGGGCTTTGATCTTAATCAAGCATTTTGGACAAAAATGGACCGCTTACTTCAGCGAGAGAGCCGCATTATAGACGGCAGAATTCGTGTTTCAGAATTCAACGAATAAGTAAGCGTGACAGAAGCCAATCAGAAATGGGTTATTTTAGACCGTGATGGTGTCATCAATCACGATTCTGATGCTTATATCAAATCACCAGAGGAATGGCGGTTAATCGAAGGTAGCGATACCGCGATAGCCAAACTCAATCAGCTTGGTTATAAAGTCGCTGTTATCACCAATCAATCTGGCATTGCACGAGCCTATTTCACCTTGGAAGCTTTGAACCAGATAAATCAAAAAATGCATGACGCTGTGACTAAGGCGGGCGGTCATATCGATGCAGTGTACTTCTGCCCACACGGCCCAGATGACCATTGCGAATGCAGAAAACCACTCAGCGGGCTATTCCGCCAGTTCTCTACAGAACACCAAGTTGATCTATCCACTTGTTATGCCATTGGGGACTCTGTAAGAGACCTAGAAGCTGCGCAAAGTTGCGAATGCAATCCAATACTTGTTGAGACAGGAAAAGGGCCTAGAAGCTTGGCCTCGATCGCTGCAAAGCCTGAAGGGCATTGGCTACAAAGCGTGCCAGTGTTCGCCAACTTAAATGCTTTCACCGATTCGCTTAGCGCATGAAACAGTTTATTGGAAACTTGATTTTCGTCATCGGACAAATTGCCAGCACCGCCGTATTCGTCCCCTTTGTTTTGGTCGTCACTCCCTTCTTATCCAGCGTAAAGAAAGGTGCTTTCATCGGGCTATGGGCGCGATTTATTATCTGGTGGCTAGAAGTCTGCTGCCATATTACTTACCGAATAACTGGCCAAGAAAACATACCTGAAGGGCCTGCCATCATTCTGAGCAATCATCAATCCGCATGGGAAACCATCGCCTTTCAGCGAATTTTCCCAGTTCACTCTCAACTACTAAAAAGAGAGCTACTTTGGATTCCCTTCTTTGGTTGGGGCTTGGCCGCCAACCAACCCATTGCCATTGATCGTTCGAAGAAGACGCAGGCAATGCAGCAATTGGTTCGCCAAGGCAAAGACCGTTTGGCCGCAGGTCGGTGGATCTCTATTTTTCCTGAAGGGACAAGACTGCCTGTAGGCCAACCTGGCGATTATCAAGCAGGCGGTGCGTTTATCGCCTGTAAGGCGGGGGCGTTGGTTGTGCCAGTTGCGCATAATGCGGGGGCATTCTGGCCTAAGAAGCATCCTTTTAGCAAGCACGCTGGGGTGGTTGATGTTGTTATTGGGGAGGTGATTGATGCTACTGGGATGAAGCCTAGGGAGTTGAATTCGCAGGTTGAGGGTTGGATTAAGAGGGTTTGTGAGGGGTTGGCTAAGGAAGCGTAGTACTTTTATATAAATCTTATTTAGTTTTAATAGGGTAACGATCAGTAATAGTTCTAATTGATATTGCCACTGCTGTGGTGGGTGTTCATTCTTTTGCTTGTGCAAAAGAACCTAACCTACTTTTTTTGACTTGCTCAAAAGAAAGAGCGAAAGAAAACACACCGCAAATGATGGCCCTTCGGGTTCCCGATAAGAATTAATTTAGTTTGTTATCGCCGGTATTTGTGGCCTAAGACGAACCCATCACGGCAAGTATCATTCTTTCTCTCCATATATATTTTGTTAAAATATGTAGGATAATGCAACCCCTTAAAATCACGATTTTGTGCAGTAACTAGAACGCCTACAGCTCTAGTAAAAAAATTCGCATGGTCTAGCCTCTGCAAGTTTTCATCCTACCCTACCAGTCGCACTTTCTCTGTTCTTCCAATATAAAAATTTGTCACTTTTAGATGTACTTTGAAGCGGTCAATATAAGAGCCAGCCTCAATTAATAGGGTTTAGCTGTAGGAAATACAGGCTTTTTTTTCTAGTCGTGAACGATGCGTAAGGGTAGATATATAACCTCTCCAGCCAATATATCAATGCTTGGATTACGCTTCATGCTACCTAATTCTAATCTGATTCAAATTTACCCTAACCAGCCGTTCGTGCAATTCAAAATAGTGTGCTTTTCTGATTCGCCTAATACATGAACTTTATCTACAATGGTCTCCCAATAATCAACAGGAGAAGACCATATATACTGTTATTAGAAGCTATTCCAGTTCAGGAGCGGGTGCGCTGATAGACTTACTGGAAGAAAAAAGTGAAGAAGTAGAAAATCTAATTCGTGGGGTTAGTGGCTTTGTATCCTATTCACTTATCCGCACTTCTGATGGAGGTGTGTCGGTAACGATATGTAAGGATAAAGCAGGCACGGATGAGAGTCTCAAAGTGGCAAAAGATTGGATTCAGCAAAACGGGGCCAACTTGAATGCAAGCCCACCATCTGTTGCGAAGGCTCAAATATTTTGCAATTGAATTAACAGAAGAAGCATTGTCGAAAACGTCCGCTTACATACCACGTATAGGGGACGAATTTTTATTACTCCATGTTATTCAGCCAGCCTGCTTAAGGGAAAGCAGTGGGATAAGTATGCCAGAGACA
>JBLIOD010000011.1:0-58833 GCA_047639475.1 Gammaproteobacteria bacterium
ACTTTAAAGTACACCACGCCGATAAAGACTACGTCGTGCGACTGGGTGACGATATACCTGAGCACTTGGTATGGAGAGATAACGAAGGATCCAGTTCCATCACCGCTGCACAATGCGGCTTCTCACCTGCTGTATTCCACCGCGAAGCAGGTGTATTGGTTATAGAATTCATCGACGGTAAAGTGTTCACTGAAGACGATGTTAAACAGCCGCATAATTTGAAACGAATTGTGAGTTTGTTGCAAGATTTTCATCACAAAATGCCGCGGCAGTTTAGCAGTTATCCCACCTTATTTTGGGTGTTCCAAGTACTACGCCACTACAACAATAAACTAGCGGATAAGCACAGCCCTCATATGGCCGAGATGGCTGAATATATGCAAATTAGCGACCAGCTCGAATCGGCAGTTGGCCCTATTTCACTGGTATTTGGACACAACGACTTATTGGCCGCCAACTTTATTGATGATGGAGATAAAATTTGGTTGATCGACTTTGATTACGCCGGATTTAATAGCCCACTTTTTGACTTAGCCAACCTTGCCTCTAACAGTGAACTACCCGTAGTCGATGAGAAGGTCATGCTAGAGCAATATTTTGACCTAGCCGTCGACGATCAAACTTGGCACCGGTACAACGCAATGAAATGTGCTTCTTTGTTGCGAGAAACAGTTTGGTCGATGGTCTCAGAACACTACTCTAAACTGGACTTCGACTTCACTCCCTATACCGTAGAAAACCGAGATCGGTTTGAACGCGTTTACGATAATTATCAAATCCAATTTAAATAATGACTGACTTACTTCCCACTCACACTCAAATTGTCGTTATTGGCGGTGGCATTATCGGTTGCTCTACTGCCTATCACCTAGCGAAAAATCATAATGCCGATGTGATATTGCTGGAACAAGGTACCTTAACCTGCGGCACCACCTTTCATGCCGCAGGCCTTGTTGGGCAACTGCGCTCAAGTGCCTCGATTACTCGCTTGCTGAAATACAGTGTTGAGCTGTATGAAAACCTTGAAAAGGAAACAGGCTTGGCGACAGGGTGGAAACAAAACGGCGGTTTACGCTTAGCGAACAACCAAGCCCGTTGGACAGAAATTAAACGCCAAGCCACCACCGCGCACTCTTTTGGCTTAGAGATGGAATTGTTAACACCACAAGAAGCACAAGCACTTTGGCCTATTATGGATAGTTCTGATCTAGTCGGCGCAGCCATGTTGCCCACCGATGGCCAAGCCAATCCTTCTGATATTACCCTTTCGCTCGCCAAGGGCGCCCGTATGCATGGCGCTAAAATAATTGAGAACATCCACGTATCGCAAGTGGTTGTCGATAAAGGGCGCGTTGTCGGCGTCGAAACCGAACAAGGCATCATTCATTGCGAAAAAGTGGTTAATTGCGCGGGACAATGGGCTAAACAACTTGGTTTAAAGAATGGCGTCAATGTACCTTTGCAATCGATGCAACATCAATACTTGGTGACAGAAGCCATCGAGGGTGTGCCCAAGGGTTTGCCCACCTTACGTGACCCAGACAGAATGACTTACTTCAAAGAGGAGGTCGGCGGTTTGGTCATGGGCGGTTACGAACCTAACCCCATGGTGTGGGAAACCATGCCCGTTCCCAAGACCTTTTCTTTTTCTTTGCTTGATGAAGACTGGGATCATTTTGAACAATTGATGGCGCAAGCAATGATCCGCGTACCCAGTTTAGCCACAGCAGGCGTTAAAAGTATGATCAATGGCCCGGAGTCGTTCACCCCCGACGGTAACTTTATTTTGGGCGAAGCGCCCGAAGTACAAAACTACTTTGTTGGCGCTGGGTTTAACGCCTTTGGGATTGCTTCAGCGGGCGGCGCAGGTTTTGCATTGGCAGACTGGGTCGTTAACGGCGAACAACCCATGGACTTATGGGCTGCTGATATTAAACGCTTTAGCACTGTGCACCATGATCACGATTGGGTAAAGCGGCGCACGATTGAAGCTTGCTCACGACATTACACCATGGCGTGGCCTCATGAAGAACTTGATAGTTGCCGGCCTACGCTGACTTCCCCTTTATATAAACTATTGAAAGACCAAGGTGCTTGCTTTGGTTCAAAGCTGGGTTGGGAACGGCCTAATTGGTTTGCACCAGAAGGTGTTGAAGCCGTAGATTCCCCTTCGTTTGGACGAGCAAACTGGTTCAATCACGTCGGCAATGAGCATAATGCATGCCGAAAAAATGCGGCGCTATTTGATCAAAGCTCTTTCGCTAAATTTGAAGTAAGCGGTAAAGATGCCTGTGCTGCTTTGAACTGGATATGCGCTAACCAAATTGATGTCGAAGTTGGCAAAGTTGTTTATACCCAACTACTCAACTCTCGAGGAGGCATAGAATGTGATTTGACCATTACGCGTCTAGCAAAATCCCATTTTTACATCGTCACGGGGACGGGTTTCCGTACCCATGATTTTTCGTGGATATCTGACCACATACCGCAAAACTCGGAAGTGATTCTGCGAGATGTCACTGAACAATGGGGCACCCTTTCGTTGATGGGTCCTAAATCACGTGCAATATTGAGTACTGTGACCGACACGCCGTTGTCTAATAAGGCATTCCCTTTCTCAACCGTTCAATCCATTGGCATTAATGGCATCAACGTTAACGCGGCGCGCATGTCTTATGTAGGCGAACTAGGGTGGGAATTACATATTCCCATCGACGAAATGCAGACAGTGTACACCGCGTTGATAAGCGCCGGAAACATGTTTGGAATTGTTAACGCAGGTTATCGAGCCATTGAAAGTTTGCGGTTAGAAAAAGGCTACCTCGCCTGGAGCAGCGACATCACACCTAACGACACCCCGCTAGAAGCAGGATTACAGTGGGCAACCAAACTAGATACCGATATCCCATTTATCGGCAGAGACGCACTGGAAAAGCAAACGGGCAAACTCAATAAAAGAATGTGTCATTTCGGTATTGCAAACCCCAATATTGTCTTAAGTGGGCGAGAAACCATATTACGAAACGGGCAAGCAGTGGGTTACGTGACATCTGCGGGCTGGGGTTATTCTGACAATAAAAATATTGCTTACGGTTATGTGAAAAATGAAAAAGGCGTAAGCGATAAATTCCTTCAAGAAGGTGAGTATCAGCTGGAAGTGGCGTGTGAACTGATACCCTGCTATCTCTTGTAAGATGCTGTAACTCGTTGCAAATAAAGCATCTGCACAATTTTAATGGACTCAGAATTCTCTCATGCGGATTGCTCAGCCCCAAGACCTACAGTACCGTTTAGCGCCAGTCTAAAACCACCTTCCCACTGGACCCTTGGTTCATCGCCTCGAAAGCACTAGCAAATTGATCAATCGGCAAGCGATGAGTTATCACGCCGCGCACATCCAAACCGTTTTGTAACATCGCGATCATCTTGTACCACGTTTCAAATATTTCTCTGCCGTAGACGCCTTTGATCGTGATCGCTTTGAACACAATACGCGACCAATCTACCGGCGATTTTCCTGGCGGAATACCAAGCAGCGCTATCTTACCGCCCATAACCATTGCTTCGATCATCTGGTCCATTGCTTGTTGACTGCCAGACATTTCAAGACCGACGTCAAACCCCTGCTTTAGCCCGAGTTCCGCGACCACCTCGGCTAAACTTTCTTTTAGTGGATTGACCGAGCGAACATCTGCAACTCGACTCGCCAATGCTAATCGATCGTCATTGATATCGGTGATCACAACATTTCGCGCACCAGCATGCCTAGCAACCGCAGCTGCCATAATACCTATCGGTCCCGCTCCGGTCACCAATACATCTTCGCCTATTAAATTGAAACTTAACGCCGTGTGCACTGCGTTGCCCAGTGGATCGAGTATCGATCCAATTTCATCGTCGATATCATCAGGCAGTGGTACCACGTTAAAAGCCGGCAGTCGCAAGTATTCAGCAAATGCACCTGGTTCATTGACGCCTATGCCGCGTGTTTCAGGGTCCAGGTGAAATTTTCCTGCGCGAGACTGCCTAGACTGCTTGCCGATTAAATGTCCTTCGCCAGAGCATCGCTGGCCGACATCTAAATCCGTCACGGCTGAACCTAACTCAACAATTTCTCCGCTGAATTCGTGGCCCGTTATCAGAGGGACCGGGACCGTTTTTTGCGCCCACTCATCCCACTTCCAAATATGTAAATCCGTGCCACAAATGGCTGTTTTGTTTATGCGTATCAACACATCTTCAGGGCCTATTTCTGGAATGGCTTCGTTTTGCATCCAAATGCCCGGCTCTGCTTTTGATTTAACCAATGCCTTCATTAAATTGCTCATGTTAATACCCCAGATTGCTTGCCCGCTTGTTCAAAAGCCCCTAAAGCAAAGTCTAGATCCTTTTTAGTCAACGACGCATTCATTTGTGTCCGAATACGCGCCTTGCCCATTGGCACCACCGGAAAAAAGAAGCCTGAAACATATACTCCTAAAGCGTAAAGCTTCGTTGCCATTTGCTGTGCAAGTTTGGCATCCCCTAGCATGACAGGAATGATCGGGTGCTCACCTTCAAGAAGATCAAATCCTAGTTCTGTCAGCCCTTTGCGCCAATAGCTTGCATTGTCGAACAGTTGTCTTCGCAAGTCATCACCTTGTTCGACCAAATGTAAAGCGGCTAATCCCGCCGTCACCACCATGGGGGGCAGTGAATTAGAAAACAGATAGGGACGAGCACGTTGACGTAATAGGTCTATCACAGCCTGTGGCCCGGCAATGTAACCGCCTATTGCGCCGCCAAGTGCTTTACCCAAGGTACCTGTAAGGATATCTACATCGACATTGAAATGAGCCGGTGTGCCCTTCCCTTTGGGCCCCATAAACCCGGTCGCATGACAATCATCAACCATCATCATTGCATCGTATTTTTGTGCCAGTGCTTTTATATCTGGTAGATTAGCCAAATAACCATCCATTGAAAAAACTCCGTCTGTGGCGATCAATATAAAGCGAGCTCCCTCTTTTTTTGCTAAACGTAGTTGAGTTTCTAAATCACCCATGTCTGAGTTGGCAAATAGATAGCGTTTTGCCTTACATAAGCGAATGCCATCAATAATGGAGGCATGATTAAGAGAATCCGAAATGATGGCATCTTCTGGACCTAGCAAAGGTTCAAACAGACCACCGTTTGCATCAAAACAAGCTGCAAACAAAATAGCGTCTTCCTTATCCAGAAACTTAGCTAATCGTTGCTCTAATTGACGGTGTATGTCTTGCGTACCGCAGATAAATCTCACTGAGGCCATTCCATAGCCGTAGTCATCCAGACCATGTTTAGCAGCTTCAATCAAACTGGGGTGATCTGCTAGTCCAAGATAGTTATTGGCGCATAAGTTAATGATATTGTCGCGCGAAATTCCTTGATCAATCACCTGAATTTTCGCGCCCTGTGGGGAAATGATTTCACGTTCCCGCTTCAATAGACCATTGCTTTCGATTTCAACTAAAGTACTTGATAAGTGATTTAAAAAATGAGTTGTCATTTTGCGCTCTTCTTCGGGTTGAATGTGATGCCAGTCAATAGAAAGTTATTGCTAGCAAAGAATCATAACCTTTTACCTTGAAAAGGTGCTTCTAAATTACGCTACTTTCGCCACTTTTAAAGAAGGTTCTCCTGTTGTATCATGTTTTTACAGACACTTTACTTACTCACTAACCTATTCCTATGAATCCTTATACGCTCGACAGCACCGATCAAAAGATCATTCGCGAATTGAAAAATGAAGCACGTGTTAGTAATGCCGAACTGGCTAGACGTGTTGGCCTATCACAATCGCCCTGCTGGACGCGTGTGAAGAACTTAGAAGACCGTGGTGTGATTACGGGCTATCAAGCCGTTATAAGCCAAAAGGCTTTAGGGCGTGGGGAAATTATGATGGTTCAAGTATCAATGGACAGGCATGATGATAAAAGTTTTTCGATCGCTGAAGAGGCTATCCGTGAAATACCGGAAGTGATCGAAGCACATCTATGCGCCGCAGAATTCGACTTTCTCATCAAAATATCGGTTAAAGATACCAAAGAATTCGAGCAATTCTTGAAACAGAAAATTTACAAAATACCGGGCATTAAGAACGTGCGTTCAATATTGTGTATACGTGATATTTTGAAAGAAGAACCCGCTGGTTAACACCAAGTTCAAATCGTCAATTTTTTTAACAAAGCCCAACGAGGGCTTTGCTGCAGCAAGGTCATATGTCGCTTTACCCACCTTTCCTACGATCGCACAGTGAGTCTGTTGCGATCGACTCGCTCAATAACCGATTACGAAGTTAGGTCTAATGAAGCCTTTTCATGAGCTTGGGCATCGGCTACCGCAATCGCTGTCATATTAAGCATACCGCGCACGCTAGCTGAATTGGTTACAACATGAATGGGAAGATCAGAACCAATCAAGATAGGTCCAACTGACACGCCACGACCTAACATTTTAAGTAGGTTGTATGAGATATGCGCTGCATCGGCGTTAGGCATGATAAGTGTATTTGCGACGCCTGTCAGCGTACTTTCTGGCATGGCTAACGACCGCAATTTCTCAGATAAAGCTGTATCAGCATGCATTTCACCGTCAACCTCTAACTCTGGCGCTCGTTCTTTAACGATCGCTAAGGCGTCACGAATGCGTTGGGCTGAACCCGCTTCTTTCATGCTACCGAAATTGGAACGAGACAACAGAGCCACTTTAGGGGTAATACCAAATCGTTCAACTGCCTTAGAGACATCGATAGTCAGTTGGGCCAATTCATTGGCACCTTGGTCAGTAGAAACGTGCGTATCCGAGATAAAAAACGTACCACTCGGCAAAGCCAACACCATTACTGAAGCCAATTGCTTTGCCCCTGCGCGCAGCCCAACTACCTTTTTGACATCAGATAAATGTTTGGCATATTTCCCAACCGTACCGACTAGCATGGCCTCTGCATAACCTAGTTTCACTAACAAGGAACCCACAACCGTGGTATTACTGGTTACCGTAGACTTAGCCGTAGCGGGTGTCGCACCTCTTCTACCCATCAAGCGTTGGTACTCTTGCCAACAAGCCTTGAAGTGCGGATTGTTCAATGGGTCAATGATTTCAAAGTCCGTATCTACTTCAAGTGAGAACCCTAATTTTTTTATTTGGCTTAGAATCATCTCCTTTCTTCCTAATAAAACAGGAAAAGCCAGCTTTTGATTGACCACTTGTTGTACGGCTTGCAAGGTAAGACGGCGCTCACCTTCAACGTAGACAACGCGCTTGGGGTTCGATCGAGCTTGAGTCATTATCGGCTTCATTAAAGAACCCGACTTATAGACAAACTCCGTTAAGTCTTCAACATACCCCTCAAAATCTCTAATAGGTCGGGTGGCGACACCTGAATCCATGGCGGCCTTAGCGACCGCTGGTGCGATCTCAACAATTAAACGTGGGTCAAATGGCTTCGGAATAAGGTTATCTGGACCGAATGAGCCACTCGTGCCACCATAAGCCATGTCCACCTCTTGCGTGGGGGCTCGCTTGGCTAAATTAGCGATCGCATCAACCGCAGCAATTTTCATCGCTTCGTTAATCACTGTCGCACCTACGTCCAGCGCGCCGCGAAACAGGAAGGGGAAACACAGCACGTTATTAACTTGATTCGGGTAATCAGAACGCCCTGTCGCAATAATGGCGTTTGGACGTACTGCCAGCGCCTTCTCAGGCAATATTTCAGGCTCTGGATTTGCCAAAGCCAAGATGACCGGTGAATCAGCCATCAGCTTGATATCTTCAGGCTGGATAATACCTGCCGCCGAAAGGCCGAGAAAAATATCCGCACCGGTTAGCGCCTCTAACAACGATAGTTCTTTTTCTTGTGTCGCATAAACTTCTTTATATTCGTCCATGCCCTTCTCACGACCTTTACGAATCATGCCTTTGCTGTCAAAAATAGTGACATTCTCGCGCGGCAAACCCATTTCAACCAATAAGTTCAAACACGCTAACGAGGCTGCGCCGGCGCCGGTAGCTACCAGCTTTATAGTTTCTAATTGCTTGCCGTTAATGAACAGAGCATTTCGTACAGCAGCGGCCACGATAATCGCCGTACCGTGCTGATCATCATGGAACACCGGAATATTCATTTGCTCACGCAAGGCCTTTTCTACGATGAAACATTCGGGTGCACTAATATCTTCTAAGTTAATGCCACCGAAGGTAGGCTCCAGGCTGCGAATTATCTCAATTAACTTGTCCGCACGCTTTTCAGCAATCTCAATGTCAAAAACGTTGATGCCTGCAAACTTCTTGAACAAGACTGCTTTACCTTCCATCACTGGCTTGGAAGCCAGAGGGCCAATATCGCCCAGACCCAGCACCGCTGTGCCGTTTGTGATGACCGCAACCAGATTCCCTCTCGCTGTTAGAAAAGCAGCTTCGTTCTCATCTTTCTCTATTTCCAAGCAAGCTGCTGCAACACCCGGTGAGTACGCTAGTGAAAGGTCACGCTGCGTGGCCAGTGGTTTAGTCGCAACCACTTCGAGTTTTCCGTAAGGAGCGCGTCGGTGGTAACTAAGGGAGGGTTTTGAGAAGTCTTCAGCCATTTAAAAAAATCAAGGTTAAAAAGGTTGCGTTTAATCATAGCGCTTTGAAGCTTTAGAAGCTAACGCATGATGCTAACCGTCAAGATTAAAATGGCGCCCTAGGCGCCATGTATCAAGTTCCGCTGCTGGTAGACCCAATCAGTTACCTTCAGCTCGCCAACATTGGCTCAAAATTGAGCCCTGCATGTATTGAAAATTAAGCGAATGGGTGCTTAACCACAATCGTATCATCACGTTCTGCACTGGTAGAAATAATATCAATATTGACGCCTAACAACTCTTGAATACGATCTAGGTAATTGCGTGCTTCTTGTGGCAAAGCATCTAAGCTGCGTGCACCTACAGTAGTCTCTGTCCAACCAGGCATTTCTTCGTATACTGGCACACATCGAGAAAAATCATCAGCACCATAAGGGGGGTGGCTTATCAACTTGCCATCTAACTCATATTTAGTGCATATTTTAAGCGTCTCTAAACCGTCTAAAACGTCCAGCTTAGTCACACATAAACTTGATAAACTGTTTGCTTCAGCGCTACGCCGTAAAGCAACCGCATCTAACCACCCACAGCGACGCGGTCGGCCAGTAGTCGCACCAAATTCATGGCCTTTTTCGCCTAAAAACTGCCCTACTTCATCAAACAATTCTGTGGGAAAAGGACCTGAACCCACTCGTGTGGTATAGGCTTTAACAATACCAATCACATCATCGATATGCAGCGGACCGATACCTGTTCCACTGGCCGCAGCGGCGGCTGTTGTATTGGAAGAAGTCACATAAGGGTAGGTGCCATGGTCAATATCCAATAACATCCCCTGCGCGCCTTCAAACATCACTGATTTGCCATCTGCACGTAGAGTAGCTAACTCAGCGGCCACGTCGCCCACCATGTCTTTTATTTGTTCTCCTAGTGCCAAACTTGATGCTAATGTTTCTTCATAACTGACCGTTTCAACTTTAAAGAAGTGCCCTAAGACATGATTATGATAAGTCATCACTTCTTTTAACTTATCTGCAAAATCAGAGGAATAGAGATCTTGTACTCTCAATCCTCTACGAGACACTTTGTCTTCGTAGGCTGGACCAATACCCCTGCCAGTGGTACCAATGGCTTTTTTGCCGCGTGCCGCTTCTCGGGCCATGTCTAATGCAACGTGATAGGGCATGATTACCGGGCAAGCCGGGCTAACCATCAGCCTATTTTTTATTGCGACGCCACGTGCTTCGAGCTCATCAATTTCTTTAATTAGTTGCACAGGACTTAATACCACGCCATTGCCAATTAAACAGGCAACGCCTTCTCTCATTGCGCCGGATGGAATCAAATGTAGTACTGTTTTTTCGCCGTTGATAACCAAAGTATGTCCGGCATTATGCCCACCTTGAAAGCGAGCAACTGCATCGGCTTTATCCATCAGTAAGTCAACGACTTTTCCTTTGCCTTCATCTCCCCACTGGGTTCCAACGAGCACTACGTTTTTTGACATCTTAAAGTCTCTTCTTTTATGGGCCGATAAACAGCCAATGGTATTACGCTATATATAAAATGAACAACCCAAGGGCGATAGACACCATCCCTGCCATTCTAAGTTGTTGGTCGGGCATCGCTTGTACTTGCGCTAGAAAGCGTTTGAACGCTTCAGGAGAAGCAAGTGGCATCAAGCCTTCAAACACCAAATATAAACCAAACGCCGCTAAGAATAACTTCCAGTCCATCTTAGCGGCTTAGGCGAGTAACCAATTACTGAGTGCCTGGCTTAGAGTTACGCAGGTACTGCATGAACTCCGAGTTAGGGTCAACTATGAATAAATCAGATTTACTGTTAAACGTATTCTGGTAAGCATCTAAACTTTTGTAGAATTTAAAAAATTCTTTATCTTTCGTAAATGCTGCAGCATAAATCATGGTTGCTTCTGCATCTCCCGCACCCTTAGTTTGCTCTGCATCTCTGCGCGCTTCTGCTAGCAAAATTTGGCGTTGTCTGTCCGCGTCAGCCCGAATACGTTCAGCTGCTTCACCGCCTTGCGCGCGCAACTCTTTGGCCACACGTTCTCGTTCTGCGCGCATTCGGTTATAGACCGTTTCACTGATGGCTGGATCTAAGTCAACACGTTTTAACCTGATATCCAATACCTCGATACCCAGGCTTTGCGCTTCTTCGTCCATAGAGTTTCGCACTAGGTCCATAATTTGGATACGGTCACCTGATACTACGTCCTGCACTGAGCGCTTACCAACCTGAACACGGATGGCATCATTAACCCGTTGTGATAGTCGTGAGCGAGCCGCAATTTTTGAGCCGTTAAGACGAATGTAATATTCTCTAACATCATGTATCCGCCACTTCACAAAAGAGTCGATCTGTAAATTCTTCTTCTCTTTGGTTAAGAAGCTTTCAGGAACGGCATCCATCGTTTGCACACGGGCGTCAAAATACTGAACGGTGTTAACGAATGGCCATTTAAAATGATAGCCAGGTTCGTCGTCCGAACGGATTATTTCGCCAAAGCGAAAGACAATGGCTTTTTCACGTTCATCGACCGTGTAAAAAGACAGACTAAATACCGCGACCAGAATTAATGCCAGTGCGACTAAGATAACTTTTACACCTTTCATCGTATTGTACTCCGAGTGGTTGAACGGCCAGATCTTGCTGAATTGTCCCCGTTAAAATCTCCTAATTGGTTAGCGCTGGAACCTTGACCTGCACTGCCACTTTGCCTGGCGGAGGTTGAGCCACTATTACCCGTCGCATTTTGTATCATCTTGTCTAATGGCAGGTACATCACGTTATTACTAGATGACTGATCAATGACCATTTTACTGGTATTACTCAATACACTTTGCATCGCGTCAATATACATACGATCTCGTGTCACAACTGGGGCTTTTTCGTACTCAGCTCGAACCAGATCAAAACGACCAGCCTCACCTTGGGCATCAGCGATGATACTGGCTTTATAGCCATCTGCTTCTTCTTTAATACGCGCAGCCATACCACGAGAGCGTGGAATGATATCGTTAGCGTAAGCCTCAGCCAGGTTGATCAAACGTTGCTCATCTTCCCGTGCTCGAACTGCGTCATCAAAGGCGTCTTTAACTTGACTCGGTGGTTGAGCATTTTGCATCTCTACCGAGCGAATATTAATACCCGTTTCGTAGCGGTCTAATATTTGTTGCAATAACACCTTGGTTTCAGCCGCGATTTGCGCCCGTCCTTCGGTAATTGCAAAATCCATACTGTTGTGCCCGACTATCTCACGTACCGCACTTTCGGTGGCTTGACGTACCACCACTTCAACAGAGTCGCCAACATTAAACAGTAAATCAGTAGGTGATTTAATATCAAACTGCACCGCAAACGCGATATCGATGATGTTTTCATCTTCAGTCAACATCAACGCTTCCTTAGGAACCGTTCCTCCGCGTGATCTGTAACCTACTTCCACCGTATTAACGTTTTGGATATTAATAACATTCACGCTATCAATAGGAGAAGGGAATCGCCAGTGCAACCCCGCTCCAGTAGTACGATTTTCTTGACCAAAACGTAATTCAACGCCCTGCTCACCTTGGTTAACTTTATAAAACCCGCTGAATAGCCAGAAACCGAGCGCGACGATACTCGCTACCACTATCATGCCCGTGTTTAAGCCAGCACCGGGAGTTTGGCCACTGCTGTCGTTGCCGCCACGACTACCACCGCCGCCTCCGCCAAACGATTTGCTTAGCCGCTCTTTAGCGTCACGAAAAACCTGATCTAGATCAGGCGGGCCTTGTTGCTGGCCTTTACGTTTACCCCAAGGATCATTTGGGTCTTTGTCACCACCCGAACCGGGTTCATTCCAAGGCATGTTTTTTCCTCTTTTATGGATTTAAATTGATGTTCAAATTATATCATGTGCAAAGCCAAGTGAAGATGACTTAAGCGCTTATTTGTTAGGTCTGAGTCATTTATATTGGGGCAGATTCACAAGCTTCAATTGCCCGTTAATGCAGATCGTTACTTTATTCTTGCCAAGGCTGCAAACAAGCTACAGACTTTATCCGCATCTTTTATGCCCGGCCGCGCTTCCAATGCGCTGCTCAAGTCAATTGAGCGAATGCCTGACTGGGTTACCGCTTCAGCAATTGTCAGATTAGTTAAACCGCCTGCCAATATTAGCCGATGGTCGTTAACACCACGTGCGCGCTGCCAATCAAAACTCTTTCCTGTGCCGCCAACAATGCCCTTCACATAAGTATCCAACAATAAGCCGCTGGCGCTGTTATAACGTTGGACTTGTTCCGCGAGATCGACGTCATCTGCCATTCTTAGTGCTTTAACGTAGGGTACCCCGAACTGCTCACAGAACGCTGGCGTTTCTGTTCCATGAAACTGTAGCATGTCTACCCGAGTTTGCTCGAGAATATTTTCGATGAATTCCACTTCGGGATCAACCACTACCGCCACTGACTTACATAAAGGGTTAATCGATTTAACAATTTCGGCTCCGGCAGCGAGCGTGGTGCCGCGTGGACTTTTATTGTAAAAAACGATGCCTATCGCATCAGCCCCCAAATCAGATGCCAATATGGCGTCTTCCACACGGGTCATACCACAGACTTTTATACGTACACGATTCATGCGATTAGTTTACCAAAAGCGCGGCGACTGTAGTGGCTCAGGTAAGCCAAATTCATTGGGATATTCAATATGGGTTAAATACAAGCCAAAGGGAGGTGCTGTCACACCTCCTTGAGTACGGTCTTTCGATGCCAATACTTCTTGTGCCCACGTAACGGGCGCTTCTTGCGCACCAATTTTGCACAGAACCCCCATCATATTACGCACCATGTGATGCAGGAATCCGGTGGCACAAACATCGATAACTACCCATTCATTGTGTCTCTCAATATCGATGGAAACCATGAGTTTAACGGGATCCATAGATTGGCAACTACTTGCTCGGTAGGCACTAAAATCATGCTTGCCTAACAAACTGTTGGCTGCTTGTTGCATTAGTGTGTGATCTAGGCTCCGGTAATCCCAAGTTACTTTTTTATCAAATAAGCTGGGCTTAACTGCCCGATTCAGAATGATGTATCTGTAGCTGCGTTTCATCGCTGAAAAGCGCGCGTGAAATGCCTCCGCGACTTCAGCTATCCAAACCACACTTACACCGTCAGTCAGCTTGGTATTGATACCCCGTAACCAGTTCCTTGGTTCACGGTGTTTGTCAGTATCAAAATGAAAAACTTGGCCACTGGCGTGGACATTGGTATCGGTTCTACCTGCAACCGTCACCACTATCGCTTCATCGGCAACCGATGAGATGGCACCTTCAACGGCACGCTGCACAGTGGCCACACCCACTTGGGTTTGCCAGCCACAAAACAAGCTACCATCATATTCAACTCTGGCTACATAACGCATTGATTAATTCTGTCTCTCAGAAAAAAGGCGGCTTGGAGGCCGCCTTTGATCGAATAAGATTTAAAAACCTAAACGATTTTTGGGTCTAACTCACCTGAGGCATAACGCTCTGTCATCTCTTCAAGGTTCATCGGCTTAATTTTTGGCCCATTTCCTGCCGTTCCAAACGCTTCATAGCGCGCAATGCAAATATCTCTCATTGCGTTGGTTGCGGCTTTTAAATATTTACGTGGATCAAATTCAGCTGGGTTTTCAGCGAAAAACTGTCGAATAGCGCCAGTTGATGCCATTCGCAAATCGGTATCAATGTTCACTTTTCGAACACCGTGTTTGATGCCTTCAACAATTTCTTCAACGGGTACGCCGTAGGTTTCACCCATCGCGCCACCATGTGAATTGATAATCTTTAACCAATCTTGTGGCACCGATGAAGAACCGTGCATAACCAAATGCGTATCAGGAATGCGCGCGTGGATCGCTTTTACTTGATCAATGGCCAAAATATCACCTGTTGGTGGACGTGTGAATTTGTACGCACCATGAGATGTTCCTATTGCAATCGCAAGCGCATCTACGCCTGTTTTAGAGACGAAATCGGCCGCTTCTTCTGGATCTGTCAATAACTGACTATGATCGAGTACGCCTTCTGCGCCTACTCCGTCCTCTTCACCAGCCAGCCCGGTCTCAAGCGACCCCAGACAACCTAACTCACCTTCTACTGAAACGCCGCAAGAGTGTGCCATTTCTACAGACTGCTTAGTGACCGCAACATTGTATTCGTAACTAGACGGTGTCTTGCCATCCGCTTCAAGTGAACCATCCATCATGACGGACGAAAACCCAAGTTGAATTGAACGTTGGCAAACCGCAGGCGAAGTGCCATGATCTTGGTGAACGCAAACAGGTACATCTGGCCACTGCTCAACAGCAGCTTGAATAAGGTGGCGTAAAAATGGCGCGCCAGCGTAGGCACGTGCACCAGCTGAAGCTTGCACAATGACCGGTGAGCTGGTCTGCTGAGCCGCATGCATGATGGCGTGCATTTGCTCCATATTATTAACGTTATACGCGGGCACACCATATTGATGCTCTGCAGCGTGATCTAACAATTGACGTAATGAAATAATTGCCATGTTTAAGTTCCTCTTTATCTCTTTAAATTTGAATAAGTTTATTGTAACGCGACTTCACCGACGCGCACTATTTTCATCGTATTAGTACGCCCTTTTACCGAAGAATCGCCGCGGGTAATAATAATTTGTTCGCCATCTGCCACGAAGCCAGATTTTTTTAGGGATTCAACTGCCGCTCGGTTAATGCCCGACGACTGCCACTGAGTGACATCGAATGAAATTGGCTCCACGCCTCGGTACATACAAATTTTTCTCGCCGCATTCGGACTACGGGTCATTGCGAAAATCGGTGTATAAGCATTGGTACGGGACATCAATAATGCCGTTCTGCCAGATTCTGTCAATGCAATAATGGCCGCTACTGAAAAATGTTTTGCTGTGAACATTGTGGACATCGCGATAGATTCTTCCGCGTTGCCAAACTCTACGCCCATCACATATTCTGTTGCATGACCGTCCTCTCCCTCAGAACCGATACAAATACGGTGCATCGCTTCGATCACTTTTACCGGATATTTACCTACAGCCGTCTCGGCGGATAACATTACCGCGTCAGTACCGTCTAGGACCGCATTTGCCACGTCGGAAACTTCAGCACGGGTAGGCAACGGGCTTTCAACCATTGACTGCATCATTTGTGTTGCAGTAATCGCCACTCGATTAGCTTCTCTGGCTTTACGGATTAATAGTTTTTGAACGCTAGGCAAGTTTTCATCACCAATCTCTACCCCTAAATCACCGCGCGCAATCATAATCACGTCGGTGTCTTTGATAATTTGATCGATATTATCTAGCGCTTCTTTGCGCTCTATTTTCGCGACAATTGCCGCCTCGCTGCCCAAGCCACGCATTAGACCACGTGCTATATGGATGTCCTTTGCATCTCTGACAAACGAGATGGCCAAGTAGTCTACGTCTAATTTAGCAGCGAGTTTAATATCTACTTTGTCCTTTGCCGTTAAGGCCCCTGCCGATAAGCCGCCGCCTTGCAGGTTAATACCTTTGTTATTGGATAGCTTGCCGCCAATGACAACTTTGGTATGAATCTCTGTCGCTGTCAGCTCAGTTACTTCTAGAGCAATGTTGCCATCATCTAAGATTAATACGTTGCCAGGCTTTACATCGTTAACCAATTCTTGATAGGAAATACCGACTGCTTCTTGATACCCTTGGTTTTTATCCAAAGTGGTGCTTAAAGTAAACTTGTCTCCCTCGCTTAGCACGACTGACTCATTCTTAAAACGTTCTATGCGGATTTTTGGACCCTGCAAGTCGCCCAGAACCGCTACCGTTATGCCGAGTTCATTCGCCACTTCACGCACCAATTCAACACGCATGGTATGCTCCTCAGGGTCACCATGCGAAAAATTGATGCGCACCACGTTGACGCCTGCTTTGATCAATTGCGTCATCACCGCTTTGTCGTCGGTTGCCGGCCCTAAAGATGCCACTATTTTTGTTCTTCTCATTATGTCCTTATTTTACATTTTATTGCGATGATATGCCGGGCAGATAGGCATTAAACACTAAGTAATGGCGCGCTCAGTTAACATTTGCACCGCAGGGAGTTCTTTGCCTTCTAGGAATTCTAAAAATGCACCGCCGCCTGTTGAGATATACGACACTTGTTCACCGATATTGTACTTATCAACCGCTGCCAAGGTATCACCACCGCCTGCAATTGAAAATGCTGACGATGCTGCAATGGCTTTGCCTAGCGCTTTAGTGCCATTGCCAAATTGATCAAATTCAAATACTCCCACTGGGCCGTTCCACACAATGGTACCTGCAGTACTCATCAGTTGCGCAAATCGCTCACTGGTCTCAGGGCCAATATCAAAAATCATATCGTCGTCTTGCACATCTTCGACCCGCTTTACAGTAGCAACAGCAGATTCTGAAAACTCCTTGCCCACTACCACATCAGTCGGCACGGGAATTTCACCGCCTTTATCTTTCGCTGCTTGCATTAGACGCTGAGCTTCAACGATTAAGTCTGTTTCTAGCAGTGACTTGCCCACGTTATGACCTGCAGCAGCGATAAAGGTATTCGCGATACCACCGCCTGGAATCAATTGATCGACCTTTAGAGATAGCGCCTCTAATACCGTTAGTTTTGTCGACACCTTTGAACCGCCTACTATTGCGACCATGGGGCGTTTCGGCGCATCAAGCGCTAGACCCAACGCCTCAAGTTCATTAGAAAACAAAGGCCCCGCACAAACTTTAGGCGCATGCACTCCCACACCGTTTGTGGACGCTTGCGCGCGGTGCGCAGTACCAAAAGCATCCATTACATAAATATCGCATAAAGCGGCGTATTGTTTAGATAACTGCTCATCGTTGGCCTTTTCACCTGGATTAAAGCGCACGTTTTCGAGCAATGTCACCTGGCCATCAACTAGCGCTGGCTCTACTTCCAAGTAATTAGTATTTAACGCCACTGATTGACCTAGTTTTTCACTTAAATAATGTGCAACTGGAAGCAAAGAATTGCTCTCGTCAGGTTCGCCTTCAGTTGGGCGCCCCATATGCGACATCAGCATAACCTTCGCGCCTGCCTTTATAGCCGCTGTGATAGTTGGAATTGATGCGTCAATGCGTTTAGCAGAACTAACCACGCCATTTCTAACCGGCACATTCAAATCTTGGCGGATAAGTACGCGTTGGCCCTGGAGGGCAAGGTCAGACATTTTAGTGATGGTCATATCAATATAAACCCTTATTTATCAGTTAGATATTTAGATTATCTAATTTTATTTATTAAGATGTATTTCGCCAACCAAAATGGGCTGCTCAACGAGCAGCCCATTTGGTATTAGAATAATGAAGCGCCTTAGTAAGGTCTTACTTGGCGTTGATAAGTGCCACAGTGGTATCTAACATTCGGTTAGAAAAGCCCCATTCGTTATCGTACCAAGAGCATACTTTAACCAAGGTTCCGCCAGTGACACGCGTCATTCCCGCATCAAAGTTAGAAGTCGTTGAAGTATGGTTAAAGTCAATTGATACCAATGGTGCATCGGTATACGCCAACACTTTGCCATCAGCAGCACTCTTCATAATGTCGTTAATTTCATCAACGCTGGTTTCGCGAGCCGCGACGAATGTTAAGTCTACCAACGAGACGTTAATTGTCGGCACACGCACCGAAAAGCCATCTAACTTTCCGTTAAGTTCAGGCAATACCAGGCCAACCGCTGCAGCAGCTCCGGTTTTAGTTGGGATCATTGACTGAGTAGCAGAACGAGCACGACGTAAATCCGTGTGATATACGTCTGTTAACACTTGGTCATTAGTGTAAGCGTGAATAGTATTCATCAAACCATGAACCACACCAATAGTATCGTTCAGCGGCTTAATCATCGGCGCTAAGCAGTTGGTAGTACATGAAGCATTCGAAATAATGGTATCACTCGATTTAAGGACATCTTCATTTACGCCATAAACAATCGTCGCATCTACATCATTACCGCCAGGCGCTGAGATAACCACTTTCTTGGCGCCCGCTACTAGGTGCGCACTTGCTTTTTCTTTAGAGGCGAAAAAACCCGTACATTCCATAACCACATCAACCCCTAATTCAGCCCAAGGCAATTTAGCTGGATCACGCTCGGCACAGACTTTAATTCGATCGCCGTTAACGATGATGTCATCGCCTTCTACAGTCACTGTGCCCGGGAATTTGCCGTGGGCGGTATCATATTGCGTCAAGTGTGCGTTAGTAGCGGCATCACCCAAATCATTGATTGCAACGATTTGAATGTCTTCACGACCTGATTCATAACGTGCACGTAAAATATTGCGGCCGATTCGGCCATAGCCATTAATTGCGACTTTAATAGTCATTCTTAATACTCCAGTAGTAAATTAAAAAGTTTATACGGTTGGTTTAAGCAAGCTGCTTGCCTTCCACTGTTAAGATGATACTTGATCCACTGCTGCCAAGACATTCTCAACAGTAAATCCAAAATGTTTAAATAATTCGCCGGCTGGAGCAGACTCACCAAAGCTGGTCATGCCAACCACAGCGCCGTCTGTTCCCACATACTTCCACCAGCCATCCATTATGGCAGCTTCTACAGCAACCCTTGCACGCACTGCCTTGGGCAGAACAGATTCTTTGTAGACTGCATCTTGCGCTTCAAACACATCAACACTCGGCATTGAAACGACGCGAATGTTCTTTGCTGATTGTCTAGCGGCATCAGCCGCCAAGGCGACTTCAGACCCAGTAGCAATGATGATAGCATCAGGCAAACCATCGCAATCGTGCAGTACATAACCGCCCTTCTTTACGTTTTCGATCGTTTGCGCGTCACGAGCTTGAAAAGCCAAGTTTTGACGTGAAAATATTAAACAGCTTGGTCCTTTATACTCAATAGCGTGTTTCCAGGCAATCGCGGTTTCCAAGGTGTCGCATGGACGCCACACGCTCATGTTCGGAATCATGCGGAGCGTCGGGATTTGCTCTACTGCCTGGTGTGTTGGTCCATCTTCGCCCAAGCCAATTGAGTCGTGAGTGTAGACAAAAATACTTTGTATTTTCATCAATGCCGCCATGCGTAAGGCATTACGAGCATATTCTGAGAACATCAAGAAAGTGGCGCCATACGGAATAAAACCACCGTGTAAGGCCAAGCCATTCATCATGGCACTCATACCGAATTCACGGACACCGTATGAAATGTAGTTCCCAGAAAAATCTTTGTCTGTGCCTACATTCGAATTGATGTAAACACTGGTGTCATGAAAGGTGTTATTTGATGGCGTTAAATCAGCTGAGCCACCTAATAACTCTGATAAGCATGGTGCATAACCATTCAATGCCGCTTGAGAAGCGACTCGAGTAGCGGGAGATTCTGCTTTTTCATTAACACCGTTAATGAACTCAGCGGCTTTAGCCTCCCAGTCGCTAGGTAATTCGCCTGCATTGCGACGAGAAAACTCAGTTGCCAATGCTGGATGAGCCGACTTATACGCGGCGAACTGGTCATTCCAATTGGCTTCAGCAACAGCGCCTGAGGCCTTTGCGTTCCACTGTGCGGCGATTTCATCTGGCACGACAAAAGGTGCGTGCGGCCAACCAATGTGTTCACGGGTCGCTGCAATTTCTTCATCACCCAAGGGTGCGCCATGAACATTGTGCCCACCGCCTTTATTAGGCGCCCCTTTGCCGATAACGGTTTTACAACAGATTAATGTGGGTTGGGCGGTATTGGCAATGGCTTTTTCAGTCGCCGATTTTATTGCCTGTGAATCATGACCATCGACATCAGCTATCACTTGCCAACCATATGCTTCAAAGCGCTTAGGGGTATCATCAGCAAACCAACCGATAACGTCACCGTCTATAGAAATACCGTTATCATCATAATAGCAAATTAGTTTCCCTAACCCCAATGCACCGGCTAGAGAGCAGGTTTCGTGTGAAATGCCTTCCATTAAACAGCCATCACCTAAAAAGACATAGGTGTTGTGATCAACGATAGTATGTCCGGAGCGGTTAAATTGTTCACCCAATACCTTTTCAGCTAGAGCAAAGCCCGCCGCATTACTTAGGCCTTGGCCCAATGGACCTGTAGTGGTTTCAATGCCTGGCGCATAGCCATATTCTGGATGGCCTGGCGTTTTTGAATGCATTTGTCTGAAAGCACGCAAATCATCCATTGATAATTCATAACCCGTCAAATGTAATACAGAATATGGCAACATGGATGCATGACCGTTCGACATCACGAAGCGATCGCGATTCGGCCATTGAGGGTTGCTGGGATTGTGCTGCATGAAATCGCTATAAAGCACTTCGGCTATATCCGCCATGCCCATTGGGGCGCCGGGATGACCACTTTTTGCTTGTTGAACTGCATCCATACTCAATGCGCGGATGGCATTGGCTTTATCCGCTCTAGTAACGGTCATTTAAGTTTCCTCGGGATTAGGAAATACATTGCACTCATTATGTATAGGGAGATATACGAGTCTAATAAAATTTTATGGCTAAAATTCTTGCCTAAGCTTAATTCTTAATATGATTCGCCTACAGGGCGGTGTTGGTTGTTCTTTACTGATTTAGTTTCAGTTAAACAACAAAACTCAATTAAATTTATCAACGTCAGTCGCAACTAATTGCACCTAACGCTAGGTATGCTTTTCAAGGTTGGGGATTCTAACACTTTGTGCATTGTGAAATACCAGCATTGTTGGCCAATCTTTTCCTAATGAACGAATTCTTGTAAAACAAGCTGCCGGCACTTCTATCCTCAAGTTAGCTTGTTTACTCATCGCCAACACCTCTCCGAGGATAGAACGCATTGGGCCACCGTGCGTGACTACCAGTATTTTCTGGCCTGCATATTGCTTTAGAAGCGCTTGCCAGTAAACTAACACATTATCGTGAAACGCTTGATAAGGCGTCGCTTTGGGCGGCGGCGAATCAAACGGGTCTTGCATAAAAGCCTCAAAGAGCTGGGGTGATTCGCTAATAATGCTGCTGACTAATTGGTTTTCCCAACTGCCGTAATGATACTCGGCAAGTTCTTTTTTAATTTTGCAGGGAATACCGCGCCGCTTAGCAATGGCTCTAGCCACTGAGGCACAGCGCTTTAACGGAGAGCTTAAAACAAAATCCCAATCTCCGCCCTCAACCGAACTTAACATTGACGCTCGCCCTGCTTTTGTCAGCGGCAAGTCTGTCGCGCCCAAAAACACACTGCTTGCATTTGCTTCAAACACATCGCCATCACGAAGGAAGTCCACTAACGTTTCATTCATTGCTTATAATTTCGCTAAATCTATTCGGTTACCAATTTTGCCTGAAGTGACCGTCCAGCCTAATTGCTGTTCAGTCGCTTGCCGCAAGCCTTGTCGGGCTTTTTCTTCGCCGTGAATAATACATACATGAGGTTGTGTTTGGAACTCGCCCAACCAACGCATTAGATCACCTTGGTCAGCATGCGCCGACATACCGCCCACCGTGTGAATTTGAGCGCGTACCTTGTAGGGCTTACGGTGAATTAGCACTTCGTCGGCGCCTTCAACGATTTCTCTGCCTAATGTACCCCTACCCTGATAACCTGCCACAATAATGTGACATTCTGATCGCGGAGGGTTTTGCTTAAGATGGTGCAAAATTCGACCTGCGGTCATCATACCGCTAGCGGCTAAAATAATGGCGTGATGCTTAACCTGATTAATGGCCTTATACTGCGCTGGTGTTTTGGTTAAATGTAAATTATCCAGTCTAGGCATTTCGTTAAGTTTCTTGCGTAACCGCGTTGCTTCTTCATCATAGACCAGTTATCAGCTCTAGACTGAAGCTAGCAAGCTGTCCATTAGGTGAAATCGGCAAACCCAATACCCCTTGAGCATAATATAAACAGATGGCTGCCAATGAACAGCGCAAGTTCAATATAAACCCAAGCATGCACACAACTAACAACAGCAGGTTTTGTTGTACGCCATTGTAATAAAAGCCCACCTTGGCAGATGTCATCAATAATATTGCGCCGACGAACACTAGAATGAACGTCCGCAAGAATCTATTCGACTCGGTAGGCCAGAGGTGATCGCTAAGGGTTGGGAAGGCGCTTGATACCAAGGGTTTTATGGCTTTAATCAGTGTTTATTTCGTCGATTATACTTAGAATTGAAACAGAATAGTCTAAATAACAATATAATGAATAAGCTCATATAAACAGGGAGCTGCCCCCATTTAACGTAAGGCGTTTCCCCTTGATAGCCATTCACTTTATCACTCAGTATAACGGCTTCAAACTGCGGCGTGATTTGATCATATGACCCGTCAACACGCACAACGGTAGACAGGCCACTGTTTGAAACACGCACCATCTCTCGACCTGTTTCAATCGAACGCATTCGACCCATTTCTAAGCGTTGATGAGGTGCGAACGAATCTCCAAACCACGCATCCTCGCTGATATTCAATATTGCGGTGGCGTTAGGGATAGATGCTCTCCAATCCTCAGGAAAGGCATCTTCATAACAAATAGTGGGTAACCAGTTAAACCCCTTTGAACTTAAGTAAGGCTGCTTACCATACCAAGATGTCATATTGGACATCGGGACTTGTAGCTGTGCTAACAGATCTGTCAATAACCACTCCAGCGGGAAAAACTCTCCGAAAGGTACAAGATGATACTTGCGGTATATTTGTTCTCGTTTACCCTCTAGTTGCTCTCCATCTAGTAATACCATTGAGTTGTGCACTAACACTTCATTGCCCAACTCTCGTCGCTCAAGAGAGCCAAACACCAGTGCAGGTTTAAGCCGCTCAATTGATTCACGCACCGTCGCGGACATTTGGTGATAAAACTGCGGCAGCGCCCCTTCTGGCCATATCAATAAATCCACGCCTTCTTCTAATGACTGACTGGCATCGATATAGCTTCTCATTATCTGATCTTGCATCCCCTCCTGCCACTTTAAACCCAAGGGAACATCTAGCTGCACCATCCCAACCGTGAGTTCCTGCCCTGTCGGCTTAGTCCATTGAATGCTTTTAAGGATAGCGCCAACGCCAAACAAGAAAGCGATCACGATTAATGGACCGAAAGATCTAACCACATCAGTCCTACTGAATCCTGAAAAAGCCAGCCCGACTAGGCCTGCGATAAGGCAAGTCAGTAGGCTCAGCATCACCACTCCGCCGATAGGTGCATAGCCCACTAGCCAACTGTCAATGCTTGAATACCCTGCCAACAACCAAGGAAACCCGGTAAACAAATGGCTTCTCAAAGCTTCCCATAACACCCAACACGCTGGCGCCAAAAAAATCAAATTGAAAATTTTAGAGCCTGACTTTAGTAACGTAAAAGATAAAGCGGCCAATGCCGGATAGCAGGCCAAAAACACCGTCATCAAAATAACTGCCACAACGGCTAACACAGGCGACATATTGCCAAAATTAACCATGCTGACATAAACCCAAGAAACCCCTACTCCAAATTGTCCCAAGCCAAAGCACAGCCCCATTATAAATGACTGCTTTTTATTAGCTGTATTGAAGCATACAAATAGAATAGCTAGCGTTAATAGCGGCAATGGCCACCAGCCAAAAGGTGCAAAGCCCAGGGAAAATAAACCACCTGCAATGGCCAAACCAAAGTACTGCAATACAATGCTAGGCATCGAGCTGGTCATCTAGATAGGGATTACTGAAACCCAATGATTGCATAATTTGAACTTCGTGGTCTTCCATCACAGCAGCATCCGAATCTTCAATATGGTCAAAACCCAATAGATGCAAGGTACCGTGGACCGTCATATGCGCCCAATGAGACAACGCGCTCTTGCCCTGTTGCTTGGCTTGTTCCAATACCACTGAATCACAAATCAGTACATCGCCCCATGCCAATTCAGATTGTTCTTCAATTACCGCATCGAACGGAAAAGACAGCACGTTTGTAGGGTTATTCTGCTGTCGATATTGGTGATTAACACTTTGCATTTCAGCGCTATCTACAACGCGAATGGACAATTCCTTTTCGGGTAACTGCACCCATCCAAGCGTGGCATTTACCCAGCCTTTAAATTCACTGGGCTTAGGGACAACATTACAGGCAGATACGTTCTCAAAATAAAACCAATCGTTACTCATCAGATGGAACGCTACGCAACACAGGCTCTTCATCAACAGTCTGCGATTCGTATGCCTCTACAATACGTTGTACCAAGGAATGGCGCACCACGTGCTCTGAGGTAAACTGAGTGAACGAGATCCCTTTCACATTGCTTAATATCTTACGCGAATGCACCAAGCCCGACATAATGTGCTTGGGTAAATCAACTTGTGACACATCGCCCGTTATCACCATCTTAGAACCATAACCCATGCGGGTTAAGAACATCTTCATCTGCTCTTTGGTGGTATTTTGCGCTTCGTCTAATAGAATAAAGGATTCGTTTAAAGTGCGGCCGCGCATATAGGCCAGTGGCGCCAGTTCAATAATACCGCGCTCAATCAATTTACCAACACGCTCGAAACCTAACATTTCGTGTAATGCGTCGTACAGAGGGCGTAAGTAGGGGTCGACTTTTTGGCCGATATCTCCCGGCAAAAATCCCAGCTTTTCACCCGCTTCTACCGCTGGACGAACCAATACGATGCGCTCCACATCGTTATTAGCCAAAGCTTGTGCCGCACAGGCGACCGCTAAATAGGTTTTACCAGTACCCGCTGGGCCAATACCAAAGCACACATCGCTGTCTAAAATTTGCCGTAGATAATAAGCTTGGGCGTCATTTTGTGGGCGTACCTGGTGTTTGCGCACCTTAATCACAATCTCGGGGCCTGCACACCCTTTCATTGTTTCGCCTACCAACGCTAGGTGTACCGTTTCCGCATTTACTGTACCAGCGGCCTTGGTATGCTTATACAGTTGTTTAAGTATTTTCTTGCAACGCGTGGCAGTGAGCTCTTCACCTTCGATATAAAACAATTCAGCACGGTGACTAATTTGCACCTCTAGATGCTCTTGAATTTGCTTTATATTTACATCACGTTCACCGCACAGTGCGGCCAAACGTGCGTTATCAAGTGGGGACAAGCTGAAACTTATTCCCTTATTTCCCGCGCTAGATAGGGTCAATTTTTCAAAATTAAGAGAGTTAATGTGGGCGTAGTAAGGCGTTTACGCGACATTGAGGACTTTTTGATGTACGCCATTCAGCGCCTCTCCCCGTAAGGAGTTAACAAAGCCCTCGGTGATTTTGACGTTCACAAACTGTCCTGCCCAACTGGCTGGCCCTTTAAAAAATACCGAGCGGTTATTCTCAGTACGGCCCGTAAGCTCTTCAGGATTTTTACGGGACGGACCATCCACCAACAGCACTTGTTCCGTCCCCACCATCGATTCACTAATAATCGATGACATTTCATTGATTCGTGCTTGCAATCTGGCTAAGCGGGCCTTCTTTATCTCCATACTGACATCATCTTCCAAACTCGCCGCAGGCGTGCCGGGGCGCGCGCTGTAGATAAAGCTGAAAGATTGATCAAAATTAATCGCTTCAATTAGATTCATCGTTTCTTCAAAATCTTCATCGGTCTCTCCAGGAAAACCGATAATAAAATCCGAAGACATCGAGATATCTGGCCTTATCTCTCGCAGCTTCTTTACAATCTCAATATAAGACTGCGCTGTGTAACCCCGTTTCATCAACTGCAGTATGCGGTCAGACCCGGACTGAACAGGCAAATGTAAGTGAGTCACTAATTCAGGCGTATCGGCGTAAACACCTATCAATTCATCGTCAAAGTGTATGGGGTGCGAAGTGGTATAACGAACGCGATCTATGCCATCAATAGCGGCTACATACTTTAGCAATTGAGCAAAGTTAATGTGCTCGCCATCATGGGTGTCACCCAAATATCCATTGACGTTTTGACCCAATAAGTTTACTTCACGCACGCCTTGTACTGCCAAGGTGTACACCTCTTCGATTACATCATCAAATGGTCGACTAAACTCAGTGCCTCGGGTATAAGGCACCACACAAAAACTACAATATTTACTGCAACCTTCCATGATTGACACGAAGGCTTTGGCGCCGTCTACTCTTGGAGGAGGAAGACAATCAAATTTTTCAATTTCAGGGAAGCTGACATCCACCGAATGCACTTTGGCCATCCGACCCCTTTGCGCTGTCACTTCATCGTACATCTTTGGCAATCGATGCAGCGTCTGCGGACCAAACACAATGTCGACATAAGGTGCGCGTTTTAGAATCATCTCCCCCTCTTGGCTGGCGACACAGCCGCCCACACCGATGATCAAATTAGGGTTCTTTTCTTTTATCTTGCGCCAGCGCCCCAGTTGCGAGAACACTTTCTCTTGGGCCTTCTCTCTAATGGAGCAGGTATTTAGCAACAATACGTCAGCACTTTCTTCATCCGGCGCAGCCACCATGTTGTGGCTATCAGCCAGTAAATCAGCCATCCGCGACGAGTCGTACTCGTTCATTTGACAACCGTTAGTTTTGACGTACAATTTTTGTGACACACTGACACCCGTATTTTCAATGGCGCGATTTTACCGCCCTAGCCGTCAAATTGAAATTAAAAGCACGCCATTCCAACTAATTGCAGTAAGAAAAACGCTAGAGTTAGGGGCTATCGTTGCGATATGATTGTTAACTATCAGAAAAAGTCCCTAATCCCATATTTTCACTCACTAAAGTAAAACGCATGAAACAAGTTAAATTTTCTCAGATGAAAGATGGTGACAAAGCCGATTATGAATTCTTAGAGAAGCTAGAGCATGGGTATATTGCCCAACTACCTAGCCGCATTGTGAAAGCATTGGAAGAATTGGAAGACAGCTTTTCTGGCTACAAAATCTCTCGGCTTGATCATTCATTGCAAAGCGCGACAATGGCTTGGAGAGGGGGAGCGGACACCGATTGGGTTATCGCCGCACTAGTTCACGATGTCGGAGACGGTCTCGCTCCTTACGCACATGATAAATTTGCCGCAGAAATCATCCGTCCTTTTGTTCGTGAACAATGTACGTGGGTGGTTGAAAACCATTTTGATTTTCAAAAGTACTACTTTAATCACTTTTTTGATGCCAATCGCTTTGAAAGAGACAAACACAAAGACAGCCCCTATTTTGATGACTGCGTCAACTTTTGTGAACTATGGGATCAATCTGCGTTTGATCCGGATTATGAGCAGCTGCCGCTCGAATTCTTTGAACCGATCATCAATGAGGTTTTTACACGCAAGCCGTTTCTAGATCACGTTATTCAAACAGGCACCCGCCTTCCTTTGCAACACGCTGAAAAGGCAAAGGAAAGAAAAAGCGCACTTAATTAAAGCGCTAAAAATTACCGATAGTTATGTGATTGCTCCAACCAGGAGCAAACTAGTTCGCTGATAATACTTGTCGATAAATTTCATCGATATCGCTGACCATCCGCTCAGCGGTAAAGTACTGCTGATAACGCTGATAACCGGCTTCTCCCATCGATTTTCGCAGCGTTGTATTTTGCAGCAACTCGGTGATTCTGGCGGTCATCGCTTGCTCATCATTTCGCGCCACTAAATATCCCGTCTCTCCTTCCACTACCGCCTCACTTACCCCGCCTACATCTGTAGAAACTACCGCCAACTTACCGCTCATTGCTTCTAAGACACTTAACGGTAAACCTTCATACTCTGAACTCAGCACGAAAACATCTCCTTGATTTAAGTAGCTGGAAACGTTATCAACATTGCGAATCAATTGAACTTTGTTTTCCAAACCTAGACTCGCAATCTGGCTTACCAGTGAGTGGTATTCGTCACCGGTGCCAATGATAATAGCTTCAAACTCTTGGTCAAGTTGGGCTAGGCACTTTACTAAAAATTGATGATTTTTCTGACCACCTAAACGACCGATGTTGACAATTTTTGGCGCCACGTTTGTTACCGAAGAAGCAGAAGCTAATTCCCCTACACCGTTTTGCACCACTTTCAAATTACTTAATGCGCATACGCGATAACGCTTCGCCAAGGCATAATCATATTTTGACACTGCAATTACCACAGCGGAGAAATGCCTAAGTATCCATTCAGACAACAGGCCTACTATCCACTGCTTGCGGGATACCCCTTTGGTGAACGCCCAGCCATGCGCTGTAAACACGGCAGGAATATTTGCGCGCGCGGCCGCTATCCGAGCGAGAACACCGGCTTTAGATGAATGCGCATGTACGATACTGGGATTGGTTTCCAGCATTAATGCTTTGAGTTCCTTATATGCAGCCCAGTCCATTCGAGGTGATATAGGCCTTTGCAGGGACTCTAATACGCTGACTTTTATGCCCAGCAACCTCGCTTCAGCTGTTAAATACCCCTCTTCTCCACACACCAACAAAAATCGATACCTCTCCTTAAGCAATCGAATAATATCCAAACAATGAATCTGGGCCCCGCCCACGTCGCCTTTTGTAATCACTAACAAAATGGTTTCTGGATGGTTAATCATCAGTTCTCATTGGCCAATATGTACTATTACACTGCGCCTATGGGCAGAGCGGCGGTGCTCGAATAAATAAATACCTTGCCAATTACCCAAAAGCAAACGGCCATTCTCAAACGGAATAGACAAACTAGTTTGGGTAAGCGCGCTTTTAATATGCGCAGGCATATCATCAGGCCCTTCTGACGTATGGGTGTAAATCGTAGCGTGCTCAGGTACCAAACGATTCATCCACGATAACAAGTCTGTTTGCACCGATGCATCGGCATTTTCTTGAATGACTAAACTGGCGGAGGTATGTTGAATAAAGAGTGTTAGCAACCCAGTATCAGTAGCGCAGTTATCAAGCACGGCTTGTACTTCATCGGTTATTTCAATGAGCTGTTGTCCCGCCGTTTCTATTGCAAACCGATTAATCACAGTAACTCTGACATTGCGAATGATGGGTAAACCTTGGGCATAAAAAAAGCGATAGAGTTAATGCGTAATAAGCAGTAACTCTAATCGCCTCTCCCCATCCCTTGACGATTTAGGCTTCTTAACTAGGCCTTTTACCGGAACACAAGGTGCGCACATATTAAATAAAAGTGTTTAGCTTGTCTAGTGAGTAATTAAGCACTATCACCATGGGCTTCAATAACGCGATTTTCCATAAAAATGGACACCGAATCAGGGTTTTTCATTTATGAAATGTTCCCGATAATGGCGTAGCTCTTTGATTGAATCTCTGACGTCATCGATGGCTTTGTGTGTGGCATTTTTACGAAACGATGTCGCTACCTCAGGTTTCCAGCGCACTGCTAGCTCTTTTAGTGAACTTACATCGATATTTCTATAATGCAGATATTTACTCAAAGTGGGCATATAAGGGTAGAGAAAACGTCGATCTTGGCCAATAGAGTTACCGCATAGTGGCGCAGCGTTAGCAGGAACGTATTTCTTGATGAAATCCAGTGTCTCCTTTTCAGCCATTTCTACATCATATTCAGACTGCATAACGCGCTCTGTCAACCCGGTTTCCATGTGCGTGTTGGTATTCCACGCATCCATTGAGGCCAGAACATGATCTGGCTGATAGATCGCGATAACAGGGCCTTCGGCGAGGACACGTAAATCAGCGTCAGTAATGATCGTGGCAATTTCAATGATTTTATCCCGCTCGGGGATTAACCCAGTCATTTCTAGGTCCATCCAGACTAAATTTTGCGGGTGCTTTGACATATTAAATTTTAATTTGATTAACTGCGGCGATTATAGCCGAGCATGCAGTCTCGATGCGTAATATGTGCTCCCCGACTGATACGCGCTTAACATCCTGTTGCTCGGCCAGCCGTAACTCTCTCTCACTGAATCCCCCTTCAGGCCCAACCAGCAGCACAACCGTTTTGGAACCTTGTATTGATTCTTGGTAGGCGCTGATTTTATGCCCAGTTTGATGGCCTAATAATTTAATAGCACCGTCGTCCTGCTGCATTACTTCATCAAATGACCTGAGCGGTTTAACGATTGGAAACCAAACTCGTCGGGACTGTTTACAGGCCTCTGTCACTATTCGCTGCCAACGCTGAGCGCCTTTCACAGTGTACTTCACCGAGCTAAAATCGCACTGTACGGGCCAGAACTGGCTTATTCCTAATTGGCAGGCCATATCGATCAAGGTGGATTGCCGGTCGCCTTTGGCCACCGCACTCGCCAATATTATTTGGGTAGTCGGTGGTTCGACGGTTTCGGCATTAATCGCTTGGATGCTAAGAGATTTTTGCCGATCTCCAATTTGCTTTATCTCGGCGCTTAAGCGCAGGCCCCGCCCATTGGTGACCTCAATCTTATCGCCAATGCGTAAGCGTTTAGCGCCAATAATATGCTGAGCTTCAGGCCCTTCAATCTTGAATTCATCTCCTATGGTTTCAAGCTGTTCCGCACAATCATTTAGATAAAATAACGGCCTGGCACTCATTGATTAATAACCAATTCTTTCATTTTTCGCGTCAATGTATTGCGGCCCCAACCCAGCAGTTTAGCGGCCTTTTGCTTATGCCCTTCGCTGAACTCTAAAGCCGTCTCTATCAATATCTTTTCAATTTGTGGTTGTAGCGTATCGTTTATATCAGATTGACCGCGTAACAATAAGGCATGCGTTTGCTGGCGCAATGCGCTCTGCCAACCAGTGATAGTCTTTACTGCTGAGGCGTCATCTCGCATTACCGCAGGCAAGTCAGGTAGCTCAATGATTTGTCCTGGTGCTGTCACCGTCACACGGCGACAAAGGTTTTCTAACTCTCGTACATTACCCGGCCAACTATAGCCTGATAGGCAGTTTTTTACCCCCACTGACAGGGATTTACTCGGCATATCGAATTCAGCAGCGGCTTGTGTCAAAAAGTACTCGGCTAACAATAAACTATCTGACTCCCGTTCATTTAAATTTGGTACATGAATTTCAACCACATTTAAGCGATGAAACAAATCTAACCTAAATAGGCCTTGATTCACACGGACTTCAAGATCTTGATTAGTCGCCGCAATGACCCGCACATCTATCAGTAGTTGCTCTGTTCCGCCCACACGATAGAATTTCTTTTCGGATAAAACCCGTAACAAACGCGCTTGTAATTCCGCTGGCATATCGCCGATTTCATCTAAGAACAGCGTGCCGCCGTCAGCTTGCTCAAAACGTCCTTTTCTGCGCTGAACCGCGCCGGTAAACGCACCCTTTTCGTGACCGAACAACTCTGACTCAAGTAGGTCTGCCGGAATAGCGCCGGTATTAATCTCAATGAACGGCTTGCTACTGCGAGGACTGGAGTCATGCAAAGCCCGGGCGACCAACTCCTTACCGACGCCCGAAGCGCCGCGGATAAGCACGTTAATACTGGAAGAAGACAAACGACCAATCAAACGAAACACCTCCTGTATTTGCGGAGATGCGCCAATCATATCACTGCCATGTTCATTAGTTTTCTGGTTGTCAATAGGTGCAACTGACTCAGCCTCTCTTTCCAATAGAGCTCGATTAAGTAAATCTATGGCTTCTTGTACATCGAAGGGCTTGGGCAAGTATTCGAATGCGCCCGCTTGAAAAGAACTAACAGCAGACTCTAGGTCAGAGAATGCAGTCATTACAACAACAGGCGCACTGCAACGGCGCTTTCTCAATTCTTCTATAAATTCAAAGCCCGTCATACCTGACATTCTGACATCGGTAAATATGACATCTGGTGTACGGTCTTCAAATGCCAGCAATGCAGCTTCAACGCTTGGGTAGCGTTCGAGTCTATCGACTTGGTTTTCAAAGGCTTTTTCCAATACCCAAGCAATTGAGTCGTCATCATCGACTATCCAAACCAACTTCTCGGTCATGTCATTTCTCCATCAAAAGGCAGATAAAGTGTAAAACTCGCGCCGCTCTGGGTATTAGTATGATCTATCAATCCACCATGATTCCGGGCGATTTCTTGTGATATCGACAAACCCAAACCCGTACCACCCTCTCTGGCACTGGTCATGGGAAAGAACAATTGCTCACGCATCATCTCTGCCACGCCACATCCGTTGTCCTCAATGTTGATTTGCACACCCTTTTTCCCTTCTAAGTACGGACTGGCGACATCGTCTAACAATCGTACCGATACCCGTACTAAGGGTGTTTCATTAGTTTGCGAAAAGTGCGCTGCATTTTTCAACAAATTAAGCATCACTTGGGTAATCTGATCTGGGTCAACGCTGAGCGCGGGTAGACTGGTATCGCAGTCAAGTTCAAACAATACTTGATTAGAGAACTCTGATTCAACCAACTTTATACAATGCGCCAGGAGTGAATCAATGAAGGTAGTTTCTTTCTTGAGAATCTGACCGACTAAAGACAGTCGCTCTAAAAGCTGATTCACCCGATCAACTTCTTTAATAATAACGTCTGTATATTCTTCCAAGCCCTCACTGGGCGCATTTATTTGCGCTAATTGAGCCGCTCCGCGAATGCCTCCAAGCGGGTTCTTAATTTCATGGGATAAATTGCGCATTAAATTTCTCGCCGCTTGCGAACGCTGATTTGCGGCTCGCTCATCCGCGGCTTGCTGCGCCAGTCCTATTTGCGTAATCTCTATCAACAAACTGCTATCTGCATCCGACAAGGTATCGACCGTCTTTATATTGGCATTCACCCATGTCGATTGCTGCAAGCGCACTAGGTGCAGTTCCTCTTCAATAATGGCCTTGGGTATTCCAGAGCTCATTACTTTCTCCACTTCAGCGATAAAACTCGGATTAGCTGGCAATAAACTCTTTAATTGCTCGCCCTCTAGCTGGCTGCGCCCCACACCCAACAGACTTTCAGTGGCCTCATTCACTTGCGCCACTTTTCCCAACTTATCCAATAGAATAATTGCCGTATTTAGATAATCGATTAGAGAATGGTTCGACATGCTTTTGCACCAAAATAGTGCACATAGGTTTAAAAGAATGCCCAGCCAAGGCAATAACCCGGGCTGGGCAACTCAGATAAGTTCCAAGCTATATTTATAAGCTGTAGTACATCTCGAACTCAATAGGATGAGTGGTCATGCGCATGCGCTGAACATCTTCCATCTTCAGTGCGATATAAGCGTCAATAGCTTCATCACTAAATACACCACCTGCTGTCAAGAATTCACGATCGGCATCTAACGCAGCCAATGCTTCATCAAGGCTAACCGCTACTTGTGGGATATTGGCTTCTTCTTCAGCCGTCAGGTCATATAAATCATCATCCGCAGGCGCCCCTGGATCAAGCTTGTTTTTAATCCCGTCTAGGCCAGCCATTAATAAGGCAGAAAAAGCGAGATAAGGATTAGCAGTCGAATCAGGGAAACGGATTTCAATGCGGCGACCTTTGGGGTTTGCTTCATAAGGAATACGGCAAGACGCGCTGCGGTTTCGAGCTGAATAAGCCAACATAACTGGTGCTTCAAATCCCGGCACCAAACGCTTGTAGCTATTGGTACTTGGGTTAACAAAGGCATTCAACGCCTTAGCGTGCTTAAAAATACCGCCAATGTAATGTAGAGCCATCTGACTTAGATCACCGTACTCATCACCGTGGAATAAGTTTTCACCGTCCTTAAAAATAGACATATGGACGTGCATACCCGAGCCGTTATCACCCACGATAGGCTTTGGCATCATAGTGGCAGTCAAGCCGTGCGCATGGGCGACGTTATGTACGCAATACTTGTAGATTTGAACTTCGTCAGCCTTGGTTACTAGCGTATTAAAACGCACACCAATCTCGCCTTGGCCCGCAGTACCCACTTCGTGGTGATGCACTTCAACTTCTAAGCCCATCTCTTCCATTACCAAACACATGGCTGAACGTACGTCTTGCTGGGAATCAACCGGTGGTACGGGGAAATAGCCGCCCTTTACACCAGGTCGGTGGCCTGTGTTGCCATCTTCATATTCTTTGCCAGAGTTCCAAGCCGCTTCAGTTGAATCTACTTCACAGTAGCTACCTGAAAGGTCAGAACCATAATGCACTGCATCAAACAGAAAAAACTCGTTTTCTGGGCCGAAGAAAGCGGTATCGCCTATTCCTGCAGAAGCCATGTAAGCTTCTGCTCGCTTAGCGATTGATCGTGGATCACGGTCATAACCTTGGCCCGTTGTTGGCTCAACAATATCACAACGAATATTGACAGTTGTATCTTCAAAGAACGGGTCCAATACCACTGAATCTGGATCAGGCATCAAAATCATGTCGGATTCGTTGATGGTTTTCCAACCTGCAATCGAAGAGCCATCAAACATCTTGCCGTAGGTGAAGGTATCTTCGTCTACAGTCTTGGCAGGAACCGTTACGTGCTGCTCCTTGCCTATGGTGTCTGTAAACCTAAAATCTACAAACTTTGCGCCGCAATCGGCGATCATCTTTAATGCGTCTTTAGCAGACATGATAAAACCCTCTTTCTCAGTTAAATTTAATGTGTTCAAGCCAACTCAAACCACGAGTCACTGTAAGCCACCAATGCGATAAATTGTTTCGCTAATGGAGTACGTAGCAAATATCGTGCCAACTAACCGCATTAGACCAAATTAATGCGTTTATTCTGGAAAAGTCCCCTAAAAGAACCAAGGAGTTGGCTGCAGCGGGCGGATTCTAACAGGTTGGGAGGATTAAGTTAAAGGCTTAGCGAGGAAAAAAGTACCGCAATCAGCACTATTATAGTGCATTTTAATTTTACGCACCATAATGGCGCGTCATTCTAAAACAACGCAGGGTTTAAGGGTGACGCTGCCGTTAGCCCTCCGTCGACAACGTAGCATTGCCCCCCCCATCAAGGTATCTCAGTCGTTATCAGTGGTGTTAATCAGGCTTTTCTCAATTTGAACGCCGACGTTATTCACCATACCATCCAAACACCCCCATTTTTCGCCTATCCACTGTTTCAAGGCCTTCACATCGTCAGTGCTAGAAACATCCGTTTGCAACCAATCGACTTCGCTCGGTAAATCAGCAGGTCTAACGCTGCGACCACAAGTGACTACTTGTGCGCCCTCTCCAACAAATCGATCAACAATAGCCCGACCGATGCTTTGCCGCCCACCTGTTACCAAGCATTTTTTACCGTCCAATTGATTTGTCATTGTCATTACTTATGCCACTACGATTAAGTCGTGCTTTTTATTTTCTGCCGCGTTGCGATAGACATCCAATAATAAGCCATGAAAGTGGTGTAAAGCGTGCTCGCTCATGCCACTGCCGGCATCATCAACCATGTATCGCCCTTGCTCAAAGCCGGGGGTTTGCATACCGCGTTGCACACTTTCCACTAATGCAATGTCTTCAGGTTGCAGCACATCATCAATAAAGGCGATCGCTTCGAGTTCCGTATCAGAAGGGGTATCTGATTCAAAGTAAAAATCAAACACTTCATAGGTTTCGTGTTCATTAACCGGGTAAAAGCGCCACACCATGAAGTTGCCCGCACCGGGATAACGCATCAGCGCCATATTGGGCCACAGGAACCAAACGGCATGATCAGTTACTGATGCATTTTCAACACTATAAGCAGTGTTATCTGCCAGCTTTGCCTTTGCCATATGACTAGAGTAAAGGCCCTGCGTCGTGACTTTATAAGTCTCCATGTCGATTAACGAGCAGAAATCTTTATGCGCCGTGGGACAGTGATAGCACTCTAGAAAGTTATCCACCACCGCTTTCCAGTTGGCCTGAATTTTGTAGGTCAAGCGCTTAGCAAAGGTGAGCTCACCAATATCTGGCGCATATTGCTTGACCTCGTGGGCCAGTGCACCCGTCGCTTGGCTTAATGGCTGGGCAGTCGGATCAAGGTTGATAAACACGAGATGACAAAATATCTCAACGTTTACAGAAGTTAAGCAGATCTCTTTAACCTCGAAGTCATCTATCAATTCGCTGCGCCGGGCGTTCTGCAATTGGCCATTCAGCCCGTATACCCAAGCGTGATATGGGCAAGTAATAACGGGCGTTTTTCCTTCACCGCTTAATAACTCGTGTGCGCGATGCTTACACACATTGTAAAAGGCATGAAGCTTGCCCTCATTGGTACGGGTTAACAGGATACTCTGCCCCGATACCTCGGTTGTAACGTAGCTTAAAGGCTCTCTGAGTTTTTCTTCGTGACACACAAATTGCCAGGTTTTCTTGAAAACTTGTTCTGTTTCAGCCTCAAAATAAGCGCGCTGCGTATAACAGGCCTTGTGGAGTGAGTGAGATTTTTTGGCACTGGCGTTACGTCCTTTTTGCGCCACCTTAATTTGTGCTTGAACTAATTTATCACTCATGATGAGGCAATTCTACCTATCTACGCTATAGTAAAGCCAGCATTGATTAACTTGGGCTTGTATGCAGCAATAGAACGCTTACATATTGGGCCTGTCAGTCATAAATCCAGAGTGACCCTAACCTGCTCGCGCACCACTGGGCACCGTGACTTCCGGCATGGCCAAACAGGGTTGTAGCTTGTCTTCATAACCGATATCAAACAGCATGCCTTGTGATAACTGGCCTGCCATCTTTCGCTCAGGAAAATTAACAACAAATAACGCTTGTTTGCCTTCTATATCTGCAGGATTATCCCGCTCCTTTTTGAAGCCCGATAATATTGATCGTTGGTGGTCACCAAAATCGACAATCAATTGCATCAGTTTGTCAGAGTTTTCCACTTCTAATACCGACAAAATCGTACCAACACGAATGTCTAGCTTTTCAAAGTCTTCAAATTTTATCAGCTCTTTAATTGGGGCGGGTTTCATGATGATTTCAGTTAGACAATGGAAAGACGGTTATACATTAAATACGCTAATAAATTAGCACCTAATTGAGTATTTAATGCTTCCGCTTGCCCCGACTTGAAGAATGAGGTTTATTTCTGTAGGCCAAAAAGCCTAATAATCAAACGACCACGTAATCGACATGTTTAAAATAAGAGGTGCGATCGCAGCATATGGCATTGAGGCATGCGAGGTATTACGGCGCTCTATAAACGAAGTCTGCGCACCTGACTATGATAACGAAGCATTGCTTAGAGAATGGTTAAGTAACAAAACGCAGGAAAACGTCAAACAACGGATAGAAAGTGATCACACTCATGCCGTGGTTTGTCTCGACGGAGAAAACAAACTGGTGGGCTTTGGTATGCTGGCTGCCAGCGGCGAAGTATTACTCAACTACTTAGTGCCTAACGCGCTTTACCAAGAAAACGGGCGAAAACTGCTTGAATTCATGCAGCATATCACCAAGCATTAAGGCATCGTTAGCTTGTCCGCAGAAAGTACCATTACCGCTAAGGCATTTTACTTACGAAATGGATTCGTTGAATCAGGCAAACCAATAATGGAACAAGGCATCGCCGCTTTTCACCCACTAAGCAAAACTTTATAACCGCGCCTTGTTATAAACCCTGCCCTAAGATTTATGGGACTCACCACTAAAGTATTCGTGCACACCAGGTATGGCCTTTATTGACGCAATACCATCACGGATATCCGCTTCAATTGCTCGACGCAAGCCAAACGCGCTTCTTTGCCTTATTGCCTCAACGGCCTCAACGTGCCGATCAATAGGATAATGTTTCTCCAGCTTACTTTTGACAATACGTATAAATGGTCCCAACTGCAGCCAAACACTCTCAATCATCGGTTGGCTTAAGTGGTGCGGGTTGACCGCATACAAATAACGATGAAATTGTTGATTCACTAGATTAGTTAACTCCATATCGCCGCTCTCGACCGCGACATTTAAGTCCTGGTCTATCCGCTCTAGTTCGTCTGCATCCGCGCCTCGCATATACGGCATGGCATTATCCGCGGCGTGAGTTTCGAGCAAAATACGTAATTCACAAAGCTCGTTAAACTTCTCTGGGGTCATCATCGGCACCATTACCCTGCGGTTGTCTTTAACTTGCAACGCGCCTTCGCTGGTTAGTCGATTCAAGGCTTCTCTAACTGGCATGGCGCTTACGCCTAGGCGCTCCGCCAGCCCTCGGATAGTCAAAGGCAAACCCGGCGGAATCTTTCCGCAGATCACGTTTTGGCGTAATAATTGATAAACCCATTCATGGGTTTTCTGGCCGCTTTTCTTTTCTAAAGTTATCAGCTCTATGGGTTGAGACGACTCAAATTTTGGCTTGATGATTACTTGACCTAATAAACTATTTGTGATCACATTATAGCTTAGATCGCGCTTAGCGCTAATCACAAATTAAGGCCACAACAAGTCCATTATTATGAGTAAAAAACCCCTCGGCGACGCTGCATTTATGCGCAAGAGCAAGTTAGGCTCTTCTTACGATATGACCTACGCTGGCGCGCTTAGCTTTTTGCGTCGCAAATACACGCGCGACCTTGAAGACGTTGACGTGGCTGTCAGTGGCATTCCTTTTGATAACGCGGTCACCAACCGTTCTGGTGCAAGGCTTGGACCCCGCGCTGTAAGAGTCGCTTCAACGCAACTGGCCGAACTAGGCGCTTATCCATTTGGGTTTGATCCGTTTGACACTTTGGCCGTGGTTGACACAGGCGATTGCATGCTAGACCCGCATCAGCCTGAAACCATCGTTGAAAGTATTCAAAGCCACATCAGTAACCAGCTCAAATCAGGCGTCAGCACTTTATGTATCGGCGGTGACCACTTTGTTACTTACCCAATATTGCGTGCTTATGCAGAGCATCACGGCCCTGTCGCCCTACTTCACTTTGACGCCCACAGCGACACTTGGGAAGATGACGGCACCCGCTTTGACCATGGCAGCATGTTTTTACGCGCCAAGAATGAAGGCCTTATTGACGTTGACCACTCCATACAAGTCGGCCTGCGAACCTATAATGACGATGACCATGGCTTCAAGATATTGAGCAGTCCATGGGTACACCGCGAAGGCATTGCTAAAACCATCGAACAAATCAAGCAACGAGTAGGTGATAAAAAAGTGTACCTCACTTTTGATATTGACTGCCTCGACCCTGCTTTCGCGCCAGGCACCGGCACACCGGTGGTTGGCGGCCTGAGTTCAGCCCAAGCCTTGGCTATCTTAAGGGAGCTTGGTTCGCTTAACTTCGTCGGAATGGATATAGTCGAAGTCGCACCAGCCTACGATGTATCAGAGATTACCGCTATCGCCGCAGCAACTATTGCCCACAACTACTTATGCCTACTCGCCATGAAAAAAGGTGCAGTACCTAACCCCATCGGAGAACTATAAATGGCTAACAATAAAACTTTAGGCATTCTGGAAGTCGGCTTGGTGCGCGAAGACATCAGTGCGGGCTTCGACACTTATCCGCAAATGTTTGAGACCCTATTATCTGCTGCTGACCCTGATTTAAACTACCAAACCTATACGGTAGTCGACGGTGATATGCCAGATTCTCCCTCGCAATGCGACGCCTGGCTAATAACGGGTTCACGCCACGGTGTTTATGAGGACCACGATTGGATTGAACCTTTATCTGATTTTGTCCGTGAAGCTTATGCCAACGATATTCCTTTGGTCGGCATCTGTTTTGGCCACCAATTGATGGCCCAAGCCTTGGGCGGAAAAGTGATTAAATCTAATAAGGGATGGGGCGTGGGCGTTCACCATTATGATCTGAAAAACCAACCCGATTGGATGAAATCTCCCAACGGAAAAGTAAAAATTCACGCCTTTCATCAAGACCACGTAGTAGAGGTACCAGAAGGTGCTGAAGTAATTGCCAGCTCAGAATTTTGCGAGAATGCGGGCCTAATCTACGGTAAAAAAGGAATTAGTTTTCAAGGGCACCCAGAGTTTCAAAATGACTATCAACTGGCCCTACTAAAACTTTTCACTCCCAGCTTGTTGCCAACCGATCTGACGAAGCCCGAAATTGACAAGATGAATGCGGGCGAAGTACCGGACACGGCCATGCTAGCGCAGTGGATCACTCGGTTTTTGAAGGAAGCCGTTTAAATATAATACCAGGGGTTGCAACCGAGATTTCAGACTAGAGTCTTACTTGTACCGCACAGGCGTGTTATACGAGCTTTCATCGTGTAACGCCCAATAAGCTTGTTTAAATTGATGGGTGATTGGCCCTGACTTTCCCGCCCTCGGCCCTTTGCCCACTGGCAGTCCATCAATTTCAGTCACCGCCATCACACCGCCTGCGGTGCTGGTAATGAACACCTCATCAGCATTAAGCACTTCTTTCACACTGATCGCCCGTTGTTCGCTCTCGAGTTTAAGCTCAGTGGTAAGCTCTATCGCCGTCTTACGCGTGATGCCCCGTAGGACACCGACTTTTGGCGTTGCCACTTGCGCCCCTTTCACCACAAAAATATTAAAGCCCGGCCCTTCCACAACATTTCCTTCTCCATCGACTACCACGGCAGTTTGCGCATTGTTATCAAATGCCTCAAACTGACCCATCACCAAGTCTAACCAGTGATAGTTCTTAATGGTGGGGTCCAAAGACGCTGGAGGTATCCGTTGTTGGTGACTGATGATCATACTTAAGCCCTTTTCTTGTTGCTCGGGCGTGGCGACCCAAACAAATGGAATGGCAAAGGCGAACAGCTTATTTTCACAGGTTCTCGGGTCGCGAGAGCCTGGTTGCGGTTGTCCGCGAGTGCAAATCATTTCCACATAGGCATCTTGTAAACCTGTGGCGCTTACACAGTCATTTAATAGCTTCTTAAGCTCACCCCTGGAGACAGACAAGGTCATTCTTAATTTATCCATACCTGCATAAAAGCGATCAAGGTGGTCGTCTAACCGGAAAAACCGCCCCTGCCAAACATGAACCACGTCATAAGTGGCATCAGAGTGCAAAAAACCCCAATCCAACAATGAAATTTTGGCGTCATGTATTGGCCGTATTTGGCCATCGACATACGCAGCACCTTGTTTTAAATCAGACATATTGAATCACCTATAAGAATAATCTCATTCTAACAAAGACGATTTGGGACGTCCTACTCCGCGTGTCACTATTATGTTTTAATTAGCTGATGGTTAAATATGATGCAGCGATGGCCAAGTCCATTGAAAAGAGCTACGCAACACCCGATATTGCGCAACAACGATTAACGACAATTCAGTCATTGAGCTTGCGCGCCGGAGAACAAGTATTGGATGTCGGTTGTGGCACGGGTTTTTTAACGGCTGAGATGGCCTCTCTAGTGGGTGAACAAGGCTTAGTACATGGCCTAGATTACAGCGCAGATATGTTGGCCACCGCACACCAACGTTGCGATGATACTAGCCAAATAAAACTCACCAAAGCCAGCGCTGAAGCACTGCCTTTTCCTGATAACACTTTTGATGCCGCAACTTGTACGCAAGTACTGTTATATGTGGAAGACGCGGATAAAGCCCTGAGAGAATTAAACCGCACCCTAAAACCCGGTGGCCGTGTTGCCATCATAGAAACCGATTGGCGCGGCTTGGTGCTCAATAGCTTTGACGACGCTTTAACCCGTAGAATTATCAACGCGTTTCCGCAAGAGGTGCCGAACCCCAACCTGCCTCCTTCAATGCCAAAGCGCTTATCTAGCGCAGGGTTCAGCAATATAAAGTGCAGCACCATTCCGATTATCAATTTGCATAATGGCCCCGCTTACTTCGCGCATACGGCCTTAGAATGGCACGGTAAGATTGCGCTTAAGCACAACATCATTTCACAAGACGAGTTAACTGCCTGGCTTGACGACCTTGATGCCAGAGCACGTAATGATGATTTTTTCATGTGCTTCGACCGTTATTTGTTTAACGCGACCAAAGCGTAGACTCGACAGAGCAAACCTTAATAAATACGTTGCAGGCAAAAGCCAACGCTGAGTAGGAGAATATCCCGCGAACTATGCTACGTTACACAATAGAAAAGAGTCCTGAAGTCCATCGTCAGGCTTAACTCAAAGGCACTATTTGATTGATTCGTCGACATAAAAGGGGAATTGTCATCTTTCGTCTAAACATGATATAACTGTATTTCATTCAATTAGGTGGAGCTGAAATATGATTATTTACCCTGACATTGAGATACATGAAGGACAATGCGTCAATTTGAAACACGGCAGTATAAAGGCACCCAAACGATTCAACATCTCCCCGCTTGAAGCAGCTAAACAATTTGAACAAGCCGGCGCAGAGTGGTTGCACGTTGTAGATTTAGACCGAGTCTTTAATAACGGTAGTGACAATAGTGCCGCTATTGAAGAAATCATTCAAAAGGTAAATATCCCCGTCCAAGTTGGCGGTGGCATCAATTCATCTACCGTCATAGACGGCTGGATAAATGCAGGCGCGCAGCGCGTTGTAATGGGTACGGCAGCCGTTGTCGATCAACGTTTAGTAGAAGAAGCCTGCACCAATCACCCAGACCGCATAGTCATTAGTATCGATGCGCGCAACGGTAAAGCCGTATCGAATGGTTGGAAATTTGAATCTGCATTTTCTGCATTTGATTTAGCCAAACGCTTTGAGCGCTCCGGCGCCGCAGGAATCATCTACACAGATATCGATCTATACGATGAATTGCCAGAAAGTAACATGGCCAACACCACACAATTGGCGCATGAGCTTAGCTGCCCCGTTATATCTAGTGGAACAGTGCGATCGATAGATGATGTTTCAACCCTTAGTCAGTTGCCCAATATTTCAGGGGCGGTTATTGGCTGGGCTTTGTTTAATGAAAAGGTCAGCTTAGAAGAGGTACTTTCCGTGGCCAACCAAAAACAGACGGTAGCCGCTTTTATTTAGCTTTCACCCGCTCCGTATTAATAAACACGATGCATGTTGATTAAAAAAATAGCGGTTATCGGCACGGGCAACATGGGCGGCCCAATGGCGGCCAATTTAGCTAAAGCCGGTTTTGAGGTCAGCATTTTCGATATAGTCGAAAGCAAAATGCTGGCGATCGCCGAACACGGCATTACCGTTTGTCAAAACCACTCACAAGCCGTTAGTGATGCCGATCTAGTTTTGACGATGCTGCCTACCGGCATAGAGGTTGGTAATGTATTTATTAATCAATTATTTAAACACTGTAGCTCAAGTTGTTTGTTAATTGATTCTTCCACTATTGACATCAATGACGCCCGCCAAATTCATCAACTTGCCATCGACAAGGGCTTCGCCATGTTAGATGCACCGGTATCGGGTGGTACAGTCGGTGCGGTTAATGGCGCACTGTCTTTTATGGTGGGCGGTGAAACTGAATCAGTCGAACGCGCTCAACCTGCGTTTGAAGCCTTGGGCAAAGCCGTGGTTCATTGCGGCAAAGGCGGCATGGGGCAAGCTGCCAAAATGTGTAATAACCTCATGCTGGGCATCCAAATGATATCTGTTGCTGAAGGGTTTCGTTTAGCCCAAGAAGTAGGCTTAAACGAACAAACGCTTTTTGATGTAGCAACGGCGTCATCTGGTGACTGCTTCGCCCTTCGCACCTTCTGTCCTATTCCTAACTTAGTTGAAACAGCCCCTTCAACAAACAATTTCAAACCGGGATTTTCGTCGGAACTTATGCTGAAAGATATGAATCTGGCATTAAGCGCGGCAAAAACTGCAGGCATTGAACTGCCCTTGGGTGAGGATGCAGCTAGTCAATATCAAACCTTAGTCGAAACAGGTCAAGCTGGCGCGGATTTTTCTTCGGTGATTAAACTAATCGACTAGCCTAAGCTTACGTCAGACTTTCTTTGCTTTGAAGTAAGTAAAGACTCGGCCATCAATGGCCAACAAGCCTAAGCCTATAAGGCACATTCCTATCACCTCTTTAGCACTTAAGTGTTCGCCAAGAAAAATTGTTCCTAGCAATATCGCGCTCACTGGCACCAATAAAGTCACTAATGAAATATTGGTAGCACCGCCGACGACCAATATTCTGAAGAACAACAAATAGGCAAAGGCAGTCGAAAAAACAGCCAAGGCCAAAACTGACCAAACCGTCGCGCTACTTAGCGACAGATAATCTGGCTGCGTATCTACCGCAGCAACAATTAGCAGCATAATTACAGAAGAAGCCGCAAGTTGACCGAAAGAAGTGCGTACTGGCCCAATATCTATCTTCTTAAACTGTCTGCCGAAAACCGTGGCAAAACCATAAGAAATAGCTGCGCCGATACATGCCCACATATGCAACGGAGAGTTAGCTTGATCAAAGCCGGAGAACAAGCCCAGCATCGTTGCAACACCCAAAAAACCTAGCGCAATACCTATCACACTACGAACGTTTATTTTTTCATCTGCGGTAAAGATATGCGCCAGAATGATGGTAAAAATAGGCGTCGTAGCATTTAATATTGACGCCAGTGAACTCGCTATCTCTGTTTGCCCCCAAAACAACAAGGTAAAGGGAATAACATTATTAATTAAGCCCATCAGGAAAAAGGCGGCCCACACTTTTTTGCTAAACGATATCTGTCGTTTAGTCACCAGGAGATAAAGGAACAGAATCACTGCAGCAATGCTGACTCGAAACAACACAAGCAAAGTCGGCGACAGTTCAGCGACCGCAACTTTAGAGAAAAAGAATGACCCACCCCAAAGAACAGAAAGCCCTAGCAGCATTAGCCATTCAATCCGCCCCATTTTTGGCGCAGCGTTCATTTGATTAATCTATATTGGAATAAGCACATTAACTCACTTTTGGACAGCAGGAGCAATCTGTTTTTGGCATAGCATGCGCATAGTTAGGTTATAATAAAATATGATCACTAAAGGTAAGAGTTTGGATAAGCTACATTGTTGCTCGGCTCAATATTGACGCGATCATTCATGTCACTTCAATGGCTAACCCTGGTTATGGGTTCCGTGGCGTGTATTCTGGCTCGTAATCAAGCCCATTTGATAGGAACGTATCTTTAGACAACAAGACTCATCTACTCTTCGCATACATATTCATTAACCTAATCATTTTCAACAAACCAATGAAGTCAAATAACAATAAGCTGGACCAAGTGTTAGCCAAGGCGCAGCGCGATCGCGAAGTGCGAAGCCAGGGGTATCGCGAAAAAGCCCTAAAAATGTATCCTCATGTTTGTGGCCGATGTGTCCGCGAGTTTTCAGGCAAAAACTTGAAGGAGTTAACGGTTCATCACCGTAATCATGATCATGACGATAACCCTGCTGATGGGAGCAACTGGGAATTACTGTGTGTGTACTGCCATGATAACGAGCACCAACGTCAGCTAGAGGGACAACAGGACAATTCTACGACCAGGGGTGGCAAAAAGACTGGAGCCACTTTCAATCCTTTTGCTGACCTTAAATCCATGTTGAAGTGATAATAGGAGTCATTTTTAAGTACCCGCTGCGATTAGATAAGTATTCAAACGAGCATCAAACCAGATGTGTAACACCCAATCATTGGCCTCGTAAATCTCGCATTATGGGTCCCCAAAATCGCGCCAACAACAATACGGCGGCAAATGCTAAACCAAATACCAAACCTGACCACACCCCCACGCCGCCATAGCCAAACACAAAGCCCAGCAGGTAGCTGCTGGGAATCCCAACGACCCAATAACTGATAGCGGCAATCACCATTGGTGTTTTAGTGTCCTGAACGCCGCGCAATAAACCCAATGCGATTGCCTGCGCTCCGTCGACCAGTTGAAACAAAGCCGCCATTGCTAGCAAGACACTGCCAATGCTAACAATTTGCTCTTTGGCGGGGTCAGCAGAATCCAGAAAGGCACCGATCAATGGCTCCGGTATCACGAAAAACACCATAATAGTGATAAATGACATAATCAACGACAATACGATAGCTGTTTTTCCGCCCTTGGCTAGATGATCTGGATCTTGACGTCCAAACGCATTGCCTGCCCTGATTGTTGCTGCGTTACTGAGCCCAATATGTACCATGAAAGTCGCCCCCACCATGGTCATCGCAATGCCATGTGCCGCCAATGCCACGGTACCCAACCAGCCCATCATCAACGCACTTGCAATAAACAAGCCGCTTTCTGCGAGCCCAGTGAGACTGATTGGCCAACCCAAGCGAAACACCTTGCCAAACATCTCAGGGTCTAAGCGCCAAAGCCGTAGAAACAATGCGTGTTTCGGAAATGCCGCCATCGCGTAAACAACTATGGCCACCAAGGTAAGTATCTGGGTTGCAAAAGACGCAATGGCAGCGCCTTGCAATCCGAGCTCTGGCGCCCCCCAATGGCCAAATATTAATGCATAGTTCGCTAGCCCATTGACGATTGCGGATGCTAACGAAATCCACAAAACGATTATCGTCTTCTCAAGCGCAGCGAGGTAAGACTTGATGACGCCTGCAAGTAGAGCCGGGAATATTGCCCACCCTGCCACCCGCAAATAGCGCTGCGCGGCATCAGCAAGTTGTTCGGTCTGGCCGAGAGTTTGCAGCACACTCGATGACCACCAGAATAGCGGCGCCACCAAAACAGCAAAAATTATGGACAACCACATGCCCATACGTGCTGCACGTCGCAGGCTGGTTTCGTCACCTTCCGCATTGAAACTCGCCACCATCGGCATCACAGCGAACGCGAATCCGCCTCCCATGATGAATAAAGTGAAGAAGTAACTGCTGGCTAGCGTGATCGCCGCCAGTGCGTCAATCCCGTACCAGCCAAGCATGACAGTATCCGTCAATCCAATAGCAAACTGCGCCAAATGCCCGCCAATCAACGGCAAACCTAGAATACTCAAGGCTCGAACATGCTGCGCGTAGCTCATGATACGGGAAGCTGAGTTTATAGCGTGATTGTTCAATTTATTGGCGGAGGATTTGAGTTATTGATAAAGAAGCATAACCGAAGAACATCAGCTAATGTTTAGTAAATAAAATGCGTACACAACATAGGAGCAAAGCTTTTCTAAACATACATACAGCCCCTTAAAAGATCAGATTGAGGTTCACATAGTTTGCCCCCTTGTATCTTTAGTTAAGCCTTCTAGAGCCCAGATAGCTTTGCTCGAAATCGCGTTTGATCGTGAGTAAAGGCTCACGTTAATTTATTCAATAAGTTCTAGTTTTGACACAGTGCTCATTTGATCAATCCAGTTAGAAATAGTCGAATCAACTGATTTCATGTTGGTGCTAGTCAACTATTTTGGCACGAAGGATGAATTATTTGAGGTCGACAAAATCCTAGAGAATAAGCGATTTAGCGTGAACACTCAGTACATATAACGGTTAATTTAACCAATAGTCTTAGACACGATTGATAATGGTTCTTAGAGAATTCCTTTAATTAGTGCTGATGTTCTACTTTTTCATCTAGTGACGCACTTGGAGTCGAATTAACCCGTATTGGATGTGGTCTACCCCAGCGATTATTAGCATCGTTCTTCAAACTCACCTGTTTTTAACTCACCTTCAATGAGCCGTTACTTAAGTAAGTGCGATTCGCTACTGTGCTTATCAGCATAGAGTAAAATTATAAATAGTATGCACAGCGTTTTGATGTTTCCGTTACTTGTTAGCTAAAGTGGGCGATGCAGAGCTTAAAAGCTAAGCGATTTATCCGCAATAAACTAGTTAACAGAACTAAAACCGAGGGTACATAATGTAATACCCGATTGACTCGCAATCCCAAAGCATGCTTCAACGTTTAACCTTGTTGATTGTGACAATGCTTTTTGTCTCCGTTTCTTATGCCCACAAACAGGTGGTTGTCGTCCCCTTAGGGGCCGATCCAATTCCGGTGTACGAAGGCGGTAAAACAGGCCCTGCAGGCGGGATTGTAAAGTAACGGATGGAGGACGCCACGGCTTAGAAGCGGCGCACGGAGATCAGACTCCAGGATTTTGAGGTTGCGCTACTGGGACCGGAGCCATTGACGAATTAACAAATGCACTAATTATAGACTCTAAATACGTGCACACATAAATGAGGTCGTACGCGGATTTTCCCCTACCAACTATTGGAGTTCGTCCCGGAGAAGTATTAGTTCCTCCACAGGCTGGAGCCACAACTTCGACACTGTCTTTGGCGGCACAACAAACGCAAGCAAGAGCACTTTCTATAAAGTACGTGCTATCCAAGCATTTTGACCATTCCCCGCTTTGAGCCCTGGAACACGTCACTTAATTAGATAGAGCGCCGTTACTTAGAATTTAAGCTCACTGAAGCAGCTAATCGCCATATCCGTCTCGTCAGGCCAAACGAACTGCCCTTCTGGGTCAATATGAATCGTGGCGACCTCCGCGTTGCGCCCTGCTTTAAGGTCATAGTAATAGTCTCCAACCATTACCGTGTCGTCCGCAATTGATTGCCACTGACTCATCAACTTGATGATTCCATCTCCAGAAGGTTTTGGTTCAGCGCCATCACGGTCTAAGATAAATTGCGATTCGAAGTATTTATCCATGCCGCAAGCTTGCAAAGTATGGTGCGCTCCGGCCATAGTGTTGCGCGTTAAAATACCAAATTTTGCGCCACGCTGATGTAAGCATTCTAAGAGTTCAACCGCATAAGGCATGGGCTTGGCTAACTTGGCGTAATCCAACTCCAATTCATCCAGGCGAACCCACAAAGGCGCCGCCACACTGACTGGTAAAGCGTTCAGGGCTTCAATGATAGGCGCGCCTGACTTTATACCCAATTCACTTCTAATGGCCTCAAAGTCGTGCACGCTTTGCGTGAGCGTCCCATCCATATCAAAAACCCAGTGCTGGCGAGCCAGGACTGGGTTTTGATTAGTCGAACTTTCCACTTTTGTGGTGCTTTTTGGGAACTAGTGTTCGCCGCCCGCTTTGAAGTTAAATACCGCGCCTTCTTTGATGCCTGAAGGCCAACGGCTAGTGACCGTCTTGATCTTGGTGTAAAAGCGCACACCTTCTGGACCATGGATAGCATGGTCGCCAAATAGTGAACGCTTCCAACCACCAAAACTGTGGAACGCCATCGGTACAGGGATTGGCACGTTGATACCAACCATGCCGATTTGAATTCGGTGACTAAAGTCTCTCGCGGTATCGCCATCACGGGTGAAAATGGCGGTTCCATTGCCGTATTCGTGATCATTGATCATCTCTACCGCGGCTTCGTAGCTTCCCGCACGAACGATGGCCAATACTGGACCGAAGATCTCGTCAGTATAAACACTCATGTCAGTGGTCACTTTATCGAAAATAGTGGCACCTACATAACAACCGCCTTCGTGCCCTGACACTGAAATGCCACGACCATCCATAACCAGTTCAGCTCCTTCGGCTTCACCTTTATCAATATATGACTGCACGCGTGCTTGCGCTTCAGGTGTGACTAGCGGTCCCATTTCGCTGCTTAAATCAGTGTACGGGCCTACCTTTAACGCTTGTACTCTAGGTACAAGGCTTTTAAGTATATTGTCGGTAGTCTCATCATCAGTCGTTACAACGACCGAAATCGCCATGCAACGCTCGCCGGCGCTGCCGTAAGCTGCGCCAATGATGGCGTCTGTCACTTGTTTGATATCTGCATCAGGCATTACCACCATGTGGTTTTTTGCACCACAAAGCGCTTGTACGCGTTTGCCGTTAGCGGTACCTGTCTTGTAGATGTATTCACCTATCGTGGTTGAACCGACAAAGCTGATGCCTTGCACTCGTGGGTCCATCAATAGCGTATCTACCGCTTCTTTATCACCGTTAACCATATTCAAGACGCCATCTGGCAGCCCGGCTTCGGTCATTAGTTCTGCCAGGCGTAGCGACACGGAAGGGTCTTTTTCTGAAGGCTTGAGTACGAAGGTGTTACCACAGGCGATTGCCACTGGGAACATCCACATTGGCACCATGGCTGGGAAGTTGAATGGCGTGATGCCAGCACAAACGCCCAAGGGCTGACGCATATTCCACGAATCAACACCGCCAGCGACGTTAGATGAATATTCACCCTTCAACACTTGTGAAATGCCGCAAGCAAACTCAACAACTTCTAACCCACGGGTGACGGAGCCCTTGGCATCGTCTAGGGTTTTGCCATGTTCGTTTGATAGTAGTTCAGCCAGTTCGTCCATATTGGCAATAAGCAATTCACGAAAACGAAACATAACCTGAGCGCGACGGCCAGGAGGCGTATTAGACCAAGCAGGAAAAGCGGCGTGCGCTGAAGCAATGGCGCCCTCTACTTCCGATTTAGATGCTAACTGAACCCGTTTAGATACTTCACCTTTAGCAGGATTGTAAATATCTCCAAAACGGCCACTGGTGCCTTCAACAAAGGCGCCGTCGATATAGTGCTGTACTGTTTGCATAATTAATTTCTATAAACGTAAAAAGAATGAATAAATTTAAGGTGCTATTGTATCAATATCAAACCAATTTAGAATCTCCAAACCTTGCGTGAACATGGAGCCAGATTCATTTTGGTAAGATTTACCTTAGCCTTTGCCTTTCCAAGGAATTAAGCGTTTTTCAACGCCACCGCATGAAGACCTCAATAACAAATTCAATAATACCAATAATACCAATAATACCAATAATACCAATAATACCAATAATACCAATAATACCAATAATACCAATAATACCAATAATACCAATAATACCAATAATACCAATAATACCAATAATACCCAATACGACAATGCCTGTTGCAAGGAACTTCTGAGCGGCCATTATCATAAAACCAACGCCCACTTGGGCCGCGACTAATTCAGCGGCTACCACCGTTGCCCAACAAACACCCAGGGAGGTACGAATACCCATGAATATCTCAGATAAAGCGTTAGGTAAGATAACGTGCTTAAGTAATTGTTTTTTATCAGAGCCTAGTGAGTAGGTGGCATGAACTTTAGACAGCTGCACGCCGGCCACACCTGATCCAGCGGCAATAACCATAATGAACGCAGGGGTTAGAAACAGAATGAGAATCTTAGATTGCTCGTCAATGCCAAACCAAATAATCACTAAGGGAATCAACGCCAACGGGGGTATCGGGCGCATGAACTCCACGATAGGATCTAAAATACCACGCGCACGAGAAGATAGGCCCATTGCCAAGCCCACGGGAATACCCACCAAACAGCCTAGGAATACGCCCATTACCACGCGACAGATACTTTGTCTTACGTGTTGGAGCAAGGTGAATTGGCGATATCCTTCTTCAGAAATCGCAATAAACTGATCGTATACCGCTGAGGGCTTAGGCCAAAATATAGGACTTACCCACTCATAGTGAGCCGATAAAAACCAAATAAAGCCCAGTATAAAAATAGTGACTATGCCCCATATTTTACCGCCGACCACGGTTGAAGCATCACCGAAAGTGACGGTCTTTTGTTTTTGGAATCGACTTTTTCGAGGCCTAGCCATATCATTACCTTACTTTTCAACGCGCTTATCTTTGACATGCTATTTACCCTCTTAATCTGGTGGACCCATGATTGCTTCTTCCATTCCCCAAATCATCGCCAATACTTCTTCGCGTCTTTCAATAAATTCTGGGTTAAATTTAATTTCACGCGGATTGTTTTCAAGCCCCATATCGGCGAAGGGTAAGTGATAGTCCTTTTCTATTCGCCCTGGCCTTGGCGCCATCACAAATAAACGCTCTCCTAGAAACAAGGCTTCTTCAACGCGGTGAGTAATGAGAATAATAGTTTTACCGGTTTCCTTCCAGAGCCTGAGTATCAGCCCCTGCATCTTCTATCGAGTCAGCGCATCTAAGACACCCAAGGGCTCATCCATTAGAATAATGTCGGGGTCATTCGCCAAACAGCGGCCTAGGGCCACCCGCTGTTGCATACCACCAGACAACTCATATACCGCCTTATCACCAAAGCCTTGCAGGCCCAAGTGTCCAGTAACCCATCAACGTTATGTCTAGAATCAACAGCGCTCTGCCCTTTCATCAGCAGGCCAAAGGCAATATTTTCAGCCACCGTTTTCCATTCAAACAAGGCGCCGTGTTGAAATACCATGCCACGTTCAGCGCCCGGCATCAACACTCGTTGCTCGTTGAGCATGACCGTGCCGCTGGTGGGCGCGAGAAAACACGCTAATGTTAAGCAAGGTGGTCTTCCCACAACCAGGAAGCCCAAGATAGCTAACATCTCGCCTTCTTTCATATCAAACTCGACATTGTGCAACGCTTGTACTAAATCGCCATTTGGCAGTACAAACTCCATCGATATATTTTCTAACTTTAAACCAATGCATGAGTTACGTGTATTCATTGGAGCCCCCAAGCAGTGATACAGACACAGTACAACTTCACTGTAAAACGAGCGGCAAAGTCTACTAGAACTGGTCCAACAATCCCGAATTGGTATGGCATATAGCCCCGCTCTGGCACTAACACAGCCATGGTTTATAAAATAGATTTGATCCTCTGGCATCTTACGCTGACAAAGCGCTAATTGACGCTAAAAGACAAAGAGCTGATGTCGATAAACTCTGCAATAGAGTATATTGATCATCATTACTAATATTGGTTTTAAGTTTGAGGCCCTATTCATGAAGTACGATAGCGAAAATTTTAATGCTAGCGAGTCGCTACGCAACGATCAAGATCACGTTTGGCACCACCTTTCACAGCATAAGCCCTACGAAAACAAACCACCGATGATGATGGTTAAAGGCGAAGGCATGCGCATCACTGATTCGAACGGCAAAGAATACCTAGACGGCGTATCTGGCGCTGTATGGACGACCAACGTGGGCTATGGCCGTGAGCGTATCGCTAAGGCGGTATATGACCAACTATGCGACATGAACTACTTTGCCAACTCAGCGGGTAATATTCCGGGCGCTGAATTCGCCAAACGCCTTGTCGACAAAATGCCTGACATGTCTCGTGTCTATTACTCTAACTCAGGCTCTGAAGCCAACGAGAAGGTTTACAAGATGGTGCGCCAATTGGCCGTTTTGAACACTGACGGAAAGAAACACAAAATTATTTACCGTGACCGTGATTACCACGGCACTACCATTACTGCACTGAGCTCAACCGGCCAGGAAGAACGCAAAGCCCAGTACGGCCCGTATACCCCTGGCTTTGTTTCAATGCCACATTGCTGCTGCTACCGCTGCCCGTTCGGCAAAACCTACGGTGATTGCAATATTGAATGTGCCACGGCACTTGAAGACGTTATTTTAGAAGAAGGCCCCGATACAGTGGGCGCTTTGGTACTTGAACCTATTACTGCTGGCGGCGGTGTTATACCTCCTCCTCCTGAGTATTTCGGTATCATCGGTCAGATCTGCAAAAAATATGATGTGTTACTACACATTGACGAAGTGGTTTGCGGCGTTGGCCGTACTGGCACGTGGTTTGGCTATCAGCATTATGACTGCCAACCTGATTTCGTCACCATGGCCAAAGGTGTGGCCAGTGGCTACGCGGCTATTTCGTGCATGGTAACGACCGACGACGTATTTAACCGTTTTAAGTCCAATCCAGACGACCCCATGTCCTACTTCCGTGATATCAGTACATTCGGTGGTTGCGCAGGCGGCCCCGCTGCAGCACTTGAAAACATGAACATCATCGAAGAAGAAAACTTGCTTGAGAATGTCACTAACATGGGCGAGTACGCCATGGACAAGATGCATGAAATGCAAGAAAAGCATGAAATGATCGGCGAAGTGCGCGGTAAAGGTTTGTTCTTGGGCCTAGAGCTGGTAACAGACCGCAAAACCAAAGAGCCAGTTCCTGAGTCAGTTGCAGCTGGCATCGCAGGGGACTGTATGGAACAGGGTGTCATCATCGGGCGTACCAATCGTAGCTTACCGACCTTGAATAATACTTTGTGCTTGGCACCGGCGTTGATTGCGACCAAGGATGATATTGATCAAATCCTTGGGGCTATCGATAAGGCCATGGAACGTTTGTAGTCATTACTGCAAGCTTCACGATTAAGGCAGCGTTTACGCTGCCTTTTTTATGCCTATTTAAGCAGCCCCGTCGCAACTTGATGATATATTCGCCCTATGCCTGATTACCTCTTCCAACTACCTGAAGCCGCCAGCGGCACGCTACAGGCGCGTATCCAAGAGATGATGGTGAATGCCATATTGAATCATCACATCGCACCAGGTAGTCCGATGCCATCAGGTCGTAAACTAGCAGAGCAACTCAAAGTGGCTAGAAACACCGTTGTTTTAGCCTACCAAAGCTTAATCGATGAAGGCTTTATTGAAGCCCGAGAGCGCAGCGGATTTTATGTTCGTGAAGATGTATTAGATGGTTATGTCGATAAAGGTCGTCGTGGCTTTTCAGAACCCACCTCTTCTATCGATTGGGACAACGCGATCTCGTTTAAACCGAGTGATCTTCCCTACAATCAAAAGCCCAAGGACTGGCAGTCTTATCCGTATCCATTTTTATACGGCCAATTTGACAAAACCCTGTTCCCCGTTGCGGACTGGCGTGAATGTTGTCGTGAAGCAGCCAGCATTTCTGCTATACATAATTGGGCCGGCGATAGAATCGACCAAGACAACGCACAGTTAGTAAAGCAAATACATGCCAAGATGCTACCACGGCGAGGCATATGGTCGAATCCAGATGAAATACTCATTACCTTGGGCGCACAGCATGCCATTCACATTGCATCTCAGTTGTTACTGAATCAAGATCGCACCATCGGCATGGAGAATCCTGGCTATGTAGATGCTCGTAATACCTTCCTAACGCAAACTAACAATATCGAGCTTTTATCTGTCGATGATCGTGGGTTAATAATAGACGAAGAGAAATTGGCTGAGTGCGATTTGGTGTACACCACGCCAAGCCATCATTTTCCCACCACTGTCACGATGCCAGCAAGAAGGCGCAGACGGCTATTAGAAGCGGCAGACAAGCACAACTTCTTCATCATCGAAGACGATTATGAATCAGAATTCAACTACTTGGGCAAGCCTACACCCGCGCTTAAGAGCTTAGACACTCAGGACCGCGTAATCTATGTCGGCAGCTTGTCAAAAACTTTGGCACCCGGCATACGTTTGGGTTACATGGTGGCGCCCAAACCGTTTATTGACCAAGCGCGTGCTCTACGTAGATTGATGTTACGCCACCCTCCTTCGAACAATCAGTATATTATTTCCCACTTCTTAAAACGCGGTTATCATGATTCATTGGTACGCAGAATTACCAGCACTTTGCACCATCGATCTAAGCTGGTGCAGTCTATGCTGAATGAATTGTTGCCCGGCTCCATTGCTAGCCCCACATTTGGTGGCTCGTCCTACTGGGTAAAGGGGCCAGAAAATATAGACGCTAATGAATTAGCGCAAAAGGCCAAAGAAAAAGGCATATTGATCGAACCTGGAGATATATTCTTCCATGGAGAAAACCGACCTAAAAACTACTTTAGACTAGGTTTCTCTTCCATCTCAGAAGAAAAAATAGATGCTGGCCTGCCGATACTCGCTGAGTTAATCGGCAGTTAAGCTACTTAGCAGCGCCAACTAAGCACGCATACGCTTAGCTTTAGGGTCATAAAGTGCGCTCAAACTAGGCACCGCAGGTACTTGAACACCTGCTACATCAATAGCGATTTGGCCACTACGTAAGTAGCTCATATCGATATTATGGTCTTGGCGAACATAGCCCAAGCCGACTGAGCCGCCCAATGCATGACCGTAATTACCCGAAGTCAGGTGGCCGATGATTTTTCCATCTAATAATATCGGCTCGTGGTGATACAACATCGCTTCAGGGTCTTGCAACAAGAACTGAACCAAGCGCTTATGTTTCCAAGAACCTGTTTCCTTTTGTTTGGCAATCGCCTCATAGCCGTTAAAACGAATTGTTTTGTTCATATCACAGACAAAACCTAAGCCGCACTCAAGTGGCGTATCAACATTGGCTACATCGTGCCCCATGTGCACGAATTTCTTTTCCATACGGCATGAATCAAGTGCATGAAGGCCAGCCATTTTAAGGTCAAAAGCTTGGCCTCTGTCCACAAGATAATCAAAAGCATGCCTCGCTTGGTCGGTAGGAATATACAGTTCCCAACCGAGTTCACCAACATAGGATACACGACAGGCCCGCCCGACAGCACAGCCTAACTCAATTCGTTGACTGTCGCCGAAAGGAAATTCCTCATTGCTAAAATCATTATCAAGCACTGAGCTTAGTAAGGCACGGCTATTAGGACCTTGAATACCGAACACCGCCCAGGCATTGGTGATGTCTGAAACGAAACAATGCGATGCAGGGTCAATGTGTCGTTTCAGCCAATCTAAATCTTTATGGGTGACTGCGGCGCCGCTGACGACCCAATATTCGTTCTCTGCAATTCGGGTGACGGTAAGGTCCGCTTCAACGCCGCCGTCCTCGTTCAACCAATGGGTATACACCATTCTACCAATGGCCACATCTACATTAGCAGTACAAATGCGTTGTAGTTGGTTGCAAGAATCTCGACCTTGCACCAAGTACTTAGAAAAACTACTTTGATCAAACAACACCACGTTTTCGCGAGCCGCCATGTGCTCTGCAGCAGAGTACTCAAACCAGTTTTGTTTCCCAAAACTATATTCATATTTGGGTTCTACGCCTTGAGGAGCGAACCAATTCGGGCGTTCCCAACCTGCCGCTTCACCGAAGCACGCATTTTGTAGAACTAGGCGTTCATGAATAGGCGAATGTCGAACATCTCTTGATGTTTCAAACTGACGGAATGGAAAATGGTTTTCATACAATAAACCCAAACTCTCGGTCACTCGCTGTTCTAAATAGTGCTTGGTACCATGGAATGAATACATACGGCGAATATCGTTGCCGCCTAAATCATCTGGCATCTTGCCCGTTTCCATCCATTGCGCCAATGAATAACCCAAGCCGCCTGAGGTTTGAATGCCTACCGAGTTTAAGCCTGCAGCGACATAATAGTTTTTAAGTTCAGGCGCTTCGCCCATATGAAACTGATCATCTGGGGTAAAGCTTTCGGGTCCACAGAAGAAAGTACGCCAACCGACATCTTGCAGCATCGGAACGCGCTCCATCGCCGCTTCGAGCACAGGCATTAACTGCTCTTCCATATGCCCTTCTAACTCATCAAAGCAAAAATCTTCCGGAACAGCTAATCCAGCTTCTCCCCAAGCAACAGCCTTTTTCTCAAAAGCGCCCACCAAAATGCTGCCCGCATCTTGTTTAAAATAAGCGCAATTATCATGATCACGTAAAACGGGCAATTTGTCACTTAAATCATCCATTTTCTCAGTAACCGCGTAGTAATGCTCGCATGCGTGCAATGGCACATTAACGCCTGCTTGCTTACCTAATTGATGTGCCCAAAGGCCGCCGCAGTTAACAACGAAGTCAGCTTGTATATCGCCCTGATCAGTTACGACACCTGTTACTTTACCGTTTTGTTGTAATACTTTTTCGACCGTAATACCTTCAAGACATTGTGCGCCACGTCCGCGCGCACCTTTAATGAACGCCATGGTTACATCAATCGGGCTAGCATATCCATCTTGGGCCACCCATGCTGCGCCGAGCAAATCATCGGTGTTTAGCAGTGGATAATGCTCTTTTGCTTCCTGAGGGGTAATAATATCAACCTGTGTCACCCCAAAAGCATTGTTCATAGAGGCGACGCGTTTAATTTCTTCGAAGCGCGCTTCTGAATGGGCGACGGTTATCGACCCGACTTGCCTGAACCCAGTCGCCTGCCCTGTTTCTTTTTCTATCTCGTCCAACAGCGTCATCGAGTATTCGCATAACTTTGCGTGAGCCTCATTTGCACGCATAGTGCCTATGAGGCCTGCGGCGTGCCAAGTGGTGCCGCAGCTAAATTGCTTACGCTCCAATAACACGACATCTTGCCATCCTTGCTTAACTAGGTGATAGGCTACGCTGGCGCCAATCACGCCGCCGCCAATAATGACTGCACTTGCTTTATTTGGTAATGAAGAACTCATAGGGTTAATGGAATAGGGATAATGGAATAGAACTAATTAATTAGAAACTGATTTGATCACGCTATTTATAAGCTTTAAAGATCTTTGGTGCTTTTTTTAGCCGACCAATTAACTCGGTTCAGCGACTAGCAAACAAAGTAATTTTTATCGGCCTCGCCAAGCTTGTGTTCGCTTCAACACCATTCTAGATACCACAGCGTGAATACCTCGCGCGGCGAAGTTGGTATAGAAAATCATCATTCCCATCGCAGCAGCGGGCGCCACATCACCCGCATCGTCCATATTCAAGACCGCTACTGACGCCAAAGCCGTTTTGGGTGAATATAGAAATACCACTGCGGATACCGTCGTCATCGCATTGACAAAGAGATAAAT
>JBLIOD010000012.1:0-52424 GCA_047639475.1 Gammaproteobacteria bacterium
TACATGGAATTGAGTTTATTGTCAGTGATGACCACAGCGGTTTAAAGGCAGCTAGAAAGGCGGTGTTCCCCAGCATACCGTGGCAGCGCTGCCAGTTTCATCTGGCGCAAAAGGCAATCCATCATGCGCCTAATCGCACGACAGCTGAGGCTAATCTAAAAACCCTGGTGAGCCAGCACCAAGAAAAGCACCCTCACTTGGCAGATTGGCTAGAGAACAACGTGCCTGAAGGCTTAAACGCCTTAGCGTTACCTGATAGGCATCAAAAGAAAATGCGAACCTCCAACAGCATAGAACGGACGGTTCAACAAGAACTTAAGCGGCGAACCCGCTTGGTCAGAGTCTTTCCTAACCGAGAGGCTTTGTTACGATTAGTTAGCGCCATTCTGGTTGAGATTGATGACGAATGGGTTAATGCTAATCATAGATATATCGTGTGGAACGACAATGACTCAACTTGCTAGATAAAAAGTCCATACCAAATGTTGCGTAATCGTTAATTTTTATTTTTGTTAAGTGATGCTATAAATACCTATAAAATGGAAATTGAACCCTGCTCTGCTTCCAATGAAAAACAGCACCTCGCTTTGTACTCGGTGAGGCCTCCTGCTGCTTTTTGAACAACTGATGTTTGGAAATTCATAAAGCCGCTTAAAAAGTGGCTTGATAATCCGATAAAGAAAGGGATTCCTTCATAGGGGATCGAGCATCACGAATGCCCGTTTAGATGGGCCAGATAATTTTTCTGAATGGCTATTGAGGCAAAACTCGGGCGGTCGTATGCACAGCAATTTGCATATCACCCCAACACAAAAACAGCGACTAATCACCCTTACGCTATTTCTTAAATGAGATAGAGGAAACGCTTCAAAGCTATTCTTATCAAGCTTTACAGGGGGGGGGGTATTGATTTCACTCGAATGCTGATATACAAATGATGAGTTTAGCAATAATGGGCGCGGACGTACATTGAGTATCATATATCTACACGGGGGACATCAATATTTCAAAACCCGATAGAGGGGGCATATCTGTTACTAGATAAGGTAACATGCTTCTTTAGTTGTAACTCTTAGATATACTGGACTACTCAGATAGCTTGCGGTTTTAAGTAGTTAAGCAAATTCATGATGGTACACCAAGCGGACATAAAAAAGGCAACCCTGATATTAATCAATGGGTTGCCTCTGATATATGGCGGAGAGCGAGGGATTCGAACCCCCGGTCCTATTACAGACAACGGTTTTCAAGACCGCCGCATTCGACCACTCTGCCAGCTCTCCAGATTGAATTCGATTTACGTACACCACGCGCCTAGTAAATGCAGATCGCGAGTGACTTAAATCGGATGGCGATTATATATAAGCTCAGCGCGTATGCCAAAGTTTATTACGCTGTTTAAAGCAAAGTGTTTACAATTAGAATAACTAAACCAGCACTTCTATCTGAGATTTTATTGCAGACGATAACTTAGGTGACATTAGTGGTTTATTTTTATCTGCCCGCATTCGGTTTAAACGGTTAATACTCATTTCGTTACTTGGATCATTAATAATGTTCAATCCTTCTTCTATATCATCTAATTGATTGCAGACCAGCAATAGATCGCACCCTGCCACCAGAGCAGCGTTACAACGCTTTCCGACAGATAAGTCTTCGCCTGCCCCTTTCATGGTTAAGTCATCACTGACGATTAATCCGTCATAAGCTAACTGGTTACGCAGCACTTTTTTCAGCCAAAATCTCGAATACGTCGGGATATCAGCATCAACATTAGGGTAACTAACGTGCGCTGTCATTACTGCACCGAGTTTGCTAGACAAAGCCTTGAACACTTTTAGGTCGCAGCTTTCAATTTCTTCAAATGGCCGGGCATCCACTGGTAAGGTTTCATGTGAGTCTTGTGTAACGTGGCCGTGGCCTGGGAAATGCTTTCCGGTTGCACGCATGCCCGCGGAGTGCATGCCATCTATATAGGCATCTGCCAACCGTATTAACTGATCAGGGTCTTTATGAAGGGCTCGGTTTCCGATAACAGTATCAGCGTGTTCACCGATGTCTAAAACAGGGGCGAAACTGAAATCAACCCCACAAGCAATGAGCTCTTCGGCCATCAATTGCCCGGTCGATCGAACAATTTTTACGACCGCATCTGACTGCTTTTCGCTAAACTTATTCAACAGCTTTCCAAATTGGGCCATTGCTGGTAGCTCAGTGAAGCCTTCTTTAAAGCGCTGAACACGCCCTCCTTCTTGGTCTACCGCAACCAATAACTTCGGCATGCGAATAGCGTGTATTTGATCGATTAGTGCGGTTATTTGTTTCTTCGACGTAAAGTTTCTTGAGAACAAGATAACGCCGCCTACCGCAGGGTGCCGTAAGCGTTCAACATCTTCTACCTCTAGTACCGAGCCTTTTACATCCAGCATGACACAACCTAGCGGCATTGCCACCATGCCTCTAAAATTAGCCATTAATAGTCACCAACATACCTAGTGTTACTTCATTAAATAATTGAACAATATCTGCATTTCGCATCCGAATACAACCATGTGAACCAGGTACGCCCATTTCAACATCATCTGGTGTTCCGTGTAGATACACATAGCGGCGCATTGTATCAACATCACGTAGACGATTAACACCCACTTCGGTACCACTTAACCAAATAATACGGGTGAGTATCCAATCTCTGTTGGGAAATTCGGCTCTCAAACCCTTCTCAAACACCTCTCCAGTCGGTCGTCGACCCACGAACACCGTGTTATGCGACAAGCCTGCACCTATCTTTGCTCGGACAATGTGCTTGCCTCGCGGCGTGCAAAAGCTGCCATTTTTTTCACCCACCCCATTGGCCGCGGTAGACACGGTGTATTGCTGGCTAAGCGCGCCCGTTACACTTTTTAGGGTCAGCGTTTGTGTCGGCACATCAATTAAGATTACCGCACTCATTTGTTAGACCTTAAGCTTGCCTTTATCTCATCCAATAGTCCCGCACTGGCCTGTTCAATTAGGCCATACACCTGCGAAAAACCATCTTCTCCTCCGTAATAAGGATCGGGCACATCTGTTAGTTCAATGCCCGCGGCGTAGTCTAAAAACAACGTCACTTTATGGGCATTTTCTCTGCCTGCCAGTTGCTGCAAGTCATAATGATTATGGACGTCCATCGCGATGACATAGTCGTAAAAATCCATGTCAAACTCATTCGCTAGCCGCCCTTTAAAGCCTGCAATATCAATGCCCCTTGAAGCCGCTTCAGCTATCGCACGGGAATCAGGTGCCTTTCCGATATGCCAATTGCTGGTTCCCGCCGAATCAATCTCGAGTTGTTGCGCCATGCCCTGCTCGGCCACTAGTTCGCGGAACACGCCTTCTGCAGTCGGTGACCGACATATATTGCCTAGACACACAAAGAGCACACTTTTCGTGGGTTGAGGCATGTTGAATGATCGAGCGTTGACTAACTAGGCACTAATTCGCTCAACACTTCGAAGATGTTCATCCTCTTCCAGTACCGCGATAATCGATTTTAGATGAGCCATATCTTTCACTTCTAGGTCAATATCGATGGCAACGTAGTTGACGTCATTTTCATCTATATTGACGTGCAATATATTTGATTTGTAATGTGCCACCGTTTGAGTAATAGAGGCTAGCACGCCGGGGATATGGCGCGCCTGTATCAGTAACTTACTCTTGAAATGGGTATTGTGCTTTTCAGCCCAATTTAGATTCAACCACCTGTCCATGTGTTTGCGATACCGCTTGGTGTTATTACACTCATCTCGATGCACTGCCATGCCCTTGCCCGCGGCAAATACACCCACAATGTTGTCACCTGGAATGGGGTAACAGCAAGTGGCATAGTTAATAAGCATCTTTTCTGCACCGCGAATAGACAAGCTCGATTTCTCACTTTGTGCCAGCGGCTCAACATCAATGCGAGTCATAGTAATTAATTGCTGCGCCACAATCAGTGGCAAGCGATTACCCAAGCCAATGTCGGCCAACAAGCTGTTCCAATCTTGCAATTCAAATAGCTTCAAGATGTGTAGTTTGTCTTCAGTGGCGATATGCTTGCCTTTAAAACCACAATCTCGCAATGCTTTGGTTAACAATCTGCGGCCCATGCTAATGGCTTCTTTATCTTTTTGTTTATGCAAGTAGTGTCTTATTGCAGTGCGCGCTTTGGCCGTAACGACAAAGTTAAGCCACGTCGGCAAAGGGTGACCATCCCTACCCGTGATAATTTTGACGCGGTCTCCTGATTCAAGTACGGTATTAAGCGGATGCATTTCATCGTTTACTTGCGCGCCGATACATTGATTCCCCACACCGGAGTGCACTGCATAAGCGAAATCAACAATCGTTGCGCCTACCGGTAAGTGCATGATTTCTCCTTTTGGGGTGAACACAAAGAGCTTGTCAGGATACATTTCAGCACGTAAATGCTCCATAAAGTGACCCGAGTCACCCACGGGTTTTTGCATATCTAAAAAGCCGTCCAACCACTTTTGGACTATTTGCTGCGGCGGCTTCGAATCCTTCTTGGCTGACTTATATGCCCAGTGTGAGGCCATGCCCACTTCGGCTATTCGGTCCATTCCTTCCGTGCGTATTTGTACCTCAACCGGCACACCGTGGGGACCAATCACCACCGTATGCAAAGATTGGTAACCATTGGACTTCGGGCTGCCGATATAGTCTTTTACGGTGTGCGGCATGGGGATGTAGGCTTCATGAACCAAGCCCAATGCCATGTAACACTGTGGACGATCTTTGACAATGATGCGAATGCCGTGGATATCCATTTGTGACTTCATGGAAACCTTGCGCCTTTGAATCTTATGATAGATGCTATAAACGCGTTTCTCTCTCCCTTTAACGCTGGCGTCGTCGACACCCTGCTTTATAAATTTCGCCTGTATAGTATCGCAAATCAGTTTCTCTATCGGCTTTCGCCCGCGCGTGTCTAACTCTAACTTATCTGCAATGGCCTTGTAACGAATCGGATGTAGCGCCCGTAATCCAAGGTCTTCGAAATCAGCAGCAAATTCTCGCATACCCAAACGATTGGCTATTGGCGCATAAATTTCTAGTGTTTGCTTGGCAATGCGCTCACGTTTGGCTTGCGGCAAATGCACCAAGGTATGCATGTTGTGGAGCCTATCCGCCAATTTTATTAAAATAACGCGCACATCTTTGGCCATCGCCATCAACATCTTTCGAAATGAATCCGCTTCTGCTTTGAGGCGGTCATCACTGGTGATTTGCGATATTTTACTCACGCCGTCTACCATGTGAGCAACATCTTCGCCGAACAACTCTTTTAATTCGGCTCGAGTTACGCCGGTATCTTCAATAACGTCGTGTAGCAATGCCGCTATCAGAGTGTGGCTATCCATTTGCATGTTCGCCAAAATAAGGGCGACCGCCAACGGGTGGAATATGTAAGGCTCGCCGCTTTTACGGGTTTGGTGCTCGTGTGCCTCTGCGCCAAACAAGTAGGCGTCGTAAACCGACTTGACGGCTTCCTTGTCTAAATAGACTTCTATTACTGCAAGTAAATCAGTGATACCGACGCGATCATCTGGCACGTCGACACTCATCTGCTTGCTTCGGCTTAAAGGCTTAATCGTTATTAAGCTCCTAAAACAGGTTGAACAAAATCGTTGGACTAGCTAAGGCTAGCCCATTAATTCTGATTTGTCCTCTCCTTCTAACATCACTTCTGCAACCGGCGCATCTTCAGTCGCCGCCGGCGCGTCGTCCATCAAAGTACCTGAAATATCCCCTTCGATCATCGCGATGATTTCTTCATCCGTCATTTCGTCGCTGACCTCTTGAATTTCTTCATCTTCATTAAAGAAGCCAGTGTTGTCTGCGTCTAGAATAGTGGCATCGACATGTTGCTCAGCAATCTCGCGCAAGGCGATAACAGTCGGTTTATCGTTGTCTTCTTCAACCATGGCTTTAGCACCCATAGCAAGTTGACGAGCTCGCTTAGAAGCGATCAATACCAGTTGAAAACGGTTTTCAACATGTTCAAGACAATCGGTCACGGTTACGCGTGCCATATACATTTCCTCTTTAAAAATTCAGTTACTTGGATTTTATGCATAGTTTGTTGTAAACACACGCATTAATTGGTGATTAGCTCTCATGAGGGCTAATCTAGGCTTTTCAACGTTAGAACACTTGTCGAGACTAAGATTAGTCCTATTTGACTATACCTGATCGAATAAAGCCTCTATTTCTATCAAACTATGCTCAAAGTCGTCATTGACAATAATGTGATCATACTCGTGTTTATGACTCATTTCATTCTTGGCGTCCTGCATTCGCCGATCTATCACTGACTGTGAATCTTGACCTCTCGCCTTTAAACGCTTTTCCAAGCTTTCTAGCGAAGGCGGCATTATGAAGATGCTGATGACATCTAAGGCACGTTCACGTACTTGTCTTGCACCTTGCCAGTCTATATCAAGGATAACGTGCTTACCTGCTTTATTAAGCCGGTCAGTCTCACTTTTTGCCGTGCCGTACAGATTATCAAAAACCTTAGCGTGTTCTAGAAATTGCCCTTCCTCGATCATCGTTTCGAATTGTTGCTTGGCCACGAAATAGTAATCTTGCCCATCCACTTCCGCTGGACGAATAGCCCGGGTAGTATGGGATACCGAGAGCGATAAATCGTCGCGCTTAACAATCAATGCTTGTGCTAGGCTAGTTTTTCCACAGCCTGAAGGAGCGGAAAAAATGAAAATCAGTTTTTTGCTGTTAGCCTTACTTTTACTTATTGTCACACTGTCCATCTATTCTACGTTCAACGCTTGCTCTTTTAATTGGTCCGTCAGCACTTTCAAGTCTACCGATGCAGCAGTGATCTCTTTGTGAATTGACTTCGATCCCAAGGTGTTGGCTTCACGATTAAATTCCTGCAATAAGAAATCTAAGCGTCTCCCAACCGGGCCAGCTGATTCTAATATATTGGCGAACTCAGCAACATGACTTTCTAGCCGATCTAGCTCCTCACTGACATCCGCCTTGCTTATAAGAACGGCAATTTCCTGACTTAAGCGCAGCTCATCTAACTCTTGCTCTTCTAGTTTTTCTAAGCGCTGTTTGAATTTTTCTTGATGCGACAACTCGTAGTCTGGCATGTTTGTACGGAGCCTATCAATGATACTTTCCATCGCCGTAATACGCTCATTCAGCATACCCCCTAAGCGCTTGCCTTCCGACTGACGATTAGTCATTAAGTCTTCAAGCGCCAACTCTAAACTATCAAGGGTCGCTGCTTCCAATTCTTCAGTGTCAAGTTCACTTTGCTCGATAACGCCTGGCCATTGCAACACTTCAGAGACACTTAAAGGCGTTACTGAAATAAGTTGCTCAACTTGCCCCGCGAGATGACTTAAAGATTTTACTTTATCAGTATTCAGATGAGCGTCATTGATAGTCGCATCGGCTTTATGGATAACCAAAGTTGCATCAACATGACCTCGTTTGAGCATCGATGCGAGTTTTTCCTTCATCGCACCCTCCAAAAAGCGCACCGATTCAGGCAAGCGAAAATGCACATCTAAATAACGATGATTAACGGAGCGTAACTCCCACGTTAAAGTGAATGCTTTGTCGGCATACTCATACCGCGAAAATGCAGTCATACTTTTAAGCATGAATTTCTAATGAATGGGTGATTAATAAGTATCGCAAAGCTGGTTAATTAGTACAAAATTTGCGTGGCATGGTTTAGTATCGCATTATAACGCGTCAATCTATTTTGCTGGGGTCTAATCACTCTTTGTTTAACGGTTTGATTCTCGCAGGGGTCAGCACCTAATTTCAAATTAGAATGCTTGCATCCACTTGACTAGCGGTACATTATTTCTGTCTAACGTAACATTTAAACAATCACACACTGCTTCTATTTGTTAACATTTCATGGCTCTTAATGACCTTTTTAAACCAAAGCCACCGTCTCAAGAAGACAAGCTAAAGGCCGCGCAAGCTAAAAAGGAGCAAATCAAGAAGAGTGCCGAGAGACCAGCAAAACTGCGAACGCCGCTGCCTGTAGGCACCATGGTTGATCGCTACAAAATGGGCAAGCTCATTGGCATGGGTAGCTTTAGTTTGGTATATCAAGCACTAGACACAGAAAGCAAAGAGTATGTTGTAATCAAGGAATACTATCCTAAGTACTACTCGAAACGCGTCGACGATAAAGTGACTATCTTGCCGTTTGAAGGACGCAAGCTAATTACTTATAACGAAGGGTTCAAGCAGTTTTTTAGCGAAGCCTTAGCACTACACAAAATAAACCATCCTAACGTGCTAAAGGCACACAATATGTTTCGAGCCAACCGAACGGCTTATATGGTTTCTGATAATGAAACGGGCCGCGACCTGAAATGGTTCTTAAACACCACCGATGAAGCGCTGAAGAAAGACCTTCTCTATAAAATCTTCCTACCCATTTTAAGCAGCTTGAATATGTTGCATAAAACCGGGTGTCTACATTTAGATATAAAGCCAGCAAATATATTATTGCGCACTAACAGCGAACCGTTGCTATTAGATTTCGGTGCATCGCAAGATATGGCCAGTGAAAAGCGTATCAATAGCATACAAACCTTGACCCATGGCTTCGCGCCACCTGAGCAGTACGATAGAAAAAGTGATCTCGGTCCTTGGACTGATATATACGCGGTAGCAGCAACTCTATACCATGCTATCACTAACCGGCCACCGGCCAAGTCAAAAGACTCAGACAAGGAAAGCCAGCTCAACGTTGAAATATATTCTTCGCTCTATTCAACCCAAATGCTAAACGCCATCAATCAAGCTTTGCTTCACGATTACGGCAAACGCTTTCAAATAGTTGATGATTTTGCTAAAGAGCTGCTGGGCGGATCCAGATGGGCAACACTCGAAGATTATGAAAAACGGGAAATGGGTTACAACCGCAATGAAGAGAACAGCACTGCCCCATCTTTTAGTAGCGCCGCGTAACCACTTAAACTCAACTTACCAAAGCTAACAATTAGGGCTGTTAACTATACACCCCCTTCCTCGACCTATTAAACGTCTAGGTTACTGACGTTAAACGCATTGCTTTCAATAAATTCACGACGCGGCTCGACTTGGTCACCCATCAAGATAGTAAACGTCTCGTCAGCACTCACGCCATCTTCAACTGTCACCTGTAGCAAACGCCTTGCAGCAGGATCCATTGTGGTTTCCCATAACTGATCTGGGTTCATTTCACCTAGACCTTTATAACGTTGAATGTACAAACCTTTCCGTGCTTGCGACATTAACCACTCCAATGCTTCTTTGAAGCGTGAAACAGTTTCCGATTTTTCACCGCGTTCAATCGTTAATTCTTTGCCTGCAAAAATTGCGATTCTCGCGCCATAAGCAATCAAAGTACGGTATTCAGACCCACCAAAGAAAACAGCGGGCAGAACATAAGTATGCGTTAGACCATGTCGGTAACGCTTCACTTCTAGCGACCATACTTTGGTTTCTTCATCTTGCACGGGAGAAATCTTAAATCGACCAATTTCTAGTGCCACGGTGGTCAATTTTTCTTCTAACTCCGTCGCAATCACTTGTAAAGCCTTTCCATCTGAAAAGTCTTCCTTGGTGATAGGTGTGATACGCGTCAAGCCATCAAGTACCGGCCCATCATAATATTGCGATAATCGCTGCAACATAGTTTGCGTCGCGTAATATTCCAACGCCAAAGACCGCAAATCATCGCCCGACAATTCATTGCCATTGCCCTTAACCACGGTTTCATCAAGCGCTATGTTCAACAAATGCTCTCGCAATGCAGGGTCATCTTTAAGATAAAGTTCACTCTTTTTGGCTTTGACTTTATATAGCGGGGGCTGAGCGATGTAAATATAGCCACGCTCCAGCAATGCTGGCATCTGTCTGAAGAAAAATGTCAGTAACAAGGTACGGATGTGCGAACCATCGACGTCCGCGTCAGTCATGATGATAATGCGATGATAGCGCAGTTTTTCAACATCGAAATCATCTTTACCAATACCTGTGCCCAAAGCAGTAATCAGCGTTGTCACTTCATCAGAAGACAACATCTTATCGAAGCGGGCTTTTTCTACGTTTAAAATTTTGCCCTTTAGGGGAAGAATAGCCTGGTTTTTTCTATCGCGTGCTTGCTTAGCTGAACCGCCCGCAGAATCACCCTCCACCAAGTAGATTTCACATAAACTGGCATCCTTTTCTTGGCAATCTGCTAATTTCCCGGGCAAGCCGCCCAAGTCTAGTGCGCTCTTGCGGCGGGTCATGTCACGTGCTTTACGCGCTGCTTCTCTTGCCGTAGCAGATTCGACAATCCGCTGGACAATAACTTTGGCTTCAGCGGGATTTTCTTGAAGAAAATCATTCAAGCGATCCGCTACCAAAGACTCAACTGGCGCTCTCACTTCAGAAGAAACAAGCTTGTCTTTAGTTTGTGATGAGAATTTTGGATCTGGTACTTTTATAGAAACTACCGCGGTTAAACCTTCACGGCAGTCATCGCCAGTAAAAGACACCTTGGCTTTTTTGTCCATTCCAATTTCAGAAATGTACTTGGTTAAAGTACGTGTTAACGCACCTCTAAAACCAGCCAAGTGCGTTCCGCCATCACGCTGCGGAATATTGTTGGTAAAGCACAATACGTTTTCTTGGTAGGAATTATTCCACTGGAAAGCCACCTCAACGGTGACATTTTCTTTCTCGGACTCCATGTAAAACACCGTTGGGTGAATCGGTGTTTTTTGTTTGTTTAAATAACCTACAAATGAGGCTATGCCCCCTTCAGCATCAAATATTTTTTCTGCTTGAGTCCGTTCGTCATATAGCTCTATATGAATACCGGCATTAAGGAATGATAACTCACGTAAACGCTTTACCAGTATATCAAAGTGATATTCAATATTAGTAAAGGTGCCCGCACTAGGTTTAAAGGTGATGGCGGTGCCTGTTTTTTCAGTCTTCCCAACTACCGCTATATCGGCTTGCGGGTTGCCGTTCTTGTAATACTGCTCGTAAATATTGCCGTCGCGAAAAATCGTTAGCTTTAAGTGATCAGACAATGCATTGACAACTGACACGCCCACACCATGCAAACCGCCTGATACCTTATAGGCGTTTTGGTCGAACTTACCACCAGCATGCAATACAGTCATAATGACTTCAGCTGCTGACTTGCCTTCGTCCTCTAGCATTCCTGTAGGAATACCTCGGCCATTGTCCTCGACCGAAATAGATTCATCAGGATGAATACGAATCAATATCTTATCGCAATGACCTGCCAAGGCTTCGTCGATAGAGTTGTCCACCACTTCAAACACCATGTGATGCAGGCCTGAACCGTCGTCGGTATCGCCGATATACATCCCCGGGCGTTTACGTACCGCATCGAGTCCTTTTAAGACTTTTATACTATCCGAACCGTATTCTTCAGCCATACATTGTGACGCGCTTAGCGTAGAGATTTAGTAACATTTATTTTATCATATCTACTGAAAAATAAGCGCTCTAACCGCCTTAGAAACACCGCTATTATTACTTGGTTTACGGCCATTAAGAAACACAAAAAAGCCGGCCAATTGGCCGGCTTTTTTGAACTAGACTTAAACAGCTTACTTCATCTAGTAACGGTAGTGATCTGCCTTATACGGACCATCTATCGACACACTAATATAGTCTGCCTGCTCTTGCGTTAGTTCAGTCAAATCCACGTCTATTTTATCAAGATGCAAACGGGCGACTTCTTCGTCCAAATGCTTCGGCAAAATATGAACCGTCTTGTCGTATTCGCCTTGCTTGCCCCATAACTCAATTTGCGCCAAAACTTGATTAGTAAAACTGTTAGACATAACAAAACTAGGGTGACCCGTAGCACACCCCAAATTCACCAAACGCCCTTCTGCGAGCAGAATGATCTTGTTGCCGCTGGGCAGCTCAATATGGTCAACCTGCGGTTTGATGTTCTCCCAAGGGTATGCTTTCATAGCAACCACATCGATCTCGTTATCGAAATGTCCGATGTTACAAACGATCGCTTGATCACGCATTTTTAACATGTGCTCATGCGTGATGACGCTAAAGTTGCCGGTTGTTGTCACAAAAATATGACCTTGATCGCAAACATCGTCCATCTTCACTACGCGAAACCCTTCCATCGCCGCCTGTAAAGCACAGATCGGATCGATTTCTGTTACCCAAACCGTCGCACCCAAACCTTTTAATGATTGAGCAGAGCCCTTACCTACGTCGCCATAACCCAATACCACAGCAATCTTACCCGCAATCATCACGTCTGTTGCACGCTTAATGCCATCAACCAATGATTCGCGGCAACCGTACAAGTTATCAAATTTTGACTTGGTCACTGAATCATTCACGTTGATAGCAGGGAACGGCAAGCAGCCTTCTTTAGCAACGATTTGATACAAGCGATGCACGCCAGTTGTGGTTTCTTCCGTTACACCCTTAATACTTGCTAGGCGAACACTATACCATTCTGGATCAGTCGCTAACTTCGCTTTGATCGACTTAAACAGCGCTACTTCTTCTTCGCTACCTGGCGTATCCAAAACCGAGATATCTGATTGTGCCTGTGTTCCTAGCATCAGCAACATCGTTGCGTCGCCGCCATCATCTAAAATCATGTTTGGCATGCTGCCATCAGCCCATTCCATCGCACGGTGGGTGTAATCCCAATACTCGTCCAAAGTCTCGCCTTTGTAAGCAAACACGGGAACACCTTGGTCGGCAATTGCCGCTGCAGCGTGATCTTGCGTTGAATAAATATTACAAGATACCCAGCGTACTTCAGCGCCCAACTTTACCAACGTTTCAATGAGTACCGCTGTTTGGATAGTCATATGTAAAGAGCCTATGATTTTAGCCCCTGTGAGCGGCTTTTCGTCGCCGTATTTAGTTTGTAAAGAAACCAAGCCAGGCATTTCAGTATAGGCAATCGAGATTTCTTTATGGCCCCAAGGAGCTAAGCCAATATCAGCCACTAAATAATCATTTGTGTTTGTCATTTTCTGTTTCTATAAATATGAATTAAATAAAAAGTCTAATTAGCAACGTTTAGCGGCTTCGCGCAAAATGTCTGCTTTGTCAGTTCGCTCCCAAGTGAACTCAGGTTCGGTTCGACCGAAGTGGCCATAAGCGGCTGTGTTACGGTAAATCGGGCGAAGTAAATCTAACATCAGCACAATGCCTTTTGGCCGCAAGTCAAAGTGCTCGGCGATCATGGCTTCAATTTTTTCTTCAGGAATCGTGTTTGTGCCGAAGGTTTCTACCATCACCGAAACCGGGCGAGCTACACCAATAGCATAAGCGACTTGTAGCTGACATCGGTCTGCCAAGCCAGCGGCCACAATATTTTTTGCAACATAACGCGTGGCATACGCCGCTGACCGATCAACTTTCGAGGGGTCTTTTCCTGAAAACGCACCACCACCATGCGGCGCAGCGCCGCCGTAGGTATCTACAATGATCTTACGACCGGTTAAACCACAATCTCCAACAGGACCACCGATAACAAACCGCCCGGTTGGGTTAACCAAATACTCCGTGTCTTTGGTAAGCATATGTGCGGGCAAAATCGGCTTGATCACTTCTTCAATAATGGCTTCTTTTAAGTCTGCATGAATAACACCCTCATCGTGCTGTGTAGACAACACCACCGTTTCGATAGAAACGGGCTTTTTATTTTCGTAGCGCACTGATACCTGAGACTTCGCATCCGGACGTAGCCACGTTAAGCCGCCTGTTTTGCGAACTTCAGATTGCTTCTTCACCAAGCGGTGAGCGTAATCAATGGGGAACGGCATCAAGGTGTCGGTTTCAGTACAAGCATAACCAAACATTAAACCCTGATCTCCAGCGCCTTGGTCTAAGTCTAGGCCTTCACCTTCATTCACCCCTTGTGCAATATCAACTGACTGTTTATCTAATGAAACTAAGACAGCACAACTCTCCGAATCAAATCCAATATCAGAGCTGTTATAGCCAATTTCGTTGATGGTTTTTCGCACGATAGCGGGATAATCCACCACGGCATTGGTGGTTATTTCACCAGAGATGATTGCCATGCCGGTGTTAACCATAGTCTCGCAGGCAACACGCGACTGCGGGTCTTGTTCAAACAAGGCATCTAATACCGCATCTGAAACTTGGTCAGCCACTTTATCTGGGTGCCCTTCAGACACAGACTCAGAGGTAAATAAATAGCTATTTGCCATGATAATAATTCCTAAAAGTATGAGACATACTCAGCGAAAAGAGGGACCAAAAGGCCGCCACATAAATCACGGAGCTTAAAGAATTTCGTCCATATAAAGATATCTTTATATGTTTTTGATCTTACCATGTTTCACCTAACTTTTCAGCGCCGCTTCTTGCATTCACACCAAGTACCCGCAATTAAAGAACTTCTCTTAAGCCAATCGTACTCATGCAACAAGATAAAAACACCCAGTTTTTACTGCCGAACAAAAGCATTCGTGGTCAGCTAGTACAGTTAGATACCTCGTGGCAACAACTTCAGCAAAGCCAAGATTATTCTGAGGCCTTGAGCAGCCTGTTAGGAGAGAGTTTAGCCGCAGTGAGTGCATTGGCTAGCACGGTTAAATTAGAAGGCTCTATGATTATGCAAGTTCAAGGCGATGGAGCCTTGTCCACCCTGGTTGCCCAAGCCAACAATAAGGGCGATATTCGCGGCCTTGCTCGATTACGCGACACTACTGGAGAAAACTTGAGCTTCCCTGAGCTTATTGGTGACTCGCGCTTCGTCATTACGATCGAGGGCGAAGGCGCCCAGCGCTATCAAGGCATTGTTAAGTGTGAAGGCACCTCTATGAGTGATTTGTTTAATCTGTACTTTAAGCAGTCAGAACAACTCGCCACGCAATTATGGCTAGCGGCAAATCGCGAGCAAGCCGCGTGCTTTTTGCTGCAGCAATTACCCAGTGACAGCAGCGAAGCCCAGAAAGAAAAGGGCTGGGAACACGCCCGCGTCTTAGCCGACACCTTAAAACAAGACGAATTACTATCATTAACCCCAGAAGAGCTTCTACATCGTCTGTTCCACGAAGAAGATGTTCAGGTTTTCCCAAGCCACACTTTGCAATTTAAGTGTCAATGCTCAAGAGAAAAAGTGTGTGCGGTTATCGAGAGCATGGGCGAGAATGATGCCATGGCGCTCATCGCAGAAGAAGGTGAATTCAAAGCTGATTGTGAATTTTGTGGCTCCAGTTACGTTTTTGACGCCGTTGATATAGCCAGTCTTTTTAGCGCAACTCAAAACGCACCTGTTCAGGCGCAGTAGGTTTAGCCCAATTTAACTCGATTGAACAACTTGAGCTAAAACTGCGATATCAAGCCAGCGGCAACTATTTCCGCGGCATGCTCCCAAGCAGTGCGCAGCAATTCAGGCTCTACGAAGTAATCGCCCAAATACCTTCTTTGGATGGGATTATTTAGCGCAGTTAATTGTTGTTCCGCGCGCCAGCTCACACCATCATGCTCATCACGCAAGGTTGCCCGTACTTTTAAGGTAGGCACCAACGAACGAGTGGTTAATTCTGGCACGCTCAACCCGTAATCCAAGACTTCAAGGGTTAACACATGGGTAGCGTCATCACTGAGTGTTAGTCTGCCTTTTTTATCCCATCGATTAGCAAACGCCTGATGAACGATTTGCGCCACACCAATATCATTGCCGGCGCTTAACGTCTCCAAATCACTCATGGTTGATTGGTTCGATTGATCAATTGCCACCGCAGCCAGTAAACTAAAAACGATCGCAACACTCTTACGCAAATCGAAATAATTTATCTTCGCAGGCAGAACCACTTCTGGGTTGATCGCCACGTATTTTATCGATTCATCTGCAGTAAACGGCACCATTTTAACCGTATTGCAGGCCGTCAAAGTACAAACCACAAAAACCACAAAAACCAGAGCGAGCCTATTCAACCCGCCAACTCGCAACTTTCGCATTCTTGGGCTTAACATACTGGATGCTGCATTTTTTCTTTCAAATTGGGCAACTCCCACACCGGATTACATCCTTGCGGTAATGAAGCCATACGGCCCAACTGAATCCATTGCTTTTCTGGCCCGTGGTAATCTGAGCCTACTGACGCCGCCAAATCAAAATCTAAAACGTGCGTGGTCATGTTCATTGCATCTTGGCGACTGTGGCTACCTGATACCACTTCCAGTGCCTCACCTCCAGCATCCTTAAAGTCTTGAAAAAAACGTCTAAGTTTGGAACGGGTCATTTTATAACGCGCTGGATGCGCGACAACTGCCACGCCACCCGCTTGCTTGATCACATCAATACCCATTTTGAAATCAACCCACTCTCCCACAACATAGCCGGGCTTCCCAGGGACCATGTAGCGTTTAAATACTTGTTTTAAATCTTTTGCATGACCTATCTCCACTAAAAATTGGGCGAAATGTGCACGGCTTAATAACTTCGATTTGGCGCAAGCTTTTGCGCCTTCATAGGCGTTTTCAATGCCCACTTTCTCTAAACGTTTGCTAATCTCTTGAGCCCGATAAGCTCTAAATTCCAACGCCTGATCGATGAGTGATTGCAAAGCCTGATTATTTGGATCGATGCCTAATCCCACTATATGTATAGTATGACTAGACCAAAGCACTGAAAGTTCAATGCCATCAATTAGTTGGATGCCTTCAAGCAACGCCTGCGCTCGTGCTTCTTCAAGACCAGATACACAATCATGATCAGTGAGCGCCAACGTTTTGATCCCTGATTTTGCGGCTCGCGAGACGAGCTCGGTGGGGCTTAGAGTCCCGTCAGACTCGGTTGAATGAGTATGCAGGTCGATCACAACGACCGCCTTCGCAAACCAATTCTTCCGAAACTAGAGGATGTCATTCAGACCCAAAATGTCCATCATTTGACGGGTCTGTAGTGGAATATTAGAAAGGTGTAAAGATCCGCCCGCCGCTTTCTGACGGTTCGACCAAAGCACGAGCAAAGCGAGCCCTGCACTATCGACTCGCTCCAATTCGTTCAGGTCTAACGCGGTGATCTCACTATTTGCAACAGGCAACGCTTGAAACACTGCCTGCGTACGCTGATTATCCAGTCGCCCACTTAACGCGTAGCCGCTGTCAGTAACTTGTAGTTGTACTGTCATGGGTGAAGACAAAGAATATAGACTAACCGTTCGCCTTGGCTTCAATCGATTCAATCAGAGAATCTAGGCCTTTGGTACGAATGATTTGGTTATATGAAGTACGGTAAGTGGTGACCAACGATATGCCCGCCACACCAATATTATAAATACGCCAAGCCTCAAGGTCATCTTTATATACAGAGAAGGTTAGCGTCAATGGATCAGAACCATCACCCAAATCCCCTTTGGCAGTAACGATGGCGCGCGCTTTCTTGTCACCTTTATACTTAGTACCTACAAAGATTATATTCTCCTTACCAGTATATTTAAACATGGCGGAAGAGTAGGTTCGAATTAGTAAATCTTTAAATGCTTCAGTAAATTCAGTTTGTTGCTGTTCGGTGGCCTTTTTCCAGTTTTTTCCTAGCACTAGACGCGCCATCTTGGAAAAATCCCAGTTTTTATATACCACGCTCTCAGCCATCGCATACAGCTTTTGCTTATCGGCAGCCAGCTCGACTCGGTTCTGACCAAATTCTGAAATCAATTCATCAATGGAAATACGTAAAGCGTCTTCAGGCAGGTTTTGTGAAAATGTTTGTGCGCTTAAAACTAAGCTCAACCCCACTAGCGCTTTAGCCATCAACAAACCTATTTTTTTCATACTAAGAATCATTATTCGCCTACGTTTTCAGCTGCATTAAACATAAACCGTCCAATCACCTCTTCAAGTTGAAGGGTTGATTGCGTTAACTCTATTTCATCGCCCTGGCTCAAATATTCTTCTTCCGCACCCGGCTCCAAACCAACAAATTGCGCGCCCAACAAGCCTGAAGTTAATATTGCTGCGGAAGTATCCAATGGCAGCGTGTCGAAATCGCCCTCTATGGCCATTGTTACTTTGGCGGAAAAGTCTTCTTTATCTAACTTAATAGCGCTCACGCGCCCTATTTTTACACCACTAATAGAGACTGGCGCCTTAACGTTAAGGCCCCCAATGTTCTCGAAACGGGCGGTTACTTGATAATTGACTGCACCGCCATCAGGTAAAGTGCCGACTTTAGTCGCCAAAACTACCAAGGCGGCGATGCCTGCCAAAATAAATAAACCCACAAAAAATTCTAAACCTTTAGCTTGCATTAGACGCCTCCGAACATTAATGCCGTTAATACATAATCCAGTGCCAAAATACTAAGCGAAGCAGTAACCACAGTACGCGTCGTCGCTAGACTGACTCCGTTCGAGGTAGGCGCTGCACTATAGCCTTCAAACAACGCTATCCACGTTACCACTAGACCAAAAATTAAACTTTTGATAATGCCGTTAAGCACATCGTAATAAAAATCGACTCCATTTTGCATGATAGACATGAACACACCGGAGTCGACTCCAAACTGCCCCACTGCCACGATGTAACTGCCTAATACGCCCACAGCAGAGAACATTGCCGCCAATAGTGGTAGCGAAATCAAACCTGCCCAGAATCTTGGGCCGATTATTCGCTCATAAGGATTAACCGCCATCATTTCCATCGCGGCCAATTGATCAGTGGCTTTCATCAAACCAATCTCTGCGGTTAACGCCGAACCCGCTCTACCAGCGAACAGTAAGCCCGCTACTACTGGGCCCAATTCTCGCACCAGGGTAAGTGCAACCCCTAATCCTAAACTGGATTCAGCTGCATAGCGTGACAACTGGTAATAGCCTTGCAAGCCCAATACCATGCCAACGAAGAACCCTGCAATCACTGTAATGGCAACAGACAGAACACCAACGCTATAGATTTGCTGAACGATCAGGCTCGGTCGACGCAGTACTCTCATCATGCCTAGCAATGAGTGGCCCAAGAAGATTCCTGAGCGACCTAGCTTGTTAACCAAGCGCAGCACCGAGGCGCCCATTCTTTCAATTGAGGAAACGATCATTGATCGCCCCTCAGGTCGCTAGCGTACTCTCCTGCTGGATAACGATAAGGCACGGGTCCATCTGCCAAGCCGCCAATAAACTGCTTCACCATTGGCTCTTCACTTTGGCGAATTTCATCCGCGGTGCCGTGACCCAGTACAGAGCCATTGCCTAAAATATAGGCATAATCAGCAATACTCAATCCTTCGGCAACGTCGTGAGTGACAACGACTGAAGTTAAATCTAGCGCATCATTCAGTTCGCGAATCAGTTTCACGATAACGCCCATAGAAATAGGATCTAAACCGACAAAAGGCTCATCGTACATAATCAAGCTAGGGTCTAGCGCAATGGCTCTAGCCAAAGCAACTCGCCTAGCCATGCCGCCAGATAACTCTGCGGGCATTAAATCATCTGCGCCACGCAAACCAACCAATTCCAGCTTCATCAAGGTCACTATACGAATTAGCGCTTCGTCTAGATTGGTTTGCTCACGCAAGGGGTAAGCAATATTATCAAAGGTGTTCAAATCTGTTAACAAAGCACTATTTTGAAACAGCATACCCATTTTACGTCGTAATCGGTAAAGGTCATCACCGCGCGCTTTGCCTACCGATTCGCCATCAAATAACATTTCACCGCTTTGCGGACGAATACGCCCACCAATCAAACTCAGCAAAGTGGATTTACCACAACCACTCGGGCCCATAATAACCGTCACCTTGCCACGCGGAAGAGTGAGGGATAGGTTATTGTAGATCAGTCTATCATCAAAACCGAAATCAATATTATTGGCAACAACGATAGGGGAATCGTTATTTTTTAGGGCACTCATTTGAAATATTTAGAGATATAAAGTATCTAGAAAATGCATATCTGCGATTGTAATTAATCTGTCTGACTATTACATGAATATATGGGCGCTAATTAGGCACATATCAAGCTTATAAGACAGCTTGTTTAGGTAGCATTCAGATTGCTAAAACACCGATAAGTTCAGCTCACAGTTGTTCTAACTTGCTGGCACAGCCAATACAATGCGCCGCCGCTGGGTCTACTGATAAGCGTCCCTCACTAATCCAATTACCGCACTCTTCACATTCTCCATAATCGGCTTCGTCGATTCGTATCAACGCCTCTTCCAATCTTTGTTTTTCTAAGTCACGCCGGCGTTGACCTTCTTTATTCATTTCTTGAGCCTGCATCGCGTCCATTCTCGACAAGCGGCCCACCCGTGATTGGTCTAGTACTACAGTTTGTTGGCCTCGCTCAGCTTGAGCGTTGATCTCTCTAATTTCTTCCAAGCGCTGCTCTATCAACTCTTTTAGTTTTTTCTTGTTCATTTATGAAAGGTATACCGCGACGATCGAAAATGCCAGAAACAATGCAATTGCGGTAAACTCCGCGCATGTCAAACATCCCCCCAACTGTCGACCAGAAAGTGCTCACCCCTAAAACAATTTATCTGCGCTTGCTACGCTACGTTTTACCTTATAAGGGTGTCTTCGCTATCGCTATAGTAGGGATGTTAGTGGTTGCGGCAGGTGAAACCGCTTTCGTGGCACTGCTTAAACCTATTATGGACGAGGGCTTTATTAATCGCGATGCTCTGCTAATAAAGTGGTTACCTGTGTTTTTGGTGTTGGTTTTACTGTTTCGAGGACTCGGTCAGTTTATCGACACTTACTGTATGGACTGGGTAGGCAGAAAAGTGATATTTGATCTGCGCGCCCAATTATTCGATACCCAGCTTCACTTGCCTGAAAAGCATTTTGATCACACGCCCAGTGCCAGCATGGTTTCTCAAATAGTGTACGATGCAGAGCAAGTGTCACGAGCAAGCACCATCGCATTACGGGTTTTTGTCCGAGATACTGTGAATATTGCACTGCTTCTAGGTTGGATGTTTTATCTTAGCTGGAAAACGACCTTGGGCTTTTTAGTGATCGCTCCAATTGCTATGATTATTCTGAAACTAGCGAGCAAACGACTACGCAGTAGCAGCACTGAAATTCAAAACACCATGGGCAGCATTACTCAAGTCGCCACCGAAGCATTGAGCGGACACGAATTAGTCAAGAGCTTCATCGGATACAATCACCAAAGCGCATTGTTTCGTAGCAGTAATAACCGTAACCGGCAGCAATTCATGAAAAGAACGCTGGTCACCGCTATCAGCGTGCCACTGACTATTTTCATCGCAGGCGTTGGATTGGCCATCATCATTGGAGTGGCCCTATCTAATTCGGGTGACAGTCAAGTGACCGCTGGCACCTTTATATCTTACCTCAGTGCCGCCGTTATGCTGATGCAGCCCTTAAGGCGACTAGCCAAGGTTAACGAAATCATCCAAACCGGCATCGCTGCGGCGCAGTCTATGTTCACAACTATAGACTTGCCAACCGAACCCGATGCAGGCACAGCGCAACTAAACCAGCCCGTGAACGGTGAAATCACATTTTCTTCAGTCACCTTTTCTTACGATGGAACTAAACAAACAGCGATTGATGATATTTCATTTAGCTTACCCGCCCAATCTAAAATTGCCTTGGTCGGCCTATCTGGTAGCGGCAAATCAACGATAGCGAAGCTCTTATTGCGACTCTACAAGCCGCTTTCAGGCAGCATAAAAATTGATGGTCAAGACATCGCTGATTTAAGTTTGACTTCCTTGCGTTCTAACATTGCTTTAGTGCCGCAGAATTCGGTGCTATTTGATGACACACTAAAAAACAACATTCTTTACGGTAGCACAGATAAAGGAGATGCCCATTTTCAAAGGGTGGTGCAGGCGGCTTTAATAGAGGAGTTTGCCCAGAGCCACCCTGATGGCTACGAACAGCTAATTGGCGAAAATGGCGCCAAGCTATCTGGCGGACAACAACAGCGCGTTGCCATTGCCAGAGCCTTGTATAAAGATGCACCAATACTGCTTTTGGACGAAGCCACTTCAGCGTTGGACTCTCAATCAGAAGGCAAAATTCAACACGCGCTAGATGCCTTATTTGAAAACCGCACTGCTCTCATTATTGCCCACCGTTTATCGACCATCACCAATGCCGACCTCATTATGGTATTTGAACAAGGCAAGTTGATCGAGCGCGGCACCCATGCTGAATTGCTTAGCAATAAAGGGGCCTATGCTAATTTAGTAAAAGTACAACAACGCGACAAGTCTGACACTTGATACGCGGCTATCGAAAAACATTCAGTGATGCACCAGTTTATCCATAGCCAATGGCAAAAACGGGGCTTATGGGCCTGGCTGCTCAGTCCGATTAGTATTTTAATCTATAGCTTAGCGTGGCTGAAACGCAAAGGTTATCAACTCAGCGTGTTTAAAGCTCAACGCTTGCCCTTGCCTATCATTGTTGTTGGCAATTTGAGCGTGGGCGGGACGGGTAAAACGCCTTTGGTCATCTATCTTTGTCAGTTACTAAAAGAAAAGGGCTTTCGTCCCGCCATTATCAGCCGCGGGTATAAATCTAAAGAGGGCCAACAATCACAACTGGTGACAGCACTGTCCGTGGCCACTCAGGTGGGAGATGAAGCAGTACTGTTAGCCCAACGAACAGGCTGCCCAGTAATGATAGGTGCCAATCGCGTTCAATCTGTAAAAGATTTGATTAAACAAACCGATTGCGACATTGTGATTAGCGATGACGGTTTTCAACATTTGAAGCTACATAGAGATATCGACATTCTGGTGCGCGATGCAAGTCGAGGTTATGGAAACGGTTGGTGCCTGCCCTCTGGTCCTTTACGTGAATCTTTTTCCGCGCAAAATGACGCCCATCTTGTGGTGCACAACGGCGGTGAAAAAGCAGGAAAAGATCAGCATTTCGCAATGGCCTTGCACCCCACCAACCCATTTAAGCTAAGTACTCAAGAAGAAAGCAGCTACGATTCACTCAGCTGTATGCACTTCAACGCGGTCGCTGCTATCGGCAATCCTGAACGATTTTTTTCAATGTTAGAAAGTCACAGCATAACTATTGCTCGCCACCCATTTGTAGATCACCACGCATTTCGCGCTGACGATCTAGACTTTGGCGATGACAAACCGCTCATCATGACGGAGAAAGATGCCGTAAAATGTGCTCCTTTATCGGTTAACAACCCAATATGGGTGGTACCAGTTACCGCTGCATTGAGCCCAAAATTTGATACAGCGCTGTTGGACAAACTCAAATCACTTAAACCCTGACACTGACATGATTCATTACATCATTATCATCCCAGCGCGTTATGCCTCAACTCGTTTACCGGGCAAACCGTTGGCCGACATTGGCGGCAAGCCAATGATTCAGCACGTGGTTGAAAATACGAAATTAACCACGGCTGCGACAGTGGTTGTCGCCAGTGACGACGAACGCGTAAAAGCGTGCGTAGAAGGGTTCGGCGGCGTTTGTGTTATGACAGATGCTAATCATACTTCTGGCACCGATCGCATCGCGGAAGTCGTCGATAAGTTATTACTCGACGACCAGCAAATCATAGTCAACATTCAAGGCGATGAACCTGATATGCCTGCAAGCTTGGTTGAACAAATTTCACAAGGTTTTAATGCCGCGCCCGATGCAAAAATTGTCACTGCCTGTGCGCCCCTCGACAATTCCGAACAGTTACATGACCCAAACTGCGTAAAAGTGGTGCGCGATAAAGACGACAGCGCCCTATATTTTAGCCGCGCACCGATTGCTTTTCCAAGAAGCAACGATGGCAACCACTCAGCCAGACGACACATCGGAATCTATGGTTACAGAGCCGGCACAATCCGAGAGTTTAGCGCTCGAGCACCTTGCGAGCTTGAACAAACTGAGAGTTTGGAACAGCTGCGTACTTTGTGGCACGGCGAGAAAATTTATTGCCCCGATGCTTGTGCTACCCCAGGCCCCGGCATTGATACACCGGAAGACCTAGCATTGGCTCGTGAAAAGTTAGCCAAAGCCTGATGCTGGTCTACGTAAGTTACGCGACACCTGAGTCACAAGAGGTCCTCGAAGTAACCGCCGCACCGCAAATTACTGCTGAACAGGCTATTGTCGAATCGGGCATCCTAGCCAAGTATAAGGAGCTCAACATCGACAACCTGGTGATAGGGATCTACGGCAAGAAATGGCCCAAAGAAACGCCATTGAAAGCCTTAGATCGAGTAGAAATATATCGCCCTTTACACCTCTCGCCAGTCGAAGCAAGAAGGTTGCGGGCAGAGAATGTCAAAAAGCAGTCTGCTTAGTTTCGCTCCTTTCAAAGCTTCAAACTAATCCTCTATATCTTGTAAATCCGCCCACTTACTTATTAGAAGTACGTTACCTAATGGCACCCGAGCCTAGGTTTCTAACCGAATCTCGCGCCTAAGATCCATTAACGGTACACCTAGGAATTCACTTAAAGAATACGCTTCGGTTTCCAACTACTCGATATAGTTATGGTTCAGTATATTAATTCGGCGTCCATTTTTGTCAGCATATTTAGTTCGTAACAAGGGTAGCTCCAGCCGTGTTTACTGGTAATGATCTTATTGTTGATCTGTAAGTAAATGATATTTTTAAGCTTTACTTGTCGGTCCGTGTTATAGACAAATTCTCCCGTCGCTTTATCAAAAATAACGCGCCGGAAGAAAGGCTTTATTAGGGTAAACCCGAAGGTGGCAATGGCGACGCCAAACCCGCCCATAAAAAAAGCGAAATCTAAATGCTGATTTTGGACATACACATTCATCGCCAGGCCGATCAAAAACAGGCCTACGACGATGTATACCAAACAAAACAGCATGGGGCTGATGGTGGGTTTGAGGTAAGCGCGATTAGCACTAAAAATCGTCGTATGTGATTTAAATTTTGGCCTTTTTTGAATAAGGCTTTTAGACAAATCAATCGAATGATCAAGCAAATAGTCAGGGCTCTTTTTTCGGGAAGTCGACATAGGATTACTCAATAACGCGTGAAATGGGTAGCAAAAAAAAGCCCGCTATAGCGGGCTTTTCATAGTCTAACGCTTTGGACGTTTAGTCAAAACGCTTGATTTCGCCAGATTGCACTCTTGCAATAAATGAGGCCAACTCTTGTTTTACTAACGGCATTAAGAAATATAAGCCCGCGATATTGAAGATAGACATTGCAAAGATTGCCGCATCAGAGAAATCAATGACCGCGCCAAATTGAATGGTCGCACCGATGACAACGAAGATACAAAAAATAATTTTGGATATTATTTCTGTACCCGCACCTTCGCCAAACAAGAAAGTCCATGCCTTAAGGCCGTAGTATGACCAAGAAATCATGGTTGAGAATGCAAACAAGATAACGGTGATGGTTAGGAAGTACTTGAAGATGCCTGCTGTTGCAACAAAAGAAGCAGCCGTTAGCGTAACACCCGTCAAACCGGTTGTAGCACCGCCATCATAAGGCGCAAGGTGTAAACCAGCAATCATAATAACCAATGCAGTCATCGTACAAATAATAACCGTATCAATGAATGGCTCTAGCAGAGATACCAAACCTTCAGTAATTGGCTCTTTGGTTTTTACCGCAGAGTGCGCGATTGCAGCTGAACCGACACCCGCTTTTTTAGAGAAAGTTGCTCGCTTCAAACCTTGAATTAACGCACCAACGATACCGCCTGCCACACCCGCACCGGTAAAGGCACCACTGAAAATAGCGGCGAAAGCTGCACGAAACCGAAGTACCAGGTAAATATTGTTGCGGCCACTAACTCCCAGCCTACAAGTAGAGGAAAGCCAGCACCACCTATAGGAACGCTGGTAAATATCAAACTGGCGAACCAGCCGAGGTAATCGTTAAATAAACCGTCAACTGTGGCTATGGCACCCACGGTGTTAAAAAATGAACTGCCCGAATCTTGAGCCAATACACTGGATGAGATCAGTGTCAGAAATAATCCGGTGAGATAAGCGTTAATTTTTTGCAATCTTGATGCAGTAATAGAGAAAATCTAGAGCACATAATTTTTCCATAGATACTCACTGTAGGCGATTCGAACTTAATCTGGCCAGAACAAGAGAAAATTATACCAATATCGTAGCTATATATGTGTGCATGCCACTTATTCGGCTTGAATGCGTCATGTGCTGCGCTCTAAATCGAACATCATTATTGGCCATTTACGATCATCTATTGGTAATTCACTGTTATTGAAAGCAATTTAAAAGGCCGAATTTAGCGGGCTCTTGTGTTTCCTATACAAAAATCCCGAACTTAGGATAAAGCAGGGGGCTTCTCTGAAAATGTTACAATCAATGACTCCGTAAACAAATCAAACCTGCATGAATATTTTGATCACTGGCGGGGCCGGCTTTATCGGTTCAACCCTAGCGCATCGCTTATTAGATCGAGGTGATACCGTCTATGCGATAGACAACTTGAATGACTATTATGAAGTTAGCTTAAAGCAAGCTCGGCTCGATAGGCTCACAACAAGAGAAGAATTTACCTTTCAGCACTTAGATTTGGCCGACCAAAACGGCATCGCAAAGTTGTTTGCTGAAAACCAATTCGATGCAGTGATGAATTTGGCGGCACAAGCAGGCGTACGCTACTCTCTAGAAAATCCAGCGGCCTACATCAACGCCAACTTAGTCGGCTTTGGTCACATACTAGAAGGCTGCCGAAACAGTGATGTAAAGCACTTGGTATTCGCCTCATCCAGTTCAGTTTACGGCGCCAACACCAAACTCCCTTTTAGTGAAGACGATCCCGTAGATCACCCCGTCTCTCTCTATGCGGCCAGTAAAAAAGCCAATGAGTTGATGGCACATACCTATGCGCACTTATATGGCATACCTACCACGGGGTTACGGTTCTTCACCGTTTATGGCCCTTGGGGCCGGCCCGACATGGCCTTTTTCAAGTTCACCAAAGCTATTTTAGCGGGCGAGTCTATCCCAGTTTATAACCACGGCAACTTATCCCGCGACTTCACGTATATCGATGACATCGTCGAGGGTGTCATTCGGGTAATTGACAAACCAGCCGCCGCCGATGCCAGCTTTAATTCTGACAAACCCACCCCCGCATCAAGTAAAGCGGCTTACCGAATTTATAATATAGGCAACGGCACCCGTATTCAGTTGATGGATTACATTGAGACACTTGAAGAATGCCTCGGCGTAAAGGCGCAATATGAAATGCTGCCCATGCAAGACGGTGATGTATTTGCAACAAATGCCGATGTCAGTCGCTTGAAAGCGGCATTCGGCTTTGAACCCAGCACCTCAATTAAAGAAGGTTTAAGTGAGTTTGTTAAATGGTATCGCGAATACTACAATGTTCCTTCAAACTCATAAGAGCATCAACCATTACCTACTCTGCCGAACATAAGATCACGCCCTCTTTGGCAATTGCGCGCTACTTACGCACATACAAAACGCAACCGCAGCTCACCTTAGTGGGGCCACTGCTAAAAGAAAATGATGAATTTGACCACCCCGTTATTTTTGTAGATGGCGGCGCCAATTTCCGTAAAGACAACATTGGGCTGTCTGTAGGAGACGGCGATTCCTTCGCAGGGGAAATGGACGAACCACTCAACTCCAATAAGAATTATTCTGACCTTGCTTACGTATTAGCGGGTATTCCCCACCATTTTCGCCGCCTTAATCTACGTGGCTTTTTAGGCGGGCGACGTGATCATGAGTTACTTAATTTGGGGGAAGTTTGTGCTTTTCTCAAACATCAGCCCAGAAATTCAACCGTTTCATTTGACGACAAAGTCTGCTGTTTTGGCAAAGGAGAATGGCAACTAGAGAGTCACCAAACCTTCAGCCTGATGTGCTTAAGCCCGGTTAAAGTCCAACTAACTGGTGAGCTTAAGTATCCCATAGCAGAGCTTACTGAGCTTAGTCCTTTAAGCTCTTTGGGTTTAAGCAACGAAGGCCTTGGCCACATTAATCTGAAATGCGACGGGCCTTTGTTAATGTTTTATTCTGATAAGTTCTGAGCCAAACTTAAAACTCAAACCTAAAATTCAAACTTTAGGCCTGCTACCAAGGTATTCACATCTGCTTGCTCAGCATCAAAACGGTTATATTCCACAAAAACGTTAGTCACACCTAAATCTACCTCACCGCCTACTCCCCAGAATAACTCTGTATCGGAAGTATCAATGGCGCTCTGGCTGCCCTTAGATACTTCAACCACTATACGAGCTGCTCCCAACTTTCCGTAAACATCGATCGCCTCACCAACGGGGATGGAGCCGATGGCGCTCAAAGCAATTGCCCCTACGTCGATATCAAAGCCATCAACTGTTGTCGACCCTAAACTCGCAGTGGTTATATCAACACCGAAAGTGTCATTCAACATATAGCCCGCGCGTAAGCCTAGCTCATTTTCCGCTTCATCAAATTGATTGGTATTGATATCTGAACGGGCTAGACCTGCACCAATATATAAACCCGCGTCATCGTCTGCATGATTTGAGTGATCTGCCTGGGCAGGGTTAAATGCAACAGACGCTAGTGCAATTAGTAGGAAAATTCTGGTGATCATATATTTTACCTCGGGGGTTAAGTTTGCTTAGCAAGACAGCCGTTGTTTTGCTTGAGGGGGGAGTTATAAGGGGGATTAGATTAATGGAATGTTAATTAGATGGGTTATTATTTTTTGTTGTTGGTGGTTTGGGTGGGGTTCAGATTTTAGTGTGGTTTTGAGCTAATTCGAATCTGGGGAGCTCTTTTAAATGAGAGATACTCTTGGTATTGCCACTGCCGTGGCGAGCGATCTTTTTTGCTTGTGCAAAATAAAGAACCAAAAAAAGCACACCGAGGGAAAAGGGGTCTTGCAATCATGCATTTCTGCTTTCTGCTTTCTGCTTTCTGCTTTCTTTATGGCGCGACTCACTGTTGAGTAATGCACTTTAAACTTATCCGCAATGTGTTTCATTGTGTAGTCACCGCTACGGTAGGCGCTAACAATGCCTTCATCTTGGGATAAAAAGTTTTCTTTATACCAACTCAATGGTTTGGCCTGTGCTCTTCGCTGCATTCGCGGTACTTCTTTAAGGTCACCCGCTTCAGCATCTGTTTTTATCTTAGTGAGAGCATCTGCTACAAATTCCTCATCGCCCATAATAGCTTTGCCCTTTATGCCCTGATGAATTGACGGTAAGCCAATTGCCTTCTCATACATAATTTTTATAATTTAATATGGCAGATTGCCGAGATTTTCCAAAATGGCTCAATATCCAGTCCTTTTCTAGCCAAGCTGTAGCGGAAACGTCACCGATCATTGCCGGGTAGCTGCTCCATTTCCAATCCGACATATCCGATACCATTCTAGCTCGAATGGGGTTAAGAACGACATACCGTGCCAACTCAAGCAAATAGGCTTCTTTTTGAACGAGTATCGTTTTGAAACGCCCTTGATATACATGCCCAACACGCCGATGTCGCCTATTAGATTTTTGTGTGAATACGCCATTGAGTTGGCGCATCCCCTGCGATAAATTCCCTTCTATTGTTTCTATCACTATATGGTAATGGTTATCCATTAAACACCAAGCATGGCATCGCCAATTAAAGCGTGAGCAAACTTGTGATAACACCTCTAACCACAGCTACCTGTCTTCGTCATCAAGCACTATATCTTCGCGCCGATCACCGCGTGACGTTATATGATATATCGCGCCTGCATATTCAATTCTTAAAGGTCTTGCCATGCACGCATGGCTTACACCATAAATACTTGATTGCATGACCTGACCCCCTTTTCTCAGGAGCAACGGCTTTGTTATGTTTGCCTAAATAAAAGTGACTCGCTCGCGCGAGCGAAATCTAGCGTCAATAAGTACTACGACCGTCCGAGTTTAGCCTTTCTGCCAGTTGTTAAATTTTAATCCCCTCAAGAAACACCTAATAACGGTCAGTCATAAAGCCACCAACGCTACGATTAACACAGGCCACTTCGCGGCGTCGCGACGAAGCCCCGCAGACGTGAAGCTGCGATCAGCCGAACGCGCATCCCTGGCGCTGAAGTTCCAGCTGCCGCCGCGAAACACGCGGAAAGAGCCACTGCCAGGGCCCATAGGATCAGTCGCATTGCCAGAATAAACCGCATACCAATCCCAATTCCATTCATACACATTGCCGTGCATATCGTATAAACCCCAAGCATTGGCTTGCTTATTAGCGACGGGCTTAGTACCTGAGGCATAACCCGTGCTGATATCATTATAGGTATACCACCCCATTTCATGGAGATTAGTATTTAAATCACTGCCTGTTCCCGTTTGTGAGTCATCAAAACCGGTAGGATTAGCATAAGCCTTGGTAGTGCCTGCGCGCGCTGCATATTCCCACTCTGCTTCGGTGGGTAAGCGATAGCCCGTGCAATCCGGCACCAGCGTTGCCGAGGAAAATGAATACCCAGCTTGACCCGGCGTCCCGGTAGGGTCTGAAACGGTATAGCAATTGATTCTTGGCACCGCATCTGAAGAAGATAATGTATTAGCAAAAGCAATGGCATCATACCAAGATACTGTTTCAACCGGATGATTATAACCAGTATAGGTGGAAGGCAGGCTTCCTCCCATAACCGCATCCCAATGCGCATTCGTCACTTCCGTGGTTTGCATGCCAAAGGCCGTGCTCAGGGTAACTGTGTGTTCTACTTCATCAGTAAACCGCCCCGGCTCACTCAAAGGACTGCCCATGGTAAAACTGCCTGCGGGCAAGGTATTAAACTGCATACCAAATTTGTTAGTAAAAGTATCAGCTACTGGCGCCGGAATGTCATCGCCCGCCATGGGAATAACGACTACTTTATTGTGCGCGAGTGCTGCTTGGCTTAGTAGTAAAGCACCGAGTGCCAGCGAGCTAACTAAAGGGTTGCCTCTAGTGTTTAGTTTTGATTGTTGTTTTTGCATTTTTTATCACTGGTTAAATCGTAATTTTGCTTGAAACAGCATATTGATCATTTTTATTCCTTAAACTAACGCCTTTCAATGGCCGTTTTTCTATTAGTCTGAATTGATCCTACAAGCGGTGACTGACCGAGATGAGTATACATTACCCTTTGGGCCTAAATCATGTTGGGTATAACTCCACCGGCGGAATACTTTCTACTCCTGCCGGTGGCAAACTACTATACCTCAGTAGTCTCTGAAATCTCTAGGGCGTCATCAACTTCAACACCAAGATACCGAACTGTGCTCTCCAATTTGGTATGCCCCAGGAGCAGCTGAACCGCTCGCAGATTTTTGGTTTGTTTGTAGATTAAAGAAACCTTTGTTCTGCGCATAGTATGAGTTCCGTAGGCCGATGGGTCTAAACCGATGCTGCCCACCCATGATTTAACGATTCTTGCGTATTGGCGATTCGATAAGTGGGGCGACCATCGCATACGACTTTTAAACAGATATTCCTGGTTAACATCGGCCCTAATTGCAATATAGTTAGCCACGGCATCTCTCGTTTGTTTTGTGATTTCAAATTGAACAGGTCGTCGTATCTTACGTTGTACAATTGAGGTACGCCTTAGTACTGCCCCGCCGCGGGTTACGTCAGCAACCTTAAGTGATACAAGATCGCATCCTCGCAGTTTGCTATCAATTGCCATATTAAAAAGCGCAAGCTCTGGAACATTTTTGGCGAGTTGGAGCCGTATGCGAATTGCCCACACCTCTTTGAGTTTGAGCGCAGGCTTTTGACCGGTTAGTTTTCCTTTATTCCAACTGGGAGTTGGTCGCTTATTTGTGTTGCAAAAAATCATGATTGTCTCCAAAAAGTATTTTAGGGAAACAAAGTATGGGGTTGTTTTTTAGGGGGGATTACCCGTTCTCAGCAAGATTACCAAAGCCAAACGAGTAATGTATACTCATCTGAGACAGTCAGAATATATTGCCGTTATCGGAATTTAAGGAAAACAGACATTCGGCAGATAGAGGCATTCGCGGAAAGGGGCAAAAATAACAAGCAGCCGTTGTCTTCGGTGACACAACAGAAGCTGGTGTGATTCTTTAAATAGGCGTCATCGAAAGTTTGTTCGCTGATTCACGCTCGGAAGAAAAATAGCAATGACGTCTACAGGCTCGTTCTTAAGAGGACATTTCGCGACCAATCAATCTGCCTAAAGGCACGAGTGGTTTTAGAGGAATTACTTCTATGTCGACCAATCCAGCAACTGCCAACGGCAGTTCTGCTAAGACGCAGCGTGCATCGTTTTCATCTGTGCTTTCCAGCATAAAAACCACACCGGGCCGATCCTCTCGAAACCAAAAGTTACGAATATTCCCGTCCAAATAAGCTTCCAGAGTGTGTTTGACTTCGGCATCCAGATGAGGCCCCATTTTATCCGGTGTTACTTCTTCTTTTAATTTTAATATTGCTAGGATTTGCATTTTTTACTCCATTTATTTACTTGAATTGAACTTCAGATATTGTGTGTAACATTTGATTTAATAATCCAAACGCTAAGGTACACAGCGCTTTGCGATTTGAGAAAGATTACTCTGTCCCAAACCCCTAGAAGCAATATAGCCCTAGAGAATTTTACAATTAAGCACCATAATGGACAAATAAAGTCTGATAAGGCCAGTCAATGAAAAGTAAAGTGAAAAAAGTGATCATCCTAGCGTCGGAGAATTGTTTGTTTTCAAGCGTTGGGGGGCCAATGGATATTTTTATGCAAGCGGGAATGTTATGGAATGGAATCCTGGGAATAAAGCCATCTCCTTACTTTGAAGTAAAAATCGCGACTTTAGATGGGCAGCCGGTGATGGCAACTAATCAAGTTTCTGTTACCCCTCATTGCTCTATAGATGAGGTCGACCATACCGATCTAGTCCTAATTCCCTCCCAAGGGTTCCAATTTGGTATACAGGATCAAAAGTTTTTCAAACGAGTTGAATGGCTAAAAAAGTGTTACAAAAATGGTGCTGATCTGGCAAGTGTTTGCACAGGGGCGTTCACTTTAGCCGCAACGGGCTTACTAGATGGAAAAACGGCAACCACGCACTGGGGAGTGGCTCAAGCTTTTAAATCGGCTTTTCCTAAGATCGATCTACGAACAGATCTAATGGTCACCGATGAAGGGCGCCTCTTTTGTGGAGGAGGAATGACGGCAGACCTTAACCTATCTATTTATCTCATAAACAAGTACTGCGGGCGGGAAGTAGCGCTCCAATGTTCCCGGTGTACTCTTGTTAATTTAGATCGTCTATCGCAATTGCCGTTCTCCATCTTTCTCCCAGAGAAGAATCATCAAGATTCAGAGATCCTAAAAATTCAGCAGTGGATAGAATCAAATTTTTCCCATCGCTTCTCTATCCAAACATTAGCAAATAAAGCTGATATGAGCCCACGTAATTTCAATAGACGATTTAAAGTCGCTACCGGAGAAACGGCTGTAAAGTACTTACAGTTGGTGAGAATTGAGGCCGCAAAAAAAGAACTGGAGAATAGCAGGCGATCATTCGATGAAATTTCGTTTAACGTTGGATATGAAAATGTAAGCTTTTTTAGAAGAATTTTCAAACAAGGAACTGGACTGACTCCGGCAGCTTATCAGGAAAGGTTTTTCAATTTATTGGTATAGAACCAAAATTTAATATGCCTGCTTTCGGGGGACTTTCAAAAAGCCCAGCAAAATGAAACTGGCAGAAAAGGGCCAGGTATTGCCTGTCGTAGGCTTAAACACTTGATTTGAATGATAAGGTAAAACATACTCAAAGCGGCCAATTGAGACTACTCAGAAACTGCGGATGTTTTATAGATGCTAGGTGATCGGTAATCTATTAGGGGTTGCGTATGAATTTCAAGAAAAAGAGAATTGTTTTAATTGCGTTATCGTTACTAATGCTTTCAATCGGTCTCCTGCTACACTTTCGAGTATTCAGTCTTGGTGCTAATTTTTATTCGTTTTTGGTGATCTTGACGGTTGTAGCCTTAGTGCTGGTGATAGATGGGTTGACTCGCGTTTACGATCCTAAAGACGATAAAATTAGGTGAAGATATAAAAAATTACTTGCTGGGAGATAGTCCGCTACGGCAAAAGGGGGTTTATAGCACTCTTTGGATTGGGTGTTTTATATACTGGTAGAGACCATAGAGTTAACCTAGTATATCCAGAAAAAATTGACTGGCTGTTAAGGGAAAAATACAACGAATTCAAAATTGCTACTTCTGTAGATACATATTTTTGTCTTCCGTGAACACGGAATTTTGCGAAGCGTGAACACTTAATTTCCCCCTGTGTCAGGATAGTTGTTGCTTATTTGTTGCAATACTCATAGTCATTAGTCAGTTTGGCTCAAAGTGCCAAATACCTGCTTTGTATGAAGCTGATTCTCCCCTAAATCAAATTCGATAGTGGCGCGAGAGGCAGCCAATTGGCCATAAAGAAAGTCTTGTAGCTTTAAGTATCGTATATAATCATAAAAAGCATGATACTTTATTGTCAACTTACAAGTACGGGAATTACTTATTACCCTTAGATTTAACTTCAAACGCCTTAAACGCTGCGGGAAGTTCCTGCAGTGCAATTTTCCCAAGCGGAGTGCGCGGCAGCTCCTCTACCACTGCAAAGCGGTTTATCTGGTTATGAGAAGATACGAAATTATTGAACCCCTGTAGCACTTCTCTAGCAGTGTCTATTGGGTTTTCGCCCTCCATTGCCAACACCACCACCGGCTTCATTTTCTTTTCAAGGACCCCAGCTTCTTTTAGTCTAGGGTCGCGTTCTAGCAATGTTTCTAATTCTTCGGGATAAACGTTCTTGCCAGCATCTGTCACGATCAAACGCTTACTGCGCCCGGTTAACGTAACGCGTCCCTGTGCATCAACTCTCCCTAAATCACCTGTTTTAAACCAACCATCGATCATTACGTCCTTAGTTTGGCTTTCATCTTCATACCCCATCATTAAATTCGGGCCTCGGGCAAAAATTTCCCCTCTACCCAACTCATCAGGGTTCACCACTTTTACTTCCGCCCACTTAACAGGTTTTCCAACACTGTCTATCGCATCGTCAAATTCAGTTTGCACACATAACATGGGAGCAGTTTCCGTCAAACCGTAACCTTGACGCAGAGGTATGCCGAGCTTGTGATAGAACTCAATAATTTTGCCGTCTAGATGAGACCCCCCACTAACCCAACACTTAATGTTTCCACCTAATTTTTTACGAATAGGGGCATTCAATTTTGTACGCAACTTAAGTGGCACTCTCTCCAATAACCGGCGGTATATCTGCAATCCTTTACCCGCAGAGTTAAATTTTTTATCAAGGCCCAACATGATGTTGCGAAACAACCTAGGTACGGCAACAACAAAGGTAATATTCTCCTCGGTAATAGTTGCGAGAATTTCTGCTGCTGCAATCACCCGAGGTGTCACAATTTTTGCCCCCATATATAGCGGAAACAACATTGTCGCGGTGATGCCCATAGCATGCGAAAGCGGTAACAACGAGATAAATCTATCTGAGGTGTCTATAGTGAGTTGGTCTAACGCTTGATAAACATTTATGCCCATATTCTGGTGTGATAATTTCACTACCTTTGGGGTGCCGGTACTCCCAGAGGTATAAATCGATAACGCTTCTTCGTTCGCCCCGTTCGGCGCAGATATGGCTCTTTCTGCTTCTACTGCAGCGGTATCAAACTCGAGTGATATCAAGTGTTGATTATCTGTTAACTGCGCCGTATTAAAACCCAGCATCGCATCAGGTTTTATTGCTAGCACTTGCGAAGCAATCTCTGACGGACTATTACCAATATGAATAGGGGCTAGCTTCGCACCGAGCTTCCAAGCGGCCAGTGCCGCCACACACCATTCTGGTCCGTTTGGTGCTGTCACGCCGACCGTGTCGCCTTGTTTGACCCCTTCAGAGCGTAATAACGCCGCCGTGGTGAGCGCGGCCTTTTCTAATTCCCCATATTTAACTACACGTTTATCTTCCTTACCTTCTCGGCAAATCCATGCTGTACGCTTTCGATTTTTCTTAAGGGATGGGGCAATGAAGCTCCATAGGTTCTCTACTACCGGTATATCATTCATTGTTTGAGTCATGTCGCCTACCAAAGAAATTTGTTTACGGTGAATATCAATTCCTGCTCCTTTTTATCAAGACCCTAATCTACCTTTAAGGGGTTACCTTCGAAATCAACGCTTTGCACTATATCAGCCAAGTTTCCCTTCCCTTCAAAAATTTCCTCTTTAGTTAGTCCATCGATTTCATGAGGAAAGACTAACCACTTATCCGTTTTATGCAAATAATAATCGGGAGTGCGATCAGTCTTATTTTTACTGGGCTTAAACCAAGGAGTGGCTACCCGTAAATCACGCGGATAGTTTCTGCGAGATTTTTTATGCAAGGTATTTACTATCGCTTCAATACTGCGACCCGTATCAAATACATCATCAACAATCAGTAATGAATCATCGTTATTCATGTGGTCGATTAAATAATCTAAACCGTGCACCCTTACCTGTCCTTCACGTTTATCGATGCCCGAATATAAAGATGTTCTCACCGAGATATGGTCAGACTCTACTGAAAAAAACGACAGCATTTCCTGCACCGCAATGCCTACTGGTGTACCGCCTCGCCATACACCCACAATAAAGTTAGGCCGAAAATTACTTTCTAAAATCTGTTTCCCTAAAGAGAACGAATCTTCTAGTAACTGCTGTGCACTGATATATATTTTTTCCACAATTTAACCTAGCTTTCAAATTGGTGATCGTACACGAAAAAAACCATAATGAGTGAACTTCCAAACCATAAAACCACCCATAGGGGTATTTCACGTCTATTTAATAAACCGCTCGATGACTTCGTTCAGAGATTTGTTTTCGGCATGATTTTCTATCGCATCTAACCAAATCTTTCTAGCTTTCTCTTGGTCGCCTAAGCTCCAATGCACTTCGCCTAAGTGGGCTGCAATTTCAGGATCGGGGTCTATCTCAAAAGCCTGATTTAAATGCAAAATAGCGGCTTTAGCATTCCCCAATTTGAACTCGAGCCAGCCTTTGCTATCTAAAATAAATGGGTCGTCCGGTTTTAGTGCGTGTGCTTTATTAATTAAGACTTCCGCGTCATCTAACCTGTCGTCCTCCAACAACAATGAATATCCCAAGGTATTAACGTAATGGGCATTTTCTGAATCCAGTTCTAACAGAATTCGCATCTCTTTCTCATGCGCTTCAATATTCTTCAGTTCAACATACAATAAAGCACGCTGATATCGCAATAGCACGCTCTCTGGAAAAGTGAATAATTGCTCATCCAATAAGGCGAGTTCTTCTTGTGGGCGCTCATCACGAGTAAGCATATAGCCTTCATCTCTGATCAGTTGAATTTGCTGGTCTTGGTTCTGCGTTTCAATCGCTTGAAGATAGGCAATACCCTCATCAGCTCCTTGAGTTTCTTCAATATGCATCGCAATTTGTCGATAACTATTAAATCGATCAGCATCGTCCTCTATGGTTTTTACCATTTCGCTTGCTTCATCCAGTCTTCCCAACTGATGTAAAGCCGAAGCGAGATAAACCCGCGATTGGTCGTCATCTGGGCTTACTTCCAAATGTCGTTCAAAGTAGCTAGCTGAGTGCTTAAAATCACCCAAACTATGATAAACCAAAGCCGTTAAATTCAAAGCTTGGGCATCTTTGGGCGCCGTGCTTAAGATAGAAAGGAACTGCTCTAACGCAAGCTCACTTTGTTCACGTTTCAATAGCTCGCGGCCATAAGCAATCTTAAATGATTTGGCGCCTGGATTGGCTTTAGAAAACTGGCCTGCAAAAGTCTGCAATTCCGTTTGCGTGCCCGCTTGTAATACGCCTAGTTTGAGCAGCGCTGCTCTCACATTATTTTCATCGATCATAAGTACCTTATCAAGCGCACCAATTAGCTCTGACGCGTTGCGCAGACGTTGGGCAATAGCCGCTTGTAACATCCAAGCTTCAGCCACATCTGGATGCAGGCTAACCAATTTTTTCATCATTTCCAAACTTTTCAAACCCGCTGGATGTTGCAGATAAATCTCACCAATACGCCTATATGAAGCAGCATAGTTATTTTTTTCAAGCTCCAAGAGGCGAGTTAACAAACTTGTCGCAAGTACAATTTCCCCTGCTTCAACGGCTGCAACCGACGTCACTAAGTAAGCTAAATAATTGTCTGAATCTTGCGCAATCCACTTTTTGCCTTGCTCAACCGCTTGGTGGTAATTTTTTGCATACAATGCATACCGCGACGCTTTTTCTATTAATAGCGTATTAGCTGATTCGTCTGCCGCCAGCACCATTGAATCACTGGCTAATCCATACTCTTGCACATTTATCGCCAAATTGGAGATCAGTAAGTTAGTTAGCAATGATTCGGTAAGCGCTGATGACACTGACAGAACAGGCTGTTCTGGTTCTTCAACCAGTTCAGTTTGCGTCGCTTCGCTCTCTATTTTTTCTTCAGTTACTTGCTCCGTAAGCGGTACTTGATACCCCGCGCAAGCCGCGATAAATAAGCTTAATAGTGCTAGGCAAGTTAGCCGGTGCAAGTGATAGAAAGTTATCGAAGAAGGCATGGTTTAAAGTGAAAGTTAAGATAAACGGTTTAAGTCATATACAAGGATTCTTACACGGTCAGACAATCAGTGCAAACTGGCTCAGCAGTCTCAACCAGTCTCGCCGTTTTTGCTGTGTGATTCTGGAAACACCACTAAATGATCTAACTCAATTTCTATGCCCAATTGCTCACCTAATTGGTGATCATGGTGGGAGTGAACCATAGACAACAGTTGACTCCCCGAATTCAATTGCAAAGTATATAAATAGTTTGAACCTCGAAAATTTCGCCCGACAATTCGTGCGGTTAACGGGCTTTCGTCGTTATGAATAATGTCGTCAGGCCGCACTAGTACCTTAACGTTATCACCTGGCAAACATCCTCTTGGCACTCGGCCATTCAAAATGGCCAATTCAGTTTCTACTCGTTCGTTGTCCAGCACCTTGCCTGGCAGAAAAACACCTTGGCCAATAAAGTCCGCTACGAATCGAGAAGACGGTTCATGGTAGACATTATAAGCGCTATCCCACTGCTCCACCAATCCTTCCCCCATCACGCCGATCATCTGACCAAAGGTAAAGGCATCTTGCTGGTCATGTGTGACCATAATACAAGTGGTGCCCGTGTCTTTAAGTAAATCACGCACTTCAAGTGCAAGACGTTCTCGTAATTCGACGTCCAGATTTGAAAACGGCTCGTCCATAAGTAATAACCGCGGCCGCGGGGCTAGCGCCCGAGCGAGGGCCACACGCTGTTGTTGCCCACCTGACAGCTCATGCGGGTAACGATCAATTTTGCTTGAGAGACCTACTCGCTCCAACATAGATAAAACCAAACCAGACATCGCTTTTTTGGGCATAGAGAACAAACCACAAGCTACGTTCTGTCCTACCGTCATATGTGGAAACAAGGCGTGATCTTGGAACACCATCCCCAATTGTCGCTTTTCTGGCAACAAGGTATACCCAGGTTTGGAAACACACTCACCTTCTAAATAGATAGCACCTTGTGCTAAATTTTGGAACCCAGCGATGGCGCGTAATACGGTGGTTTTACCGCAGCCACTCGGACCTAGCAAGCATGCCAAAGCCCCCTCTTCTAAGTTAAACGAAACATCATCAACGGCTTGCTGCTCATCATAATGACAGCGAATTCCTTTAACTTCGAGTAAAGATGACATAAATTATAATTTCCTAGTTGAAGCAGATCTTTCAATTGTTCTACTTAAGACAATGACCGGCAATAAGCCTACCAACACAATAATTAACGAACCTAATGCGCTTTCTCCTATCATTTCATCTGAAGCGAATTGATAAACATGGGTTGCCAGTGTTTCAAAATTGAACGGCCTTAGAATCAATGTTGCCGGTAGTTCCTTCATACTATCAACAAAGACAACCAAACCGGCCGTTAATAACCCTCCCTTAAGCAGGGGTAAATGAAACCGTTGCAATGCTTTGACAGGAGAATAGCCTAGCGTGCGCGAAGCCATGTCCACCGATTCAGAAATCTTGCCAAAACTTGATTCAACAGAGCCAATCGAAACTGCCATAAACCGCACTACATACGCGAAAATTACCGCAAATACACTGCCACTGAGAAGCAAGCCCGTTGAAAACCCCAGATACTCTCTAAAAAAACTATCCAAAGCGTTGTCAAATGCAGCAAAGGGTATAATGACACCAATGGCCAATACTGCGCCGGGAACCGCGTAACCCAAAGACGCAAACCGAGAAGCGAATAGCATCAATTTTGTTTTATGTAAGCGACGGCTATACGCGACAATTAACGCAATTAACACCGCAATCCCTGCTGCCATTGTCGATAAAAACAGACTGTTGAATATGTATTGCTGGAAGTCAGCTGTCCAAGATCGATCAAAATAAATGATGGCGTATTTCACCAACATAAACATCGGTATAACAAAGCCCCCCACAATAGGCACTAGGCAAACAATCATAGTCATCCATTTAGCTTTACCATTTAGTGCTTTTCGATCACGTGCTTTAAAACGTGCATTGGATTGATAGAATCGCTGCTTACGGCGACCAAAGTACTCCAGAGATAACAGTAGAATCACGAAAGTCAGCATCGTGAGCGCGATTTGCGCTGCCCCGCCAACATTGCCCATGCCCAACCAAACATCATATAAGCCAGCGGTTAGGGTTTTAATAGCGAAAAAATCTACCGTGCCAAAATCATTCAGCGTCTCCATTAGACCCAGTGCCACACCCACCGCAATTGCCGGGCGCGCTATCGGCAAAGAAACCGTTAAAAACGATCTAAGCTCGTTCCTACCTAGTAAACGGCTAACCTCTAACAAGTTGGGTGATTGTTCCAGAAAAGCTGCCCTCGCCAATAAGTAAACATAAGGATATAAAACCAAACCCATTAGTAAGATACCGCCGCCCATACTACGTACTTCTGGGAACCAATAATCACTAGCCAATTTCCAGCCAAATAGTTCACGCAACGCTGACTGTACCGGTCCCGCAAATTCCAATAGATCAGTATATAAATACGCAATGACGTAAGCAGGGACCGCTAAAGGCAATAGCAATAACCATTCAAAGGCACGTCGCAGAGGAAATTCATAGTGAGACACGACGTAGGCTGTGGAGACGCCGGTTAGAAAGATACTGATGCCCACACCCAACATCAATATTAAGGTATTGCTCACGTAACGAAGTAGACTGGTTGAGAGTAAATGCGGCCAAATGTTCTCCTCTGGAGAAAAAGCTAAGTAGGCTATAGCCAATAACGGTACCAGCGCCAATAACGCAAAAAGCAGCGTACTAATCTGCCAAAGATCGATACGCTGCGTATTGGCTCTAAGGCTAGGGCTACCTACTTTCATAGGCACCTTATTTTCCTCATGCAATAATTTTCATTGCTACACTTTAGTCATCATATGCCACTCTATCAGCCATTTTTATCGCGGCACTTCGGTTGTTAGCGACAGCAGTTAAATCAACCTCATCACGCATGAAGTCACCCCAAGCGGCCAGATTGTCTTTTAAAGCAATACCGTCGGATATGGGATATTCGCCATTTACATCAGCGTACATTTTTTGCGCTGCTTTACTCGCTAAGAACGTCATCAATTGCATGGCATTATCCTTATTTTTAGCGTGCTTTGTAAGGGCCATACCACTGATATTCATATGTGTACCGCGATCTGCTTGATTTGGAAAAACCACATTAACAGATTCAGCCGCTTTACGCTGTTCTGGGTCTTGCAGCATGGCGTGCATGTAATAATGATTTATTACGGCAATATCACATTGACCTTCACTGATCGCTTTCACTTGCGCGCGATCATTGCCTTGCGGCTTTCGGGCCAAATTACTTTTCATTCCATTTAGCCATTGCTCGGCCTGCGCCTCACCGTGATGCGCAATCATCGAAGCCGTTAAAGCTACCATATAAGCGTTCTTTGCTGATCGTGTACAAATTCGACCTTTCAGCTTTGCATCTGCCAAATCTTCGTAACTAACTACTTCACCTTCATTAACACGGCCTTTAGAGGTCACAATTACACGTGCACGCGAAGTCAAACCGAACCAATGACCTTGTGGGTCTCTGGCATAGCCAGGAATTGATTCGTTTAAATCAACAGATTCGACTGACTGTGTTAAACCTGCGTTTTTTATATCAGACAATCGTCCAATATCAACTGTAAAAACCAAATCAGCAGGAGTATTTAGCCCTTCGCTTTTCAAGCGTTCCAACATTCCCTTTTTAGCAAAAACCACATTAACCTCAATACCTGATTGCTCGGTAAAGACGTCGAACATAGGCTCTATTAGAGCAGGCTTTCTATAAGAATAAACATTTACCTCAGCATCAGCAGCTTGGGCATTGGTAAGGCTCATCACAATCAATGTGAGCAACGACAGGTACAACGATTTCATCGGGAAAAGAGTAAGGTGTTTCAGGACGGCGAATGATAATACGAATAAGAATGATTCGCAATACCGCTAACAAATATATTTAGCCTTTTATAGCTTTAGTCGCAATAAACCCAACTGCTCGCATTGAGCACACCAAGCTTTAATCATGTCTCGCTATTTATTTGGCGTGAACATATACAGCTATTCAAAAATTTTATAATTCTATTCGAACTAACCACTAGACAGTCAATCTACCTATAAGTCTCTTGTTACCTAAAATATCAGTTTGTTCATAGTGGAAACACCACTGCTCAGTTATAATTCACTCCAGCAAAGCTGCGCCAGCTATTAGACTACCGTGTTTAAAATATTAATCAAACTCTATTTATTACCTTGTGTGTTATGCGCCCCCATCAGTGCGTTTGCAAATAGCGCGCTGGGGATTGATGCCATCACCGTTTGCATGAATTTTGGCTGCAAAGCAAAACAAGTCATCGCTATAAATCAAAACGAATGGGACGGCGCAGCAAATTGGTTCAGCCTATCAGCAGAAACAGCAGAGCAGGAGCGCAACCAAATTAAAAAGGCCGTAGGCTGGATGGAAGTCATCGCGGGGCGCCACACTCCAACTCACAATGATGTAGGGGGTAATCTTTCAGAAGGGGCTACCTTTCCTGGGCAATTAGATTGTATTGATGAATCACTTAATACCGACACCTATTTAAAGCTGTTCGAGTTAAATGGCTTTCTAAAACACCATAAAGTAGTGGAACGAGCATACCGACGTGCCATATTTGACCAGCATTGGTCAGGCCAAATTGAAGAGGTTGATTCCGGTGAGCGTTGGGTAGTTGACTCTTGGTTTCAGAATAACGGCAACTTACCCTATGTTCAAAAATCAAAATTATGGGAAGACATCCCCTTGTTCACTTCAATTCTAGATAATTCCCAAGACAATTCTGAAAAGCAGAGTTGGTTAAAGAAAGTATTTAATTAGAAATGGTTAAGTTTTAATGAGTAAATGGAAGAATAACGGCCGCACCAAAGTAGTGGTGGGCATGTCAGGCGGCGTCGATTCAGCGGTCGCGGCAGCACAGCTGCTTGAGTCTGGCAACGACGTAATGGGCTTGTTCATGAAAAACTGGGAGGAAGATGACAACCCAGAATATTGCTCGGCGGCGGTTGATTTAGCCGATGCTAAGTCCGTGTGTGAAATGCTCAACATCCATCTTGAAGCGGTTAACTTCTCCAGTGAGTATTGGAATAACGTTTTCACGCAATTTTTGAAAGAATACAAAGCAGGGAGAACGCCAAACCCCGACATTTTGTGCAACAAAGAAATCAAATTCAAGATCTTTTTGGAGTGGGCATTAGAATTAGGAGCCGACTTTATTGCCACTGGCCACTATGTACAAAAGAGCACCGTAAACAATCAGTTTACGTTGATTAAAGGCAGCGATCTAAGCAAAGACCAAAGCTATTTTTTACATACCCTTGGCCAATATGAACTGATGCACAGTCTGTTTCCGATCGGTCACCTTCCTAAAACGGTGGTCAGAGAGAGAGCGGAAGAAATAGGTTTAACCGTTAAAGATAAAAAAGATTCTACTGGCATTTGCTTTATTGGCGAACGCCGCTTTAAAGATTTTTTGGAACAATTTTTGCCTGCGCAAACCGGGGATATTAAAACCTTGATGGGCGAAACCATCGGCAATCACGCAGGCGCCATGTATTACACTATTGGACAACGTAATGGCTTGGGCATTGGCGGTTTAGATAACGATGCCAACACAGGAGAACCGTGGTTCGTGGTGAGCAAAGACGTTGCCCGCAACATACTCTACGTGGTTCAAGGGCATAATCACCCGGCCTTACATAAAAAAATCGTGATCATTGAAGATATGCATTGGGTCACCTCGCGCCCTCCTGTGCTGCCCCTAATGTGCAATGCCAAAACCCGTTACCGTCAAGCAGACCAAGCTTGTACTTTAACCGCTTACAGCGACACTCAAGCCCGCATTAGTTTTGATCAACCTCAGCGCGCTATCGCGCCCGGCCAAAGTTTGGTCTTTTATGACGGAGATATTTGCTTAGGCGGCGGCGTTATTCAACAAGGTCTCAACGAATAACGGATCATAGAAGTCCTATTCACTAACGCTTTAGTAGCGCCTGAATATAAGCATCCTGTATCTGGTTACCAATCCAGTAATTTACCGACTTATGCTCAATCAGTAAATTGCTGGCCAACCATTTCCCTTTGCGGGTCTTAATGTACGCTGCCATGGTCCGTACACCTTGCAAGTAACCGGTTTTTATTCTCACTCGACCAGGGTCTTTTGAATTACGGAAACGCTTCTTCGCCGTGCCATCAATACCGGCTAAAGAGAACGACGCTAAAAACTCTGGCCGAAAATCGCTCCGCCAACCCACTTCCAATAGGTCACTTAACATACTGGACGAGAGCGTTATATCTCGTGACAAGCCAGAGCCATTATCGATCTTTAAATCACTGGCATCTATACCATTGGCAACCAACCACTGATTTATTATGTTTATAGCGTGGCCACGGGTAGCACCTTGATTTTTATCTGCTTCGCGTGAGAGCGTCAACATCAGGTGTTGTGCCAACAAGTTATTACTGAATTTATTGGTACCAATGATGGTTTCAGCCAAATTCTTGCCACTACCGACATAAAACGGTTCGACTTTGGAGTTCACTTTACGCAAAGCATAACTGCCAGCAAGCTCTCCACCGAGTTCTTGCCACAAATGTTTGAACAATCCAAATAAGTAAGCATCACTGTCAAGCACAGTACGGCGGTATTCATATTTGCCACAGCCGCTCTTATAGTGACCACTGAAAGTGACATAGGCGCGATGTTGGCGTTGCTCTGACTTCATACTCCAACCACTTTGTTGGCTCACACACTTGCCTTTTTTGAGGCGCAATTGATCATTAATAATTATATTCTCAAGCGGTGGGTCGAGCTGTATCCGTACCACATTGCCGTCACTGACCAACTTAAATCGGGTGGCATTAAAGTTAGCCAAAGTAGCACTGGGGCCAACGTTATATAACCGATTGGGGCTATTATCAAAGGCGTTGGGATCATGGCGCGGCACGTCAAAGGCGCTGTTGTCGATGAGTAAATTGCCGGTTATTTTTACTAGCCCCAATTCGCGCAGATCACGCAAATGCAACCAAAACTGTTCTGCTACTAGATAAGGATCACCCTGACCCTGTATAACCAAATCCCCCTGTAATACGCCGTCTTTAAGTGCGCCATTAAGATAATACTTAGTTTGCCAAGAATAGGCCGGGCCCAACATTTCAAGCGCGGCAAGGCTTGTCAGCACCTTCATAACCGAAGCGGGATTACGTGAAATTTCGGCGTTATGCTCCAACAAAACTTGTCCGGAGTTCAAGTCGGTTGCTTTAGCGCTCACCGCGCTGCTGGGAATTTGGTGTTTTTGCAGTAGATCAAGAACCGACTGCGGCAACTTGCCGATAGCGGTGCTTGAACAAAAAAGTAAGGTTAGATAAACCGCCACCACTAGAGGTGAATTGACTAAGGGTAAACTGCGTTTCATTAACATCTAATTCTGAGCAATGTTATAATTTGAGCTGGTGGTGTATGAAGTATATCGCTTCTAAAAAGCGCTTGCTGGCTATTCGTTTTCAGCCAATCATTATCCGTAAAACTCAATATAGCCGACCCCTACTCGATGGTAAAAAAACCGACACCTATCTACAAAGTCGTCTTTAATCAACAAGATAAGTTGATTGAACTCTACGCTAGCGAAGTTTCGCAAAGCGGATTAATGGCCTTCGTTGAAGTCGCAGATTTGATTTTCGACAACAAAAATGAACTTTTAATTGACCCTGCAGAAGAGAAATTGAAGGCCGAATTTAGCGGCGTCAACCGAACTTACATACCCATGCACCAAATAGTACGTATCGACCAAGTCGACAAAAAAGGCGTCAGCAAGGTGCGTAGCATAAAAGGCGACGCCACCTCCAACTCAAGCATAACCCCCTTTCCTTTTCCAACCACACCAAGCAAATAATACACACCGATTATGGGAAACATTATACGAAAACTGGTTTTAGGCATCTCCATTTTGATGTTATTGGTTGGGCTTTTCGGGCTTACATTACCAAATCACGCTACGCTTGAACGGTCAATTGATGTTGATCGGCCAGCACAAGAAATTTGGCCTTTTGTAAATAACTTACAAAACTTCAACCAATGGTCCCCTTGGTCTCGCCTAGATCCCAATATGGTTTACCTGTTTTCTGGTCCCAGTGATGGCGTTGGCGCCCGGGTCGAGTGGGTGAGTGAAGTCAATGGGGTGGGCGAAGGCTCGCAAGAAATCGTGATATCTGTAGTAGACGAATATGTCAAAACCGCCTTGCGGTTTGGTAAAGGTGTACCCGCAAATGCAGAATTTATTCTAGAGAAAAACAACAGCACCACCAAAATTCGCTGGGCCTTCAGGACGGAGTTTGATGGAATTTTAGGACGCTATTTTGGTTTAATGATTGATAAATCTGTCGGCGGGGCTTACGAAGAAGGCTTACAAAATTTGAAAGTTCTGCTAGAAAACCCTTAAGTAAAAACCTTGGTCTGCAGCTCTATGCTTTTCACCACTTAAACTAAAACCTAAAGTAAAGATTTAATGGAACTGACCCCGCGCGTACTAGAACGTATGGAAATGGCCGACTTCACCGAGCGAGCCTACCTGAATTATTCAATGTACGTCATATTAGACCGTGCATTACCTAGCTTAGCAGATGGCTTAAAACCCGTTCAACGGCGTATTATTTACGCAATGAGCGATCTTGGCTTAACCGCAAACGCTAAATACAAAAAATCAGCCCGTACCGTGGGCGACGTTTTGGGCAAGTTTCACCCCCACGGTGATACTGCTTGCTACGAAGCCATGGTGCTGATGGCACAGCCTTTTAGCTATCGCTACACTTTGATAGACGGCCAAGGCAATTGGGGCTCACAAGATGACCCCAAATCCTTTGCCGCCATGCGTTATACCGAATCTCGCATGACCGCTTATGCCAAGTTACTATTACAGGAACTGGGGCAAGGTACCGTTGAATGGGGGCCGAATTTTGACGGCACCCTAAAAGAGCCCCTTTTATTACCCGCACGTGTACCAAACGTACTACTCAATGGCGCCACCGGCATAGCGGTGGGGATGGCGACAGATATTCCACCACACAATATGCGCGAAGTGGTGAAGGCCTGTATCCATTTATTGGAAAAACCCGATGCCACGATCAAGCAATTGTGTAAATACATCAAAGGCCCAGATATGCCCACTTCTGGGGAGATAATTACTCCCAAAGAAGAACTGCTTGAAATGTATAGAACCGGTAAGGGCTCTGTGCGGCAACGAGCAATATGGCGCAAAGAAGGCAGTGATATTGTGATTACTGCGCTGCCCTACCAAGCATCTGGGGACAAAGTACTCGGGCAAATTGCTGCCCAGATGAATGCGAAGAAGCTGCCATTAGTTTCGGATTTACGCGACGAATCAGATCAAGATAACCCGACACGCTTGGTTATAGAACCGCGCTCAAATCGAGTAGATGTCGAAATGTTGATGAATCATCTGTTCGCTACTACGGATCTCGAGAAGAGCTATCGCATTAACCTCAACATGATCGATTTAAGTGGTGCGCCTCGCGTGTTCAACTTACATGACTTACTCACTGATTGGTTAGATTTCCGTATGAGTACGGTGCGCAAGCGTCTGGTGAACCGTCTAGACAAGGTTAACGAACGCCTACACGTCTTAGAAGGCTTAATGGTTGCCTTCTTAAATATGGACGAAGTGATACGGATTATTCGAAACAGCGATCATCCGAAGAATGCCCTAGTACAAGCATTCAGTATTTCAGAGCACCAAGCTGAAGCTATTTTAGAGCTCAAGCTTCGCCAGATCGCCAAGCTCGAAGAAATAAAGATTCGGGAAGAGCAAGATGCCTTAAGCGGAGAACAAAAGGAATTAGAGAGCATTTTACAATCAAACGAAAGACTCAAGTCGTTGGTACGCGAAGAATTAGAAGCTGACGCTGAAGAGTTTGGCGACGCCCGCCGCTCACCTATTGTCGAACGCGACAGCGCAAAAGCGCTAGATGAAACTCAGTTAGTAACCGCTGAGCCTATCACCGTCGTTATATCAGATAAAGGTTGGATAAGAGCCGCCAAAGGCCATGATATAGAACCTGCCAAACTGGCGTTTAAATCAGGCGATAAGTTCTTACAAGCAGCTAAAGGTAAATCGAATGACCAATTAGTCGTGCTTGATTCTACCGGTCGTGCGTACAGCGTTCCCGCGCATAATTTGCCTTCAGCGAGAAGCTTGGGTGAGCCAGTCTCTAGTGGGTTAAACCCACCAGCAGGCGCGACATTTAAAGGCATAATGTTTGCAACCGAGCTACAGAGCTACTTGTTATACACCACAGCTGGATATGGTTTTATTGCCCAACTTGGCGAACTAACCTCAAGAAATAAAGCGGGCAAGGCCAGCTTAAAGGTCACGGAAGGATCAGATGTGGGCATCCCCCAGTCGATTTTCGAGATTGAAGATGATTGGATTGCAGTGGTCAGCAATACTGGACGGCTACTTATATTTACAGCGTTTGAACTGCCGAAACTTTCTCGTGGCAAGGGCGTCAAGTTGATAAACATTCCCAAAGCCAATTTGACAGCTGGGGAAGAATTCGTCGTAGCCGTTTGCGCTTTCCAAGAAGGACAGAAGATACGTGTTCACGCTGGCAAGCGACACTTAACGCTTAAACCCATTGACTTTGAGGGCTATATCGGGTCTCGCGCTCAGCGTGGTAAGTTTTTACCTAGAGGTTTTAGGCAGGCCACCGGCATTGAAGCGATTATAAAGGGTGAATAACGCCTCGGGAAATCACTGACAAGGGGAGCTGCATGGTTGCTAATTGTTACTCGTATCCCCTACCCTTTCAGTTTGGATTTAAAGACCACCTAAGTCGGCCAATAGAGGCCACCACGCACAAAAAAGGCAGCCTATTGGCTGCCTTTTAGCACATTTGATGTTGGCCATGAAAGCCAACCCCAAATAATCCAGATTAACGTTTCGAGAACTGAGGACGCTTACGTGCTTTGCGTAAACCAATCTTCTTACGTTCAACTTTACGTGCATCACGCGTGACAAAGCCCGCCTGGCGTAACTCGGGTTGTAACTCTTCATCAAAATCGATCAACGCACGCGTAATACCGTGACGAATCGCACCCGCTTGACCTGTATTACCACCGCCATTGACGTTAACCCGTATATCGAATTTCTCAGTAACGTTGAGCAATTCAAGCGGTTGTCTTACGATCATTCGAGTCGTTTCACGACCAAAGAACTCTTCAAGAGTGCGGTTGTTGATAGTAATACTACCACTACCGTTTTGAATAATAACGCGCGCAGAAGAAGACTTACGTCGTCCTGTGCCTGTATATGTTTGTTGAGCTACCATGTTTGGAATGCTTTATTGGTTAGTTAAGGGTCAACACTTCAGGCTGCTGTGCCTGATGTTGATGCTCAGAGCCTGCGTAGATTTTTAATTTCTTCATCATCGCACGACCTAATTTATTTTTAGGCAACATGCCTTTAACCGCAGATTCGATTGCGCGAGTCGGGTGGCGATCTAAAAGATCACGCAAGTTGACGGTTTTCAAACCACCTGGAAAACCAGTGTGATGATGATATAACTTATCCGTCATTTTTTTACCGGTAACCGCAATTTTTTCTGCGTTTACGACAACGATATAATCACCTGTATCACAGTGTGGCGTGTATTCTGGCTTATGTTTACCGCGTAATCGATGAGCGATTTCTGTTGCTAAACGACCGAGTACAGCGTTCTCTGCATCTACGACGTACCAGTTATGTTCAACGTTTTGCGCGTTGGCTGAAAATGTTTTCATCATACTTCTTTTAAAAAATGAGCCAAGAATTTTGGGCGGCGAATATTACTAAACCTGTTTGCACTAAACAAGTCTTTTAAACGAATAATTGCAGCCTTTTCCCAGCTTTTATTGTTAGTCTTAAACTTCGCTCGTAAACATATGAAAAGACGCTACTTATTAAAGTGTGACATCAGCGATGTTTTTGGATACCATCTTCGGTATAAGCTATAGGATATAGTATTCCTAACCTAGTTAATAGAGCCTGAGAGGCGCAAAATGAAAAAAAATCAATCTTCTACTCTCGAACTTATCACTCAGATAAAACCATTCGCCCTATCTTTGCTATTAACTGCCGGGCTAGTTTCACCGACACTGTTCGCCGGTGAGGTCATCAGACATACCATCACTAAAGGCGACACCCTATGGGACATCTCTGAAACCTACTTGGACAAGCCGTGGTTATGGCCTGAAATTTGGGAACAAAACAACGATATAGAAAATCCACACCTCATATACCCTAAAGATGTATTACTGATTTCGGCATCGTCAATTCGTTTAATTCGTAGTAATGAATTAAAAGTAGAGAAAAAGTCGCCTGAAGTTCGTCAAAGCGAACTGGACAGCGCAATTACCACTATTGACCCCAGTGCCATTTCACCGTTTCTAACGCAATCAGTGGTAGTTGATGACAATCGCCTAGAAGAAGCAGGTTATGTTTTGCAGGGGACTCGCGGTGAAATCATATTGGGCAAAGGTGTTGAATTTTTTGCAAATGGCATTGAAGGAACAGCGGGGCAACGCTTTCAGTTGTTCAAAATCGGCCGGCCTATCAATGACGTTAAAACCGGCGAAAGTTACGGCGTTGAAGGCGTGCACCTTGGCAGCGCTGTTATTGTTGAAACTGGAGATGTCACCAGACTTTATATTACGCAATCAAACCAAGAAATTCGCCCTGGTGATCGTATCACCCCTATTTTAGACCCCACCGCTTTACCACGTTATTTCCCGCGCAAGCCAGACGCCCAGCTTGAAACTTACGTGACAATGATTCCACGCGGCGTTGCTGAAGCCGGTCGCCGCGACATCGCCGTTATTGTTGGCGGTAAAAATCGAGGCTTTGAGCCAGGACACGTGTTGTTAGTCTATTCTGACACCGGACAAGTTAAAGACCCTATTACTGGCGAAGTAATTCAATTACCTCCCATAGAGATTGGCACGGTGATGGTATTCCAAGTTCATGAAAAAGTCAGTTACGTCATTTTGATGAACAGTACCGATCCGATTAAGCTCGGTGATACTGTTGCCTCCCCATACACTACTGGCTAACGATCATATCTAGATTTCACGAAGGGTGACGCGAATCACTGTAAAGCGCTATTAACCGCAACCCACACGGAGCAATAAGTAATGGATGATATCAGTAAACGCGCGTGGCTGCGTCTCGCTAATACCCCGAAGGTAAAACTCCGCGACAAGCGTACACTGATAGAACATTACGGATCAGCCGCGTCGTTATACGAAACACCCTACGCCCAAGTTCAAAAACAGCTAAACGCTGACAGCGCTTTTGTAAAACATCTTGGCTTTGAAATTGCCGATGAAGTGCTCGACAAACAACTTGAATTACTCAAGCAGTACCATATACAAATTATTCCTTGGCGGGACCCTGGTTACCCATCTTTGCTCACGCAATTAAATGATGCGCCTGCAATGCTGTTCGTACAAGGCGACGCTAATTTACTCAGCGGCCCGCAAATAGCCATGGTAGGCGCTCGAAGCGCCTCACCGGCGGGTTTAAAAACCGCCACTCAATTTTCCAAGCAGCTGGCACAGGCCGGATTGAGTATTACTAGTGGTCTAGCCCAAGGCATTGACGGTGCGGCCCATCAAGGTGCTCTCAATGAAATCGGAAAAACCATTGCGGTCGTCGCCACCGGTCTTGACCAA
>JBLIOD010000013.1:0-52175 GCA_047639475.1 Gammaproteobacteria bacterium
AAGAATTTATTGAACAAGTGAACCGCAATTTGAACGAAAACCTGTTTCAACTTGAATTAACCGACGAGACCAAGAAATGGAACAGTTGCTCAGGGCAATCAATATAGCCGTTGCTGATGCAGGCGGGAAACTTTGCCAAGAAACCGCAGAGATTTACCGATTACAGTATCGAGGTGTATTGGAGAAAGGCCAAATCGAATGTCCGCCGCTCCAAAGGCCGCCTGGAAAAGCCAAAAGAGGAAGGCTCAAACGCAGCAAAGCGAGAAACCTGTTGGAGCGTTTAATCAACTATGAGAGTGATGTGTTACGCTTTATGGATAATGCTTTAGTGCCATTTACCAATAATCGCGGCGAAAATGATATTCGCATGACCAAAGTACATCAGAAAGTATTTGGCTGTTTCCACAGCATTGAAGGAGCTAAAGTATTCTGCCGAGTGCGTGGGTATTTATCCAGTTGTCGAAAGCAGAATATAAATGCTTCCGAGGCAATGAGACGTGTGTTTGAGGGTGAGTTACCGGCTCTGCTCAATGTTTCTGATTGAACTGCCTAAATTACGCTGATTAGTTACAAAAAAAGCAAGACCGAAGTCTTGCTTTTTGTGTACGGCAGCAAAGCTACCTAAATCACTATCCACTAAATAACAGTAATGTCGTCAGCTTGAGGGCCTTTCTGGCCTTGAGTGATAGTGAATTGTACTTTTTGACCTTCAGCCAAGGTTTTGAAACCTGAGCCTGTTATTGCCTTGAAATGTGCGAACACATCTGGACCTGATTCTTGCTCGATAAAGCCGAAGCCTTTAGCTTCGTTAAACCATTTAACGGTGCCGGTTGTTGTAGACATACTTAAATCCTGTTTTCTAAAGTTTAGTTTGCTTCAAATGAAGCGGTAAAGCTGGAAGTGGTGCATTAACTTATGAAGAACGGGAAGAGGTACTACAGTAGAGACATCGAAGCGGTATTGCATAAATAAATAAACTTTCTAGCAGGACGGATTATATGCATCGGACTTAAAGAGTCAACGTTTAATATGCAGGTATTCAGCGCATGTATAGCTAGAAATAAAGGGCCTTCACTGCTCTACTGAGTAGGTGGGATATAGGCCGATTGGTGATACACAGTTAACAAGGTACAACCTTCTGGGCCACTTTTAGCATCATGGTCAAGTGTGCCTTTCTCCGCTGCGCTGGACCAACCAGGTTTGAGCCATTGGCCGTTTTGCTGAAGAGTGCCTTCCAAAATAAAAACAAACTCTGGACCTTCATGATAATGGTCCGGGTAGCTGATGTTAGGTTCAAAGCGATACAGCTCCAGATGATTGCCGTTTGCGCTCACCAAACTTTTAAGTTCCACGCCTATTATCTGTCTCCCATCTTCTAATACTAAGGGGTTCCAAGTTTGTTGATTCGAGTCTGCAAAATAGAATGAGGGTGTCATGGTGAATAATATAAAGGGTAACCATTACAGAATAGCAGATATTTGGGTTTTTAATCGCCTGCAATAATGCAGGCAATAAAGCGCTCGATATTCTACTATGATAGCCATTGGGATCAATGGCAGACCATACTTTCCGTATTTCGGTTCGGTACCTAGGCAAAAGCAGGTGCAAGTCTGAGTGTTGACGCCACCACCATTGGTAGACGAGTAAAGTCTTTAGAAAAGTACTTCGGGTACAGTTTGTTTTTCCGGCAGGATGCCCGCTTACACGCGACGGTTGAGTGTGAAAAGCTACTGGCTCACCTAGAGACTGCTTATGAAGCGCTGAACAAATATCTGCGCAAACTGTTGGGTCTATTTGGCGCAAAATTAGGCTATCATCGCCACCATTTATCGCTAATAACTTTTTTCAGCGGCGCTAAATGAGTTGGTTCAAGACCAAACAATTCAGGTTGAGTTGATGGCCCGTAACTATAACGTTAGCTTGTCGCGTCGGGAAGCTGATATATCCATTCGTTTGGATGATAAAAGGCCGGTTTTAAAGCTAGAGACTGAACAGATTGAAGCAAAAAAAATAGGCACGCTTTACTACGCTGTCTATAGTTCTATACATAAGGAGAGTAGCAAACTGCCGTGGGCTGGATTAATGAAAGGCCATGTTCGGACGTCAGGCAGTTTGGTGATGACTGATCTGGCCGGAGAAATGGGAATCCAGTATCGAGTGCATCATTTTGATGCGCTGCTCAATTTGGTTAAAGGGGGCGCTGCACGGGCGATGCTCCCTTGTTTTATGGGAGATAATTGCAAGGGCTTGAAACGCCTCGGTGAGGCAGTGTTGTTTCAGCCAATATGGATGCTATATCATCAACAAGACAAGGATGTGCACCACCTGGTGGCGGCACGAAACTGGATAAGAAAGTTGGCTATGATTCACTTCAAATCGGCTTAATCATTCTTGCGCTAATTTGTGGTTGTCATCTTGGCGGGTAACCCGAGAAAGTGAAACCCATACGGACAAGGTTAATTGCATTTCGTGATGGGTCACTTCTTGCCTTGCCACTGAACTGATTAAAGTTAAACCAATGGCCACCACCTGATAGCGCACAAGGATAATAAAGAGTATCCTTCGCGTCCCCACAAACTGTGTAAATTCAACGTCAATGTCCAATACGAGCTTTGCCTCACTCGGCTTGTCATCAGCCTTATTAGAAGCGCTTGAAAAGCAAGGGTACACTGAGCCCTCTCCAATTCAAGCCCAAGCCATTCCTGTTGTTTTAGAGGGCAGAGATATCATGGCGGCCGCGCAAACGGGAACAGGTAAGACTGCTGGCTTCACTTTGCCGATATTAGAGCGGTTTTCTGATAAGCCGTTGGTTAAGTCAAACCACGTGCGTGCGCTGATTGTGACGCCTACTCGAGAATTGGCGGCGCAAATCCTTGATAGTGTTCAAACCTACGGGGCAAATCTGCCGTTACGTTCTGCTGTAGTCTTTGGCGGGGTCAAAATTAACCCGCAAATGATGAAGTTACGTAGTGGCGTAGATATTTTAGTTGCGACGCCGGGCCGCCTGCTAGATTTGCATCAGCAAAATGCAGTTAAGTTTGCCCAACTCGAAATTCTCGTTCTGGATGAAGCGGATCGCATGTTAGACATGGGGTTCATTCACGACATTAAAAAAATTCTGGCGTTATTGCCTAAGCAACGTCAAAACTTATTATTTTCGGCCACGTTTTCTGACGACATTCGAAAGCTGGCCAAAGGCTTAGTTAACGACCCTGTAGAAGTTTCTGTTAGTCCCCGCAACACCACGGTTAATACGGTTGAGCACTGGATCTGCCCCGTTGACAAAGCCAAAAAATCGGCCTTGTTGGTACATTTGGTGTCTACCAATGATTGGAAACAAGTGTTGGTGTTTTGTCGTACTAAACATGGCGCGAATCGACTCGCAAAATATCTGGCTGGCAAAAATATTAACTCTTCTGCTATTCATGGTAATAAAAGCCAAGGTGCGCGAACCAAAGCTTTAGCAGATTTTAAGCGCGGCGCGATCACCGTATTGGTTGCCACTGATATCGCGGCGAGAGGCATTGACATCAGTGCGTTGCCCCATGTGGTGAACGTTGACTTACCTAATGTACCGGAAGATTACGTGCACCGTATTGGGCGAACAGGGCGAGCGGGAGCAACCGGAAAGGCAGTTTCCTTAGTCTGTGCGGATGAAATCAAACAATTGTCGGATATAGAGCGGCTGATCGGCAAATTGCTAGAACGTAGAGTGGTCGATGGTTTTGAGCCCAGCCATGACGTACCCGTGTCGAAACTCAATGCCAAGCCGTTTAAAGCGCCGAGACCTAATAAACCCAATAAGGGCCATAAAGCAAAGCACCAAAGTAGAGATGGCAATAAATCAGCTAAGCCATCAAGGCGCAGTAGAGCGGCGGAAGAGGGCAATGCACCCAAAGGCAACTCGGCTAAGCCCAAGAAAAACGTTTGGGGTGGTCGCGGCGCCACGCCCTCGTCTTAATCGAGCTACATATAACGTATTACTATCAGTGATAAAGCGCGATCGTAGTCATGGATTTATCCAATGAAATTTTATAGCCGACGCCTGGTGATGCCTGAGCATTTAAACGGCGCCAACCGTTTGTTTGGTGGAGCGCTGCTCAGTTGGGTGGACGAGGAGTCTTACATTTTTGCGCGCTGTACTCTTTCACATCCTAGAATGGTTACCCGATTTATGTCGGAAGTAAATTTTGTCTCCGCGGGTGAACAGGGAGACGTTATTGAGTTTGGCATTGAAACGGTTTCAATGGGAAGAACGTCAATTACCTTGGCTTGTGAGGTGCGTAATATAGACAGCGGCAAGGTGATCATCACGATTGATAAGATCGTGTTGGTGGCAGTTGATGAGGAGGGTGAACCAGTGGCTCACCAAGGAAGCGCTAAAGCGGTTTAATCATAAGAATACTTGGTACCGCTGTTTTAACCTTGTGAGGTTAAATGTCTATTTTAGATTGATGGTACTAAGGCCTTGAGCGCCTATAAAAATGAGAAACCTTCATGGTTGTTGCCGGCTATCTCATCACACTTTTTCACATAATCAGCAAATCCGACATACGGCATAAAAACCCGTAGTTTTCCCGGGATATTCGCGCCTAAATACCAAGAATTACAGCCGAGATGCAATGTTTTTTCAGTAACGATATTTGCTTGGTCAACCCATGCTTGTTGAGCAAGTGCTTGTGCTTCGACTCGTTGTGAATGGTTGGTTTTAGCATGGCTCAAGACGTCGCTAATTAAGTTCACATGTTGCTCGATTGAAGGCAACATATTGGTTAATACGGATGGACTCCCCGGGCCAGTGATAGTGAACAAGTTAGGGAATCCATGGCAGGCTAAGCCTAAATAAGTTTTAGGACCTTCACGCCAAGCATCCGATAAGCTAATGCCATCTCTGCCGGATACGTTCATGCGCAATAGTGAGTCTGTCATTGCGTCATAGCCCGTTGCTAAAATGGCGTCAAACTCGGCTTGTTTGCCATCACAGGTGATTCCGTTGGCATTAATTGGCTCAATAGGCCGCTGTTTGATGTCGACAACCGAAACATGCGCTAGGTTGTAGGTGTCGTAATAGTGGGTGTCAGCGCACAGACGCTTACAGCCGATCTTGGTGATGGGCGAAAGGATACGCGCTGTTTCAGGGTCTTTGACTATCTGGGTGATTTTATTGCGAATGAAATCAGCGGCCGTCCTATTCGATTTATCATTGAAAATGAGGTCGTTGAACGAACCCATGAACGCCAAGCCGCCTTGCTGCCAGTGTTTTTCGTAGATTCGATTACGTTCTTCTTCACTCACATCGAGAGCAGATTGAGGGTTAGGAATAGGGAATTGACCGTTACGATGTTGCGCTGCAATAGATCGTAATTCACCATAATTGGCTTTAATTTGATCACGCTCTGCTGCCTGCATTGCCGCATTCCTTGCGGGTACGGCATAATTGGGGTTCTCTCGAAAACGGTTAACTGCTTGGCTTGTTCAGCAATGACAGGAATAGATTGGATGGCGAGGGCCTGTGCCGATAACAGCTACCCTTTTATTGCTAAAGTCGACAGTCTCAGTTGGCCATTGGCCGGTGTGGTAAATATCTCCTTTGAAATCAGCTAAGCTCTCAAACGCCGGTTGATTAGGGCTAGACAAGCAACCCGTAGCAGCAATGAGGTAAGTGGCAGTACGCTCTTGATTATCATCGGTAGTAACGTGCCAAAGGTTACTATCTTCGTCATAAGTGGCCGCGACCACGCGAGAGTTAAATTGAATATGTTTTCGAAGTTGATATCTATCGGCCACATGGTTTGCATAGCAGAGTATTTCTGCTTGTGGTGAATAGCGTTCTGACCAATTTCATTCCTGTTGCAGTTCGTCACTAAACTGATACGAGTATTCCATGCTCGCAACGTCGCATCGCGCACCGGGGTAACGGTTCCAAAACCAGGTGCCGCCGACACCGCTGCCTGCTTCGATAACAAGTGCATTTTGCCCTTGTTGTTGCAGTTTATGCAGCATGTACATGCAGGCAAAGCCAGCACCTACTATTAACATGTCATGTTGAGCAGCCTAATTCATTGTACTTGGGTCATTGCGCTGTATAGCCGCCATCAACCACCAGGTTAGACCCGGTAATAAATGCTGCCTTGTCAGACGCCCAAAATAATGCAGCGTTGGCCACGTCTTTGGTTTGACCCATTCGCCCGATTGGGTGGCGCTCTGCGGTTAGTTCTCTTACCCTGTTGGCATCAGTGATGCCAAGGCGCTTGGCTTGCGCCGCGATCACTTGTTCTCCCATTTGCGTTTCAATCACCCCAGGGTGAATGGAATTGACACGAATAGGGTCGCCTTTATTGGCGAAAGTCACTGCAGTTGATTTGGTGAATAAGGTCACGCCGCCTTTAGTCATTGAATACAACGGGTCATTCGGCGCGGCAACTAAACCCAAAACGGAGGACAAGTTAATAATGCTGCTGCCCCCAACAGAGTTGTGGCCGGATTTTCTCAGAGCAGGTGCGCAGAGTTTGGTGCCGAGGAATACACTGGTCATGTTCACATTAACCAATTTCTGCCAATCTTGCAAACTGGCTTCTTCAAAATTTTGTGCCAGTACGATACCTGCATTGTTAACCAGCACATCTAATTGACCCGTTGATTCTAAAACAGAATCAATGACTTTTTGCCAGCTGTTTTCGTCGGTGACATCAAGATGTAAAGCAAAAGCCTTATCGCCATGGTCGTTGATCTCTCTAGCGACCTTTTGTGATTGTTCGTCAAGAATGTCCGCTATAAAAACGATAGCGCCCTCTAGCGCCATTGACTGCGCAGTTTGTGCGCCTATGCCTCTGGCTGCACCGGAAATTAATACCACTTTATCTTGTCATCTTTTCATCAGTGCTTTAAATGAAGTGAATGTCAGGCTTTGTCCCCAGTTTATGGAGTTGGGTGCTACTCTACGGTCTCTTAATAACCCTTCATATACGCTAACAGTAGAACTATCACGCTATGGCAGTCACTTCGTTTTACTCAATTGCTTTTTCAAAGCCCGTTATAAGAAGCGCCATTAAAATTTCCCTCATTGTCGGGACTATCCTAGCTTGTATCAATCATGGCCCGGCTATGATGGAGTTCTCCCTGACCGGTGGTAGTTTCCTACAAATAGTATTAACCTACTTTGTACCTTATTGCGTTTCTACCTATTCATCAGTGAAAGCCACTCAGAGGTTAAACCTATAGCGATTACCGTCCTGCCGATTGAGCTTTCCTGTTCTAAATTACGCCATTTGCTGGCGCGACAATACAAGCTCGCGTCGCGCGGGGAGTAGTCACTTTTCAGGGGCAGTTTACTATTGTCATCAATCTGTAATTAAATTTAATAAACATTATGTCAGAACGAAAAAGTCGCCGTGGCCGTTCAAACCGAACTGCTGGAGTTCGTGAGGTCGTTAAAGCCATTCCATACCTTACCCGCAAAATTCCTGAATACGAAGTATTGGGCGAAGAAGGCCTAACGCAGATTGAGGCCAACGCTGAGACGATTTTAAACGAAACAGGTATTGAGTTTCGTGATGATGCTGAAGCCTTGGCAATGTGGAAAGAAGCAGGTGCAGACGTTCAAGGCGAACGCGTACGTTTCCCAAAAGGCATGTGTCGTAAGTTGATTCAAGACAACGCCCCTTCGCAATATACTCAGCATGCGCGTAACCCTGAAAGAAATGTAGAAATTGGCGGCAAGCACACAGTGTTAGTGCCGGCTTACGGCAGCCCATTCGTACATGACTTGGATAAAGGCCGTCGTTACGCCACCATTGAAGATTTTCAGAATTTTGTAAAATTAGCGTATTCAACACCGAACTTACACCACTCGGGCGGCACCATTTGTGAGCCAGTAGATCTACCCGTTAACAAACGCCACTACGATATGATTTATACTCATATGAAGTATTCAGACAAGGCGTTTATGGGTTCAGTCACTCACCCTGATCGTGCGCAAGACACGGTTGATATGGTGAAGGTTTTGTTTGGTGATGATTATATTGATGCCGCTACCGGCAAGCCTAAAACATTCCTTACTAGTTTAATTAACGCCAATTCGCCAATGAACTTTGACGACACCATGCTAGGTGCTGCAAAAGTTTATGCGCGAAACAATCAAGCCTGCATTATCACACCGTTTATTTTAGCGGGAGCGATGTCACCGGTAACCGTTGCAGGCACGGCGGCGCAGTCATTGGCCGAAGCCATGGCAGGAATGGCGTTTGTACAACTGGTTAACCCAGGCGCTCCAGTTATTTTTGGTAGCTTCGCGTCGTCAATGTCTATGCAATCAGGCGCACCTACTTTTGGTACGCCAGAGCCCGCCTTAGTGCTATATGTGATGGCGAACTTGGCGCGACGTTTAGGCGTGCCGTTTCGTTCAGGTGGTGGTTTGAATGCTGCTAAATTGCCTGATGCGCAAGCGATGTCTGAAGCCGTGAGTACTTTACTGCCAGCCGTATTAGCGGGTGTAAACTTTGTATTACATACCGCCGGTTGGTTAGAAGGTGGTTTGGCGATGTCTTATGAGAAATTCATGATGGACTGCGACCAAGCCGGCATGATGGCGACCATGGTTAATGGCGTTGATATGTCTGAAAATGGACAAGCAATGGATGCGATTGCTGAAGTAGGCCCAGGGCAACACTTCCTAGGTTGCGCTCACACTCAAGCTAACTTTAAAACAGCTTTCTACCGTTCGCCCCTAACCGACAACAACAGCTTTGAGCAATGGGAAGCAGATGGTGCGCTAGACCACAGTATGCGAGCTAATGCAGCATTCAAGAAATCATTGGCGGAGTATGAAATGCCGCCGATGGACCCAGCAACAGATGAAGCTTTATTGGCTTATATGGCGCAACGTAAAGGATCTTTTCCTGATTCGAATATATAGAATACAGGTAAGTAGAATAAGAAAAGCCCGCGCCAAGTTTGTTGGCGCGGGCTTTTTAGTTTGCACTTGTTTGTGTTTGTGCCGCCCAGTTTTACGTTAGAACTATACCTGTTCTAGAGCATGGCGTAGTTTTTCGAGACAAATTACGTGTTTGCAAAATCATGTAGCTTGTCTCCTTCAAGGCGATACCCTAGCCATTCGCTTTGAGGCTCTGCTTTGATTGAATCGTAGAATTTAATGGCAGGCGTGTTCCAGTCCAATACGTTCCATTCAAAGCGACCGCAATTTTCGTTAACTGCTTTACTAGCTAGAGCTTTCATCAGTGCGATGCCAGCGCCTTTTCCCCGATAGCTCGGAGAGACATATAAGTCTTCTAAGAATAATCCAGGTTTGCCTAGCCAAGTAGAGTAGTTATAAAAGTAAATAGACATTCCGGCTGCGCTGCCGTCTACTTCGCAAATAAGTGCATGTGCATTACTGCCTTCACCGAACAGGCTTTGCTCTATTTCGCTGACGTTAGTAATGACTTGTTCAGGCGCTTTTTCATAAATTGCCAACTCCATGATGAAATCAAAAATTTGTTGGCAATCGTTAACAACGGCAGGACGAATAGAAATCATTATAGGACTAGGAAGGTTGGTGGTTTTACGCCGCAATGGCGAATGCGGTGATTAATGGGTGAGTGTCACCGGATAAAGTGCTGCGTTCGGGTTGATATGCGGTACCGAGAAAAAAGGGGTGGTTGTTTAATTCAAATACACGCGGATCTTGTCCTTTGTCAAAGCCGGCAAACCGCATGTCACTGTGGCTAAAAATGTCAAGATGTCCGCGATTCACGCCATAACTGCAATGATAGCCTTCTTCAATGTCGGTTTCTCCGTAGAGGGTGCTTATCTTTGAGTCGGCTTGTAAAAAAATATGATCCGAGACCTCCACTAAGCCACAGTAAAGTGAGGATATGAGCGGGCAACGGGTGCTTTCATTTACCTCAGTATTATCAGCATCTTGCAGTCCTAATTGGTTGCGAGCGAATTCTAGCACCGCGTGTTGATAGCCTGCGCAAGTACCGAGATAAGGAATAGCTTTGGTTCTTGGGTGTTGGATAGCATTTAGGATGTTATCCATATTGCGGTAAGGGCTGTAAGGTACCCCCCACACTCCGTTATATTTGTTAATGTCTTGTGGCATTAGGGTGGCTGATGCTAGCCAATCGAATGTGATGGTAGTGCCGGGTTGCACAGTCGCCAACTTCAAGGCCTTGGGTATGGTTATGTGGGCGGCGACTTCGGGCTGGTGGTCGCCGATCAAGGCAATTCTTATGGCCATTCTATTATACCGAATCAGAAGACCAAGCAGCAAACTCATTGCCATTCGGGTCTTTAAAGTGAAAACGCCTACCGCCGGGAAAGCTAAATATAGCCGTGGATATGTCGCCACCCGCTGTTTCAATTTTGGCTTGTGTTTCCTCTAGTTTTTCGCTGTAAAATACCACTAAAGCGCTGCCTTTAGAAGCATCAGTGCGTAAGTCAGCTTTATAAATGCCGCCGTCGATACCTGCGTTAGCGAATGCGGTATATTCAGGCCCATAGTCTTCAAATTCCCAGGAAAAACCTTGGCAAAGAAAACTTTAGACAGACTGATGTCTTGGGCGGGGAATTCTAAGTAATTAATTTTTTCGTGCTTGTTCAAGGTCATATCCAGGGTGATGTCTTAGGGGCAATAAACCCGTTTAACTTAATTTGGTCATGGCTATTTAGGGCCTTAAGATGGTGTCTTTCTTGAGCTCGTCAGGCTCAGAATCAGGATAATCTAAGGTGTAGTGCAAACCGCGGCTTTCCTCCCGTTGCATGGCACTTTCCACTATTAACTCGGCGACTTGCACTAAATTACGCAGCTCGATTAAGTCATTATTGATTTTAAAATTACCGTAGTACTCCTGAATTTCAACTTGCAATAGATGAATTCGATTCATCGCGCGCTCTAAGCGTTTGCTAGTGCGCACAATGCCGACGTAATCCCACATGAATCGCCGTAGTTCATCCCAGTTGTGTGAGACCACCACTTGCTCGTCTGGATCGGTAACTTGGCTTTCGTCCCATTGAGGCAACGGCGTCGCTGGGAGCTCAATAGTTTCATGATTTTTAACGATATCTTGGTAAACGGCATGGCCAAAGACCACACACTCTAATAAAGAATTGCTGGCCAACCGATTGGCGCCATGCAAACCGGTGAAAGTGCATTCACCAGCGGCATAAAGGTGTGCCAAATCGGTGCGGCCTTTTAGATCGGTATAGATGCCGCCGCAGGTGAAATGCGCGGCGGGAACCACGGGCAGGGGCTCTTTGGTCATATCTAGCCCAAACTGTAGACACTTGGCGTAAATAGTTGGGAAGTGTGACTTTACGAATTCAGGGTCGCGATGACTGATATCTAAAAATACGCTCTCTTCGCCACTTTTCTTGATTTCATAGTCAATCGCACGTGCGACGATATCTCGAGGGGCTAACTCACCTCGCTCGTCGTGGCGTTGCATGAAAGAACTGCCGTCGCTTAATACTAATTTCCCTCCTTCACCGCGGACTGCTTCAGAGATCAAGAAAGACTTTGCATGCGGGTGGAATAAGCAGGTGGGGTGAAATTGATTAAATTCCATATTGCCCACACTGCACCCGGCGCGCCATGCCATGGCGATACCATCGCCTGTGGTGGTGTCGGAGTTGGAGGTGAACAAATAGACCTTACTATAGCCGCCTGTTGCGATAACGACTCTGCCTGCTCTAAATGTAACAACTCTCTTGCGCTCCTTGTCTAGGGCATACAGGCCCAAGCAACGATTGGTGCCTGGCAGGCCCAATTTCTTGGATGTGATCAAATCTACCGCAACGTGTGAGGTGTAAATGGTGATATTAGGGTGGTTGATGCACTTTTCAGCCAGCGTTTCATGTACTGCTCTACCGGTCGCATCAGCTGCGTGAATGATGCGCCGATGAGAATGGCCACCCTCGCGGGTTAGGTGGTAGTCACCGTCTTGTTTGGTGAACTCAGTGCCTTCGTCAATTAACCATTGGATGGCCTGTGGTCCGCGTTCAATGACGTAATTTACTGTTTCTTCATTGCATAAACCTGCCCCTGCAATGTGAGTATCGCTGGCATGTGATTCATAAGAATCCTCGTCAGCCAGTGCCGCGGCAATCCCACCTTGTGCATAAGGAGTAGAGCCAGAATCCACTTCTTTTTTTGATAGTATGCTAACTTTAAAATCATCCCGCGCTAGCTTTAGAGCGAGGGTTAATCCAGCGAGCCCGCTACCGACTATTAAGATAGGTGAATCAATTGTTTTGGTCATATTATCAAACGCTGAAGTGTAGTAAGATTATAGTTTACTTACGAGACGGTGCAGCGAATTTGTAGCGGTATTTTCAGCGTAAGAACAGACATATAGCGTCCAATTTGGGCATTCTAATAAAGCCACTTGAATAAAATTTTTATAAAACCCTGGTGACGGAGCAAGAGTTAGATCTACAGTTAGTCAAGAAGGTACAAAACGGCGACAAAAATGCCTTTAACCTTTTAGTGAAAAAATACCAGCACAAAATTATTAGTTTAATTGGACGTTTCGTGCGCGACCCCATGGAGCGTGAAGATATCGCGCAAGAAGCGTTTATTAAAGCTTATAGAGCCTTGCCCAACTTCAGAGGCGACAGTGCTTTTTACACTTGGTTATATCGTATTGCGGTAAATACGGCCAAAAACCATCTAGTATCTACCAGTAGGAGGCCACCAGCTCAAGACGTGGACGTGGACGAAGCGGCATTTAGCGCTCATTCTGGAAAAATGGCTGACCTGAATACGCCCGAAGCAAGCGCAATGAACGACGAGTTAGCGCAGGCGATACAAACCGCTATAGACAATCTACCGGAAAGTTTGAAAGAGGCCATCGTGCTGCGTGAGATTGAAGGGATGAGTTATGAAGATATCGCTTTGGCGATGGACTGCCCAATTGGCACCGTTCGATCACGTATTTTTCGAGCACGTGAAACTATCGAAGAAGCGATGGAAAGTTATCGATATTAACTAACTGTATACTTACTAATGAAGCCAACAAATAGTGCAAGAGATGGGGAACTAAACTTTATAACTATTGCCTATTAGGTAGCAAAAAACTATTTTCAATATTAAAATGAAACAAGAAATTTCAGAATTACTAGACGGGGAACTCACTGCCGCTGAAAGCGCGCTGGCGATCGCTCGCTTAAGTGCTGATAAAAGCAGTGAACAGCAATGGCAAAAAATGTGCATTACGCGAGCAGTAATGCGCGGTGAGTACGTAGCGCCGGCGCGAGCCAATCATTTGTTTGCAGATAAACTGGCCTTACAGCTTGAATCGGAACCCGTCATATTGGCACCTAATAATTTGCTAGGGGTTGCCGATATAGAAAGCAATACTGATTTTACGGGTGTTAAAAGCAATGTGGCTACTTTTCCTCAACGAAGCGGTAACACGGCGAAGTTAGGTATGTTGGCTGTTGCGGCTTCATTTTTCGCGGTCACGCTGTTTAATTTGAATCCGTTTGATACGCCAAGCAATGACGGATCAAACCAAATCGTCGAGACTCAAAACACTGATCCAAATAAAACAGCTCAATTTTTAGCCGCAGAGCAAGAATTGCAAGCACTGGTAGTAGCGCATGGTGAGTTCTCTAGCATGGCGGGCCTAAATGGGCTGGCGGCTTATGCGAAAATTGTCAATGCCGACGGGGCACAATAAGAACCATTATGTTATCTCGTTATCACGCTGTGCTTAGTTCGACGCAAATACAACGATGGCTTGTTGGTAGTGTTGCGGTGACGTTGTTGGTGTTGAGCGCGGGCACGGTAAGTGCTGAATCATACAGCGGCAACCAATGGATAGAGATGATGGCGGAATCCGGGGAGATGCTGAATTACAGTGGCCGATTTGTTGTATCGCGCAATGGAGAGATGAGCACCCTAAAAATCAGTCACATGGGCAGCGACATGGGCGGCGTGCAAAAGCTGAGTTCAGTCGATGGACAAATGAGAGAAATTGTCAGCAGTAAAGACGCGGTTTCTTGTTTGTTGCCTGATTTAAATATGGGCGTTAAAGAAGCGCGGCAATCAACGGTGGATCAGTATTTCCCGATGAACTTTAACGGAAATATGACGCTATTGAATGATAATTACATCATTGAGCTACAATCAATGGCCCGCATCGCTGACCGGGATTGCCAAGCATTAGCCGTAAAACCCAAAGATCAGCTACGTTATGGGTATGTGTTTTGCATTGATGTTGAGAATTTTTTGTTGCTCAGCTCTGATTTAATCAATGAGCAAGGTTCGGTGTTAGAAAGTTATCGTTTTGTAGAGATTGCTTTCGATAAAGTGCAGGAGCAGTCATTGATGCCAGAAGTTAAATCCGAAGAGCTAAATTGGATGGATGATGCTGGTACTCCCCATAGTAATGCAGGCATGGAAACCTCTAATTGGGTAATGAAAACCAATGAATCTAATTTCGTGATAAATCACTCCCTTACCCGGTATTCGCCTGCTTTAGATTCGCAAATACATCATATTATTCTCACAGATGGTTTGGCCAACGTGTCTGCGTTTGTTGTGCCAGAGAATTCCTCTTCAGGTGATGCAGTTAAAGACATTAGTATGGGGGCGCTCAATGCCAATACTAAAATGGTGGGTGGTTATAAGCTAACGGTTTTGGGTGAAGTGCCTAAATCTACCGTTAGATTGATTGCCAACTCCATGGAAATACAACCATAAGCAGCACTGACTGGGCCCATTTAGTCTTATCCTTGTGTGTTGAATAGCGCGTAGGTTATATATGCGTGATATTATCCGCCTCTTTTAATTTTTCTCAAGAGAATGGCTGGTAAAACACTCTACGACAAGCTGTGGGACGATCATTTGGTTGACCTTCAATCAGACGGCACCGCACTGATCTATATCGATAGACACCTAGTGCATGAAGTGACTTCGCCCCAAGCTTTTGAAGGCTTACACTTAGCTAACAGAAAGCCTTGGCGAACTGATTCTATGTTGGCCGTGCCGGATCACAATGTACCTACAGTGGCTGAGGCAAAAATTGATGACCCAGTATCGCGGTTACAAATAGAAACATTGGATAAAAACTGCGCGCATTTTGGCATTAAAGAATTTCAAATGCATGATCAGCGACAGGGAATTGTGCACGTGATTGGGCCTGAGCAGGGCGCTACGTTACCCGGTATGACTGTGGTTTGCGGAGATTCTCACACTTCGACACATGGGGCGTTTGGTGCTTTGGCTTTTGGCATTGGAACTTCAGAAGTAGAACACGTAATGGCGACGCAATGTTTATTGCAACGTAAATCAAAAAACATGCGCATTACCGTGTCGGGTAAATTGCAGGCAGGCGTTACGTCTAAAGATGTGGTACTGGCAATTATCGGCCAAATTGGCACGGCAGGTGGTACGGGTTATGCGATTGAGTTTGCGGGCAGTGTGATTGAGGAACTGTCTGTAGAAGGGCGCATGACGGTGTGTAATATGGCCATTGAGGCCGGTGCGCGTTCTGGTATGGTGGCGGTGGATAAGAAAACGATGGACTACTTTAACGGCCGGCCATTTGCCCCAAAAGAAGAGAACTGGGATAAAGCAGTGCAGCATTGGGTAACTTTGAACAGTGATAACGACGCCGTGTTTGATAGCGAGTTGCAACTGGACGGTGAATTAATCCAGCCAACCATGACTTGGGGAACCTCACCTGAAATGGTGATACCCGTCAACGGTGTGGTTCCTACGCCAAATAACGATGGGATAACTGCCAAGGAAAGCATGCAACAAGCGCTTGATTATATGGGCCTAGAAGGGGGCACTCCGACTAACGAAATCAAAGTAGACAAAATATTTATTGGATCATGTACCAATAGCCGAATTGAGGACTTACGTAGCGCCGCTTCGGTGGTTAAAGGTAAAAAATTGGCAGATAACATTGACTTAGCGTTGGTGGTGCCGGGATCCGGTTTGGTAAAGCTGCAAGCGGAAAAAGAAGGTTTAGATCAAATATTTCTTGAAGCCGGCTTTGAATGGCGTAATCCAGGTTGTTCCATGTGCTTAGCGATGAATGACGATAAGCTAGAGTCTGGTGAACGTTGTGCATCGACTTCCAATCGAAATTTCGAAGGCAGGCAGGGGCAAGGAGGCAGAACGCATTTGGTTTCACCAGCAACTGCTGCGGCCACTGCTATAGCCGGTTACTTTATTAGCGCCCAAGGACTTGAACAGCAAGAGGGTGCAGCATGAGAAAATTTGAAAAACTCAATGGCTTGGTTGTGCCACTAGATCGAGCGAACGTGGATACCGATGCGATTATTCCCAAGCAATTTCTGAAATCAATCAAGCGCTCTGGCTTTGGACCCAACTTGTTTGACGAATGGCGATACTTAGATCATGGTGAGCCTGGACGAGATAATTCAAATAGGCCAGTAAATGAAGAATTTGTTCTCAATTTTCCACGTTTTAAAGGTGCGCAAGTACTACTTGCTCGAACCAACTTCGGCTGCGGTTCATCTAGAGAACATGCTCCGTGGGCGTTAGATGACTATGGATTTAGAGTCATTATTGCACCTAGCTTTGCCGATATTTTCTATAATAATTGTTTCAAAAACGGAATTTTACCCATTGAATTGGCAGAAGAACAAGTCGCTCAGTTATTCGAAGAAGTCGATCAGATGGAAGGCTATTGTCTGGAGATAAACCTTGAAGATCAATTGGTTACTACCACTGCCGGGGTTAAAATGCAATTTGATGTTGATGCGTTTAAAAAGAAATGTTTGTTAGAAGGCTTGGATGATATCGGGCTTACTTTGCAGAAAAAGCAGCAAATTATTGACTATGAAACGAAGCGTCAAGGTGAAAAGCCTTGGTTGTTTTAGTTCTACAACTTTAGATCTCTACTTCAAGTTGGACTTTAGGCGATCTAATTAATGTGTAGTTTTAATCCGTATTATTTAATAAAATGGCCGAATAACTACAACTATATCTATAATTAGGAGCAACTTTGTGCGAACCAATATGTCACTTATAAACCTTCGAACGCTGGTGCTAGCTCTAACAGCCCCGTTACTTGTTCCTAACGCTTATGCCCTTAGCGTGGGTGAGATGTCAGTAGACTCCCATTTAGGCGAGCCATTAGCGCTGTCTATACCATTGTCAACTGATAGCCAGAATGAATTGGACTCCTTTAAATCAAAATTGGCACCAAGAGCTGCTTTTGATGAAAGTGGGGTGCCGTATCCACTGGAAGCAGAAGCTATTCAATTTACCATTGACGATAAAGATGGCAGCCCAGTATTGCGTGTTTATACGCTTAATGCTTTAGATACTCCTTACCTACATTTGTTGATGCAGTTGAGCTGGTCTGGTGGCAATATGTTGCGTGAGTACGTTGCTTTAATTGATCCTGCTGAATATGGTAATGATGCCAAAGCGACAGCGATGGCCGGTGGCACCTTAGAAGGAGCGAGTGGCCAAGTGTTGCAAGCTGGAGATTGGGTGACGGTAGACTGGGGCGACACGGTTTCGGAAATAGCACAACGTTTCAAGCCAAGTGACGTTTTCGCGCAACAAGCATGGATGGCTTTTTTCAATCTTAATCAAGCTGCTTTTCCGGCAAATAATATTGACTTGCTGGTAACGGGTGTTAAATTAAAAATCCCGACACGTGAGCAAATGTTGGCGCTCAGTCAGAGCAGTGCAATTGCCAAAGTAAGATCTGTAAGTCCGAAAACCAAAGCAACTGAGCAGCCAGCAGCTATTGGAGCTGTTGCGCAAGCAACGACAATGCAAAATGTGTTAACTATCGGCGCTAGTGCTAGTGAAGCAGCAACGACGTCCGGTTCTAATGGACTGAATAGCGCTGTAGTTGAACAGTTGCTTGAAGCAAAGCTTGGTGAAATGGTTTCGATTAAAGCCGACGTGACGAAATTCAGTGAAGAATTGGTTGCTGTTCGTGGAGAGAACCAAGTGGTCGCTAAGCGTTTGTCTCAAGTTGAAACACAGCTAGGTAAAATTAGCCAGTTGTTGGAACTGCAAAGTCAAACCCTGGGAACGTTGATTGAGCAAGCACTTTTGCACAAGCAAGCAATGCAAGATGCCCAATCACTTAGCGCGCAACTTAAAGAGTCTCAGCAACTAGAATCACAACAACTAGAATTACAACAACTTAAAGCTTTGCAAGCTTTGGCGCTACAGCAAAACGTGGGCTCGATTCCGACAGCCAGCCAATCATTTAATAGTGCGCTAAATAGTATAGGCGGTGCGACTGATGAGCAAGTTAATGTCGCGGTGACAGACACAAACTTAGATACCGTAGCCTCTCAAGCTTTTCAGTCTGAGTCTGCAGCTTCTTCGACTTCGGTTGATGAAGCTTCTATTACCGGAAGCCAACGTAAAGCACGTATTGCGGAACTAGAAGCCGCGTTGCAAACCAAAATTTCTGAGGCACCTAAGAAACAAGGCTCTGACACTTCTCTAGGTGGCCAGAATGCGAGCGATTGGAAAGGCGCAGTGGTATCTGCAAAAAACAAAATAGCCGCATCGTTTAAAGTAGACACTGACAAGTTAACAGAGGGCTCGTTTGTTTCAAGCTTAATGGGCCTAGTGTCGCAGTGGGGCTTGTACATCTTAGGCGGTGTATTGGCATTGATAGGTTTGGGTACCTTCATGCGTCGCAGAGTCGACCGCGAAGAGTCTGCTGATGATGGGGCCGATTCTGAATCTGAAATAGAAGACCTCAGCGCTATGAAGCTAACTGATGACAGTATAGATATAGATCTAAGCGGGCAGGTTTCGTCGATTTTTTCCTTCAGTGAAGATTCGGAGATTCAAACTGACGATGCACCGAGTGAGCCTTTGCTTGGCGGGGAATCTTCTTTGTTTGCAATGGACGGCCAAGACTCCATGATGGATCGCATAGATATGGAGTCAGAAGCTATGACGCAGCAGTCGACTATTGGGCAGGTAACGGACGTTGATCCGCTTACTGAAGCTGAAGTGTATCTCGCTTACGACAGAAAAGAACAAGCAATAAAGGTATTGAAAGACGCCTATGCCGACAATCCTAAGGAGCAGGAGATAGCTATAAAGTTGCTTAGCCTACACGAAGAGTCCGATGATCAGGAAGCCTTTGGCAGAGTACTGGAAACGGCCTACGCTAATAAAGATGAAAATGCTGATGGTGATCAGTGGCTGAAAATTAAAACGATGGGCAAAGCTTTTTCTCCTACTCACCCTCTTTTCTTGGACAATGATTTTCATAGTTCAATCCCTGTCTTACGCGACGAGATTGAGAGCGATGACGACATAGAAGAAGAGGCAATTGACGAAGCAAATGCAGATGATGAACTCGAACCGGTTAGCATCGATTCTTTTACTTTAGATCTAGAAAGTGAGTTAAGTGCTACGCTTAAGGAAGCTAATCAGCACGATCCCGATACTTCGTTGGCGCTTGCAAAGGCTTACATAGAGTTAGGTGAGGCTAAGATCGCCAAAGATTTTCTAAAAGATGTCATTAGCGCTGGTAGTAATAATCTTAAGTTGGAAGCTAAAAAGCTATTGAAGAGTATTAAAAATTAACTAATATAGCTAACTGCAATAATAAAAAAGCCAGCATTCATGCTGGCTTTTTTATGTGTCACCAAAACTGACAGACACCTTAGCGTAGCCCTTGTGCCAGAGAGCTTACAAACGCAGATACACGTTGCGTAATTTCATCGGAAGATAGCTGCTGATCAAGTCCCTCTTCAATTTGTTGAATGATTGCAGAGCCTACTACCACCGCATCAGAAAACTCGGCCGTGGCTTTCACATGGGCGGCCGTTTTAATGCCAAAACCAACGGCGATAGGTAACGTAGATTGCTTACGAATGTCCGCTATCGCTTTAGCAACATCCTCATTATTGGCAGATGCAGTCCCTGTTATGCCCGCAATCGACACATAGTATAAAAAGCCAGAGCTATTGGTTAGCACTTTGGTTAGACGTGACTCATGGGTTGTGGGGGTGACCAAACGCACCCAATCAATACCTTGCGTTCTTGCTGGATGACAAAGCTCGTCATCCTCCTCAACAGGCAGGTCGACGATAATCAGGCCGTCTACGCCAGCTGAATGAGCTTGCTCTACAAAATCTTGTACCCCCATATGAAATATGGGGTTGTAATAACCCATTAGAACGATAGGAGTGGTGTTGTCTTGCCTGCGAAACTCACTAACTAAATTCAGTGTTTTACGCAAGGTCATGCCATTTTTAAGGGCACGTTGATTGGCAAGTTGAATCGCTGGGCCATCTGCCATCGGATCAGAAAACGGCATGCCCAGTTCAACGATGTCGGCCCCTGAAGAGGGCAAGGCTGATAGGATATCTCTACACGTTTCCAAGTTTGGATCACCCGCAGTAATAAAGGTTACTAGGCCTGCTCGTCCTTCAGCTTTTAAATCGGCAAATTTTTGATTTAATCTATTGCTCGTACTCATCATTACAGCTCCACGCCCAAGGCTTCAGCGACGGTAAAGACGTCTTTATCTCCTCTGCCGCACATATTCATAACAAGAATTTGATCTTTGTCCATGGTAGGTGCCAACTTACATACGTAGGCCAGTGCATGGCTTGGCTCCAACGCAGGGATAATTCCCTCAAGTCGGCAACTAAACTGGAATGCCTCTAACGCTTCAGTATCGGTGACCGATACGTAATTAACACGACCAACATCAAACAACCATGAGTGTTCCGGGCCAATTCCAGGATAATCTAACCCTGCGGAGATTGAGTGTGCATCGGCAATTTGTCCATCCTCATCTTGCAATAAATAAGTTCTATTACCGTGCAGCACGCCGGGAGAGCCGCCGGTTAAAGATGCAGCGTGTTGATCGGTATCAACGCCATGGCCCGCGGCTTCGACGCCATAAATTTGAACAGACTTGTCGTCTAAAAAAGGGTGAAATAGACCGATAGCATTAGACCCACCCCCAATACAAGCCACTAAGGCATCGGGTAAACGGCCTTCAGCCGCCTGCATTTGTAGTTTGGTTTCTTCGCCGATGACGGTTTGAAAATCCCGAACCATTTCAGGATAGGGGTGAGGACCTGCTGCAGTGCCAATAATATAGAATGTGTCTTCAACATTGGCGACCCAGTCGCGGAGCGCTTCATTCATGGCGTCTTTTAGAGTCGCTGTGCCGCTGGTAACAGAAACAATTTCAGCGCCTAGCAACTTCATTCTGAAAACATTAGGCGCTTGGCGTTTTATGTCTGTTTCGCCCATGTACACGACGCACGGTAAGTTGAATAGCGCACAAACAGTGGCAGTAGCAACACCATGTTGACCCGCGCCAGTTTCAGCAATAATGCGTTTTTTTCCCATGCGTTTGGCAAGTAATATTTGGCCAAGCGTGTTATTTATTTTGTGCGCGCCAGTGTGGTTTAATTCATCTCGTTTGAAGTAAACTTTTGCGCCACCTAATTCTTCAGTAATTCGCTTTGCGAAGTAGAGCGGACTGGGGCGGCCGACATAATGAGTCGCTAAGTTTTCTAACTCTTCTCTAAATTCTGGATCATTTTTGTATTTGGTATAGGCTTCTTCTACTTCTAGAATAAGAGGCATTAGCGTTTCCGCTACAAAACGTCCTCCAAATTGCCCAAAATGACCAGTGCTATCGGGTCCAGATTGATAAGACTCTGGTGAATTGGCTTGTTCTGCAGACATAACTACGCAATTGTTTAATAGGGTAAGCGAGTATAGCCAAATCCTTGCTAGCTGAATAGTAAGGTGGCTTGGAAAGCGGTGAAAGTTGTGGGATTAGTACTAGCGAAATTACCCTAGCGTTCCGCTCGATGAAGGGGTTTATGTCTTTGTAAGATTTCAAGCTCGCGTGACAGTCACTATAGCGATGCTGGCGCTTCTACTAGTCATCAAGCTCAGGCTGACTGCGTAAGCGTTTCTTTTTGCTCAACAGTTTTTTGTCTGCCATTCGCGCGAGCTTGGCGGATCTAGAAGGCTTACTTGGAATACGTTGTTTCACCGGCTGTTGCACTGCTGCGATCAACTCATGCAATCTATCTAAAGCTCTTATCTTATTGCGTAATTGGCTGCGCTGCGCTTGAGATTTGATAACGATGACGCCGTTTTTACTGATACGTTCGCCGTCCAATTCGCTCAATTTCTGTTTGATGGTTGTCGAAAGCGAAGAGGCCCAAATATCAAACCGTAAATGAATGGCAGTCGAAGAAGTATTGACATGTTGGCCACCCGCTCCTTGTGCTTTGATTGCTTTGAATTCTACTTCTGACACCTTAACTTTCATTGCGCTAGGCTTTTACTTGCTGAATTTAGATAGTGAAGAAGACAGTGCTGAAACTCCTATGTTACGTAAGGTTTGAATGTTTTTATCAGGAATGGCGTCCAGATCAACGGTGCTTTGTGATGCCATGGTAACGCTGCTTTGTTTTAGCAAATGCAACATGGGGTACACTGAGCGATTCGAATAATTAGCGGCATCGTCTGATGCTTCGCCTTCAAAACAATAGTTTGGGTGAAAATGCGCTAACAACAGCTCATCGCTTAGCATTAAGTCTATAAGTAACTGGTCTGCCAAGGCGATAAGATCTAGGAAACCATCAAAATCTGCGAACCCTGATTCAAAAATCAATAAGCTCGTTTCATAAGGTTTTTGAGAAGATAGATTAAATGCCGCTTCTGCTAAGGCACTAAGCGCAAACTCTAAAGTGGCTACATCGCTTACGATGTATCCAATCGTGTTTTTCTCAAATGGCTGCTTAGCGAATGGACAGAGGTTGTGACCAATGACCACCTGCTTTATCCATTGTTGAGTTTGTTCTATAACAAATTCGGGGTTAGCCATGTTCAAACCTTAACGGCGCCAGCGGTGAAAGCGTTCTAGCAACTTTAATTGCCAAGTCTTGGTTTGCGCGTTTTTCCACCTGCCGGCTGAAAACTTAACGGCTTCCATGCGGGTAGGGTAAATATGGATGGTTGCTAATATCTTGTTCATGCCTAAGTTGTGCCGCATGGCGAACACGAATTCAGCGATAAGCTCGCCAGCATGTGACCCCATGATGGTAACGCCTATAATCTTGTCTTTCCCCGGCACGGTTAACACCTCAATAAAACCGCTGTCTTCACCTTCGGCAATTGCCCGGTCTAGGTCATCTAATTGATATCCCGTGATTTCATAAGCTACTTTACGTTCATCGGCTTCTTGTTTATTTAAGCCCACACGCGCCACTTCAGGGTCGGTAAATGTGGCCCACGGGACAATGGAATAATCGACTTTAAACTTCTTGAAAGTGCCAAAAAGGGCATTCACTGTAGCAAACCAAGCTTGGTGGGACGCAACGTGGGTGAACTGGTAGGGTCCGGCAATGTCGCCACAGGCGTACACGGAGGGGTATCCGGCTTGTAAAAAATCATTCACTTCTACAGTGCGCCGTTTGGAAACGGGAATGTCGAGCTTTTCAAGTCCGAACCCGTCTAGGCGTGCTGCTCGGCCAACGGCGATCAAAACTTTATCAAACTCAATACGGACCTCCGCGCCGTTATGATCACAAATCAAAGTGTGGCTATCATCGTCGTTATTGAGGAACTCCGTTGCCTTATGACTGGTCAGTAACTTTACACCTTCACGGGTAAATCGCTTCGCGATATGATCAGATACTTCTTCGTCTTCGCGAATCATGATTCTAGGCAGCATTTCCACCATGGTGACTTCGCTGCCTAGACGAGCAAAACTCTGCGCTAATTCACAACCAATGGGGCCGCCTCCTAACACCAATAGCCGTTTGGGTTGTTCACGCAAATCCCACAGATTATCAGAGGTGAGATAGCCGATTTGATCAACGCCTTTAATAGGGGGAACAAATGGTCGAGCACCTGTAGCAATAATGATGCTGCGTGCGGTAATGGTTTTTCCATTGACTAAAACTGAATAGGGTGAGGTTAATTCTCCGTCTCCTTCTATTACTTCTACTCCTAGAGACGTATAACGTTCTACCGAGTCATTCGGTTCAATCTTCTGAATGACGCCTTGTATTCGGTTCATGACATCAGCGAAATCAAATTCGGCCTCTGCACGTTTAAAGCCATACTTTTTTGAATTGTTGATTTGATGTTGGTACTTGGCACTTCGTATCAGTGCCTTGGAAGGGACACAACCGTAATTCAAACAATCGCCCCCCATCTTATGTTTTTCGATGAGGATGACTTTCGCCTGCACTGCTGCGGCGATATAAGCGCTCACAAGACCAGCACTGCCAGCACCTATAACGATTAAGTTGGCGTCGAAGTGCTTAGGTTTAGGCCAAGACTTAGATTGGGATTTTGATGATGAATTCATGATGCTTTTCTGAAAAACTTAAGTAAGTAGCGCGCAATATGGGGAAATACCGCCAGTAAGACGAAAGAAAGCAAAATTGAAGGCGACAAGATCCCTTTAAGAGATTCCAATTTTGACAACTGTGTGCCGGCATTAACGTAAACCGCGGTGCCTAAGAGCATGCCCGCCCAGGAAGCAATGACATAATGCCAAACCTTTATGGGCGTTAAACCCATAAGCAAATTGATTACGAAAAAGGGGACCACCGGTACCAGGCGTAATGAGAATAAGTAAAACGAACCGTCCTTTTCCAAGTTGTCACGCATGCTTTGTAAGCCATTTCCCATCTTCCGCTCAACTGCATCACGAAAGAAATAACGAGCCATTAAAAAAGCCAAAGTGGCACCAATAGTGGAGGAGATGGATGCCCAAAGACTCCCTTGAACCACGCCAAATATTGCCCCAGCTGCGATGGTCAAAATAGCAGCACCAGGTATAGATAAGGCTGCCATTAATATATAAGTAAGGCAAAAGACTAGGGCGGTCTTTACCGGGTTGGTGCTTTGATAATCAGCGATAGAGTTTTGCTTGGATTTTAAGTTTTCAAGTGTCAATAAGTCGGTGGGCAGCCAAAATATGATCGCGATTACCGCCGCCGCGATGGCTGCGAGTAACATGAGTTTGGTTTTATTCAAGATTTTGCCCTTTAAGTTTTAAATTCGTTAGTTCAGAAACCCAATTTGAGGATTAGTTCCCCTATAATAGTTTTATTCAATTTGATCCATATTATCAATTTAACAACAAGTGAGTACAACAGGAAAACGTAAGGGAAAATCACGTGCTTGGTTAGACCGTCAGAACAACGATTTATACGTGAAAAAGGCACGTTCACAGGGCTTACGGGCTAGGGCTTCTTTTAAACTAGAAGAAATTGATAAAAAGTATAAACTGATTAAAGGAGGCATGCGCGTGGTTGACTTAGGCGCGGCCCCCGGTAGTTGGAGTGAATATGTCGTTAAGAAGTTGTCAGGTAAGGGCCAAGTGGTGGCGATTGATTTGCTTGAATTTGAACCCATTAAAGACGTTGAGATTATTCAAGGAGATTTCACTGAACCAGAGTCGATTGTCAAGATCTCACAGTGTGTGGAAAACCAAGCCTTTGATCTTGTTTTGTCAGATATGGCCCCCAATATCACTGGAGTAGCGATGCAAGATCAAGCGCGCTACGAGCGTTTGTTATTGAGCGTAATAGATTTTTGTGAAATCAGTTTACGTCCAGGTGGATGTTTACTGACCAAGTTCTTCGAAGGCCAAAGCGCTCAAGAGGTTCGCAAAGCGCTACAATCCCAGTTTCAAACGCTGAAGGTTATTAAACCTGATGCATCTCGAAATTTTTCTAAAGAAATTTATTTGTTGGCCTTAAACCGGAAATAAGGTTTTTTATAAAGAAGCACCTATTTAGGAGCTGCAAATAGAGCCCAAAACTGCAAGGGGTTCATTGTTATAATCTTGCATTAACCGTAATACTGTAAATCGAAGAGGAAGTACTTTGCCCGCATTCATGAAAAACATAGTTCTTTGGCTGGTCATCGCAATGGTTTTGATGTCCGTATTCAATAGCTTTGCACCAAAAGGCATGGGTGCTGGCGCCAAGCCAATTGATTACACCTCCTTCTTGGAGCAAGTAGACAGTAGCAATGTTGAACGGGTGGAAATTACTAATAATGAAATCCAGGGGTTATTTAAAGACGGTCAACGCTTTAATACCACTTCTCCTGGCGACCCTGATTTGGTTAATCAGTTATATAAGCAAGGTGTACGAATTACCGCTAAAAAGGAAGAAGGACAGAGTTTGCTGATGCAAATTTTCCTCAATTTTTTCCCGTTCTTGCTACTGATCGGTGTCTGGATTTATTTTATGAAGCAAATGCAAGGCGGCGGTGGCCGAGGCGCGATGAGTTTTGGTAAAAGTAAAGCCCAGCTCTTATCAGAAGATAAAAATAATGTCACCTTTGACGATGTAGCTGGCGTTGATGAGGCTAAAGAAGACGTAGAAGAGTTGGTTCAGTTTTTACGTGACCCTTCAAAGTTTCACAAGTTGGGCGGTAAAATGCCCCGCGGCATCTTACTGACTGGAAGCCCTGGAACAGGTAAAACCTTGTTAGCTAAAGCGATCGCAGGTGAAGCAAAAGTGCCATTTTTCACTATTTCTGGATCGGATTTCGTTGAGATGTTTGTCGGCGTGGGTGCTTCTCGAGTGCGGGATATGTTTGCACAAGCCAAGAAAAGTGCGCCTTGTATTATTTTCATTGACGAAATTGATGCAGTGGGCCGTAAACGTGGCTCTGGAATGGGGGGAGGCCATGACGAGCGAGAGCAAACGTTAAACCAACTGCTAGTTGAAATGGATGGCTTTGAAGAAGCCGAAGGTGTCATTGTTATTGCTGCTACCAATCGCCCGGACGTATTAGACCCTGCGCTGTTGCGTCCAGGAAGGTTTGATAGACAAGTGGTTGTACCATTGCCAGATATTAAAGGTAGAGAAGAAATTCTGATAGTTCATATGGGAAAAGTACCTTTGGCAGATGATATTGATACAAAGGTGATTGCTCGTGGTTCACCAGGTTTTTCTGGTGCTGAGCTGGCGAATCTTATCAATGAGGCAACTTTATTTGCAGCGAAAGAAAACCTTAAAAAAGTCTCTATGCGTCACTTTGAATTGGCTAGAGATAAGCTAATCATGGGTGCCGAGCGTCGCTCTAGTGCGATGACAGAAGAAGAGAAACGGAACACTGCTTTTCATGAATCAGGACACGCAGTCGTTGCTAAGGTACTAGAGAAGTTTTCTGACCCAGTGCATAAGCTAACCATTATCCCGCGTGGCAGGACGCTTGGTTTTTTAATGAGACTACCTGAAAGAGATGTTTACTCTCACAGTCGGGAAAAATTACTGGCAGACATTGCCATTAGTTTAGGGGGAAGAATTGCCGAAGAAATATTCATGGATCAAATGACCACTGGCGCTTCAAGTGATTTTGAGCATGCTACGAACACTGCGCAAAATATGGTTTGTCGGTGGGGGATGAGTGATGCCTTGGGTACAAGAATATATACAGATCCTGCTAACAGTTTCATGGGAGGGGGAGACGCTGAATCTCGTCCTGATTTGAGTCCTGCGGTTAAAGAAAAGGTAGATGCGGAAATCAGTAAAATTATTGATGAACAATACACCCGAGCTCGAAAAATCGTTGAAGATAATAGAGACAAACTAGAAGCAATGACTGTTGCCTTGCTTGAGTGGGAAACTTTAGACGCCACACAGATCAATGACATTATGGAGGGTAAAGCGCCCAAGCCACCTGAAGATAAGCCTAAGAAGAAAGGCCCTAAAGGCGGTACATCAGCGAAAAAGAAGGCTGCTAAAAAGAAGCGTAGCAGTAGTGATGAAGCCGATTTGCCAGATCCGACTGAAGCGACCTAATTTAAATTGAGCCTCAAAAGTGAAGTAACGATGGCAGGCTTATTTGGCACAGACGGCGTGCGCGGTGAATTTGGCACAGAGCCAATCACACCTGAAACTGTTATGAAGCTGGGCTGGGCTGTCGGTTCAGTACTATCTGAATCAGGGGCGAATAACTTGGTTCTAATTGGAAAAGATACCCGTATTTCTGGCTACATTCTTGAATCTGCCTTAGAAGCAGGCTTTGCCTCCGCGGGGGTGAATGTCGCCTTGTTAGGCCCCATGCCCACACCGGGAATTGCTTATCTGACTCGGACAGCCCGCGCTGCTGCGGGCGTGGTGGTGAGCGCGTCGCATAACCCCTATCACGACAACGGGATCAAGTTTTTTTCATCCAAGGGTTTTAAACTCAACGATGCACTAATTGCCGCCGTTGAAGAAAAAATGAGCGGCCAAATGAAGGCCAATAATTCTGATAACTTGGGCAAAGCCACTCGTTTTCCTGATGCCATCGGGCGCTATATTGAATTTTGTAAACACAGCATACCGTACCGCGTTGATTTTAACGGCTTAAAAGTGGTGTTAGATTGTGCCAATGGCGCAGCCTATAATATTGCCCCGCAGGTGTTCGAGGAGTTGGGCGCTGAGGTTATAAAATTAGGCGTTTCTCCCGATGGTTACAATATTAATCAAGGCTGTGGGTCAACGGATTTATCGGCACTGCAAACAGCCGTTATCGAAAACCAAGCGGATATTGGCATTGCCTTGGATGGCGATGCTGACCGCGTGCTATTCGTAGATGCCAGCGGGGAAATTGTAGACGGCGACCAAACGCTCTATTTAATCGCCATATTTGGGAAGCAGCAAGGGACTTTGGGAGAAGGTGTGGTGGGCACTTTAATGACCAACTTGGGCTTCGAAAAAGCCATGGAACAAGCTGATATTAAGTTCGCTAGAGCCAATGTTGGCGATCGTTATGTGTTGGAAATGCTACAGGCCAACAACTGGATACTGGGCGGCGAGACTTCTGGGCATATTATTTGCCTAGATAAAAACACCACAGGTGATGGGACGGTGGCGGCTCTTCAGGTGTTGCGAGTAATGCAACGAACGGGAAACACCTTGGCTGAATTAGTTAAAGGAATGTCAAAATTTCCGCAGAAAATGATAAACGTCACCGTTGCGCGTGGCCAAGGGCAAGCTATTATTGAGTCGGCGAGTGTTAAACAAGCTTTAAGTGACTACCAAGCGCAAATGGGTAATTCCGGTCGCATTGTATTACGTCCCTCAGGCACTGAGCCTTTAGTCCGGGTTATGGTTGAGGGTGAAGACCAGAGTATCGTTGAGATTATTACTGCGGGCTTGGCAAAAGTAGTTGAAGAAACCAGCGACCGTCTTTCAACGTAAGTATCATCATTAAAAGTACGACGTGGTGACGGAAACAACCCCAACACCTTCAGCGCATATGCGCATGCGTTCTTACATTCAACGTGTTGCCACTGGTCCGGAACTAGGCAAGTCCGTTTCGATGACAGAAGCCCAAGATGCAATGGTAAGTATCTTAAACGGCGATATCGATCCTGTTCAAGTAGCTATTTATCTCATTGCGTTGCGCATGAAACGCGAAACTAACGATGAGTTTGTCGGTTCGCTGTTGGGTCTTCAAAAGCGGGTAGGTACTATTTCTGCAGATGTGCCGCACTTGGTTGATATTGCTGATCCTTTTGACGGTTTCGCACGTTGTGTGCCGGCGTCTACGTTTTTGCCTGCGGTACTGGCGGCGCTCGGATTGCCTGCGCTGTTGCAGGGTGCGGACAGTGTAGGGCCTAAATATGGGGTGACTCACCGCAAGGTTTTACAATCCGCCGGCTGCAATGTTGATTTGACTACGAGGCAATGCGTCAAACAAATTGAGAATCAATCTATTGCGTGGGTTTATTTAGATCAGCGCCACAGTTGCCCAGCTTTGCATCAGTTAGTTTCACTTAGGGAGCGTATGGTTAAACGCAGTGTCCTAACCACGATAGAAGGCCTTTCTAGGCCTATTCAGGCTGAGAAAAATCATTTGATGGGCGGTTTTGTCCATAGAGCTTATCCCCCAATTTACTCACTATTGGCAAAACGCGCTGGTTTTGCCTCGGCGATGATTATTAAAGGCGTTGAAGGTGGAGTGGTGCCTAGCTTGTCTCAGGTTGCGCGGCTGTTTTGTTATGGTGAACCTACTGGAGAAATGCAACAAGTTCGCCTAGATCCAAGTGAATTCGCTATCTCACAATATGAGCGCGCGATGCTGTTGCCAGATGATTTACCGGTTCCGCTGGCTACGCCAGATTCAATTGCCCTTACTGTTGACGCGCTCGCAGTTGCAAAACTGGCAGCACGACACGGTGTGGCTGCACTGAAGGGTGAGCAGGGTTTTGCCTATGACAGTTTGATTTATGGTGCGAGCATCTGCTTAGTACACCTTAAAAAAGCGACTTCTTTCGGTGATGCGGCTGACATGGCGAGAAAAGCGATTGATTCCGGAAAGGCCCACGCCCATTTTGCTGCCGCGTTGTTATAATTTACTTACCCTAACTATTTAGAAATCAGCCTATGCGCCACGCTTTTATAATGGACCCGCTAGAAGGGGTGAAGCCTTGGAAGGACACCAGCTACTTCATCATGTTGGCGGCGGCTCAAAAAGGAGATACGGTTTGTTTTTTACAACAACATGATCTATTTCTGTTGCATGACCAACTCAATGCCACTGTGGTTTGGGTTGAAGTTAACGACGATAATGACGAGCCGTTTACTAAGATCAAAACTGAAGCAATTGCCATGTCGACAATGGATGCAGTTTGGCTAAGAACCGACCCGCCTTTTGATCGGCGTTACTTTTACACCACATTATTACTTGATTTTTTACCGGCACATGTTCAAATACTTAATCGCCCGGAAGGCGTGAGAAATTGGAATGAAAAGCTTGCGGCGCTAAAATACCCTGAATTTACGCCTAGAACCTGCATTTCAAATCAAGTTGAAGAAATTCTGACGTTTAGTCGACAACACGACAGGATCACGCTAAAGCCCATCGATGGGTTTGGTGGTAAAGGAATTTTCTTCTTTTCGCATGGTGACGATGAAGCCTTGTTGGCTGCAGCAACACATCAGGGATCACACTGGGTTATTGCCCAGGAGTTTTTACCGGCGGCTGCAGAGGGAGACAAACGAATTTTGTTGGTTCAGGGCGAGCCTATTGGCGGTATCTTGCGAGTTCATGCGCCAGGCCAAGAGTTAAATAATTTGGATATGGGCGGCACCGCAGTGGCCAGCGAGTTGGATGCGGATGATTTAGCGATCTGCCAAGCCTTAAAGCCAGGTCTGATCGATCAAGGTGTGTTCTTTGTCGGTGTTGACGTGATTGGGGGCAAGCTTATAGAGGTAAATGTGACTTCGCCTACGGGACTGCAAGAGTTATGTCAGTTTTCCAGCGTAAATCATCATCATAATATGATCGACGCATTACACCGCTAAGTAACTCAGCACTAATTCTGCTTTTAGAGCGTTCTTCACCATAAAAGACGTTAAACCATTTTATAAAATATAACTATGTTGGTTACTTTTCGCCAAGCAAATGCCTTGGACATGGGGCGTCTGCTGCTGGTTAGTGCTATTTGGGGCAGCTCTTTTGTGTTTATTGATTTGGCACTGCGTTCTTTTGGTCCAATTACTGTGGCAGCATTAAGAATAACCATGGCATCATTGGTATTGTTGGCGATAGCGTACTCCAGAGAGAGTCTCATAAAGCTAGGGCGCAAGGAATGGCTCATTATCTTTGTAGTCGGTTTGTTAAATAGCGCCTTGCCTTTTTTTCTAATTAGTTGGGCTCAGCAACATATAAACGCCGCAGAAGCAGCGGTTTTAATGGCGACTGGTGCCTTTTCTTCGTTGATTCTTTCGCACTTTACGACATCCGACGAGCGCATAAATGGAGCTCGGGCTTTAGGTTTGTTGGTGGGGTTCATCGGCGTGCTGGTGTTGTTCTGGGATGACCTTCAGGGCAATGACGTGGTGACCATCAGTGCATTAGCTGCAGTGACGGGGGCTGGCATGTGTTATGCCACATCGGGTGTATTGGCAAGGCGGATATCTGAAGTGCCAGCGGTAACTATGGCGACTTATACCGTTACCTCTGCAATGCTCTATATGTTGCCATTGGCACTATTTCTTGAAACGCCTAAATTTGCCGATGCGACTCTAATTTCTTGGTCTTCAGCCACTTACTTAGGTGTGATAGCGACTGCTTTTGCTTACATCATGCGCTTTACTATAATTCGCACTAATGGGGCCGTATTTGCTTCTCAAGCGGGGTACCTGGTGCCAGTTTTTGGTACTTTTTGGGGCTGGTTATTGTTGTCTAATCAAATTCGGCCCGAGCTAGGGATATCGTTAGTCATCATTCTATGTGGTGTATTTATTACCCGTAAAGGTGTTAAATGAACTCTTTTTTGTAAGGGGTGCCGAGGTTTATTTGATGAGCTGTTTCGCGTAAACTTACACGTATTGAATTGGAGCCAACTTAAAGACTGAGGTTATTGAATGAAGCAAAGATGCGCATGGGTAGGTGCTTCAGATTTAGAGCTGAAGTATCACGATACGGAATGGGGAAAGCCGGTTCGAGATGATCGATTACTGTTTGAAATGCTGACGCTGGAAGGTGCTCAGTCTGGTTTAAGTTGGAGTACCATACTCAATAAGCGAGCAGCTTATAAGAAAGCGTTTAGTGACTTTGATGCGCTTAAAATTACCGGTATGCGCGATAAACGCCGCGATGCGTTAATGAATAATGAAGGCTTAGTGCGACATAAGTCCAAGTTGGATTCGGTTTTTCACAATGCCAGGATTTTCTTAGAGGTTCAAAAAGAATGGGGCAGCTTCGCTGAATACGTTTGGTCATTCTCCCATAATGCGGTTATTCAAAATAAGCAACAGTCAGTGGATGGCGTGCCTAGTAAAACTCCGGTTTCAGAATTGATGAGCAAGGATATGAAAAAGCGCGGCTTTAAGTTTGTAGGCCCCACCGTGTGTTATGCTTATATGCAAGGCATCGGCATGGTTAATGACCACACCGTTGATTGCTTTCGTTACAAGAAGCTAAGTAAATAGCGCCGAATCCAGTAAACGTTAGTCATTTTTAACCAAATGCCACAAAATAACCTCTAGACTCGCTTTGGTGTTGTTATCGCTCACTTTTTGGTGGCTGGTCAAGGCCAAGTTATTATGTTCACACCAAAATAATATCTCCGATTGCGAAAACCCCAGGCGACGATGAGCGTGTTCGGTTCGCAAGAATTCGTGTTGGTGCTTGGCAAAATCAACAATCAAAATATCACCCCCGGGTTTCAAGATTCGTGTTGCTTCTTGAATAACCGCAATGGGGTTGTCAATGTAGTGTAAAACTTGGTGTAGCGTGGCTAAATCAATCGTGCTGGAAGGCGTAGGCAAAGCTCGTATGTCACTGCGCCTGACTTGACAATGGTGTAATGCATTTCGCTCTAGGTTTGCGCGGGCGACATTTAACATGGCAAGGCTAGCATCAAAGCCAATGCCTTTGGTCAAACGGGGTGCAAATATTTCTAATATTCGCCCGGTGCCAGTGCCAAGATCGACCATGTTGGCTATATTGGTGTCTTTTATACAATCCAGCATAGCTTGTTCTATTTGTTCGTCTGAGCCAACTAAATGTCTGATTGTGTCCCAGTCTTTGGCTTGCGCTTTAAAGTAATTAGCCGCTTGTTGTGCGTTGCGTTGTTTGATCGATTCTATTTTTACTTGATCTGCGAGTAGCACGGGGTCGGAATAATCAATTAGCTTGATGAACTCCCTTGCAATAGACCGATCAGTTTCCTGGTCATTTACTCGATGGAACACCCAAGACCCTTCTTGATAACGTTGCAATAAACCAGCATCGACCAATATCTTTAAATGACGGCTTATACGAGGTTGGCTTTGGCCTAATAGAAACACCAATTCAGTGACCGTCAACTCGCACTGTGATAACGCGGAAAATAGGCGCAATCGGGTCGGTTCGCCAGCGGCTTTAAGCGCTTTTAATAAAGATTCCATAAGTGTGTTGCATTGTACCTAAATTGCTTTAATTAGCGCTTGGAGTGGGCATAAATAAAGCAAATAATGCTAAAGTTGCAAGGGTTAACTTACGTCTCAAAAAAGATCGAAATAAAAGCCACTAAAATAAGCGCTAAACACGTTGACTAAAATGTTGTAGATGCATACAATCCAGCGCCTTGAATTTTAGCATTCTTGGGCTAAATCGAACTAATAATTTCTGGAGTTACAGACGATGTACGCAGTAGTAGAAACAGGTGGTAAGCAATATCGAGTCAGTGTTGGCGATAAGCTTAAAGTAGAAAAGCTTGACGTTGAAGAAGGTGCTTCTTTACAGCTTGATAAAGTATTGATGATTAACGACGACGGCAAATTGACTGTTGGCGAGCCGCATGTTGCAGGCACTTCGGTTGAAGCAACCGTTCTTGGGCAAGGCCGAGGCGACAAGATTCGCATCGTTAAGTTTAAGCGACGTAAGAAATACCGTCGTTTACAAGGTCATCGCCAAAGCTTTACTGAGTTAGAGATCACCGCAATTGGTGGTTCTAAAGCAGCGCCTAAAAAAGCCCCGGCAGAAGTAGCTGAGGCCAAAGCAGCGCCTGAAAAGAAGGCAGCATCGGCTAAAGCTGATGCGTCAGGTGATAAATTAATCACTATTAACGGTATCGGTCCGGTAATTGAAGGCAAATTGAAGGACATGGGTATTTCTACCTTTGCTGAGATTGCTGCATTTACTCCAGAGCAAATCGAAGAAGTTAATGGTAAGCTTAGTTTCAAAGGCCGTATCGAGCGCGAAGAGTGGGTCGAGCAAGCTAAAGCGCTAGTCTAGCACTGGATTTAGGCACTGACTAAGCTACTTAAAGCACAACATAATTAGGTTACAGAACAATGGCACATAAAAAAGCAGGCGGAAGTTCCAGAAACGGACGCGATTCAGAGTCCAAACGCCTAGGCGTCAAGAAATACGGTGGTGAAGCTGTATTAGCGGGCAATATCCTTATCCGTCAACGTGGTACCAAAGTACATCCGGGGCAAAATGTAGGCCGTGGCAAAGATGATACTTTGTTCGCTAAAGCACACGGGCATGTAAAGTTTGAAGTCAAAGGTCCAAAAAACCGTCAATTTGTGAGCGTTATCGCTGCATAGGTTCTCCGAGTTCTAGGATGCAAGAAGCCTGAAGAAGCCCTGTCTCGTAAGAGCGGGGCTTTTTTATTACCCTATCGGAAAAACAAACTCCTAATTCAATGAAATTTGTAGACGAAGCCACAGTGCGCGTTGCCGCTGGCAAAGGTGGAAATGGCTCAATGAGCTTCAGGCGTGAAAAGTACATACCGCGTGGTGGACCTGATGGCGGAAATGGCGGCAGAGGCGGTGATGTTTATTTCGTTGGTAACAGTGGTCTCAATACCCTGGCTGATTTTCGTTACATAAGAGATTATCGTGCAGAACATGGGGCGCGCGGTGAAGGGCGGCAAAAGTCGGGCAAGGCAGGAAGTGATTTATTTATCAGAGTGCCCTTAGGTACCTTGGTCTACGATGAGCAAACTCTAGAGTTGATTGGTGAAGTCGTCGAAAATGACCAACAATTGCTGGTGGCGCAGGGCGGGCAAGGCGGTTTAGGCAATACCCATTTTAAATCAAGCGTAAATAGAGCGCCTCGTCGTACCGTACCGGGTTCTGAAGGGGATGAGCGCAAACTGAAGGTAGAACTCAAGGTGCTGGCAGATGTCGGCTTATTGGGTTTTCCCAATGCCGGAAAATCCACCTTATTAAGTGCGGTTTCGCAGGCGAGACCGAAAGTTGCTAATTATCCTTTTACGACCTTGCACCCAGAACTGGGCGTTGTCGATATCGGCTCAGCAGGTGGTTTTGTTATTGCTGATATTCCTGGATTGATTGAAGGCGCAGCTGACGGAGTAGGTTTGGGAATCGGTTTTCTTAAACACTTGCAACGCACCGGTTTGCTATTGCACGTTGTTGATGTGGTGCCAGTTGATGAAGATCAGGCGCCTGTGATCGCCATTAAAGCTTTGGTTAACGAGTTACAACAGTTCGACCAAACATTATACGAGAAGCCTCGTTGGATTGTTCTTAACAAGATAGACGTGGCTGATGAAGACGAAGTGCAAGCCGTGATCGATCAGATAACAGCAGAACTAGATTGGCATGACCCTATTTATACTATTTCAGCAGTGACCGGTGAAGGGTGTAAAGACTTAATGAGCAAAATTAGCCAATACCTCCGTGAGCTACGAGGCAATGACCCTCATGCCATTGAAGATGACGAACCAAACACAGAGATTGAAAATGAGTCATAGTAGAAAAGATTTAAGACAAGCCAAGGTATGGGTCATAAAAGTAGGCAGCGCCCTACTTACCCAGGCCAGTAGTGGCCTAAATTTAGAGGTAATTGCGACCCTGGCGTCGCAAATTGCTTTTTTGCGCAGCCAAGGTAAACAAGTGGTGCTCGTTTCATCTGGCTCTATCGCTGAGGGTTCTAGAAAGCTTGGCTGGAACAAGCGCCCCAAAGAAATTCATAAGTTACAAGCGGCCGCAGCAGTGGGGCAAATGGGTTTGGTACATCAATACCAACAAGCATTTAACACTCACCGCCTTACTTGCGCTCAAATTTTACTGACAAATGCTGATTTGGCAAACCGCAAACGTTATTTGAACGCCAGAAGTACGTTGACTTCTTTGCTGGATCTCAACGTTATCCCGATCGTCAATGAGAATGACACGGTGGTTACTGATGAGATTCGGTTTGGTGACAACGATACTTTGGCGGCTTTGGTGGCCAATATCGTTGGCGCAGAAGTACTGGTTTTACTAACGGACCAAAAAGGGTTATTTACCGCGGATCCAAGTAAAGATAAAACAGCCAAGTTAATAGAGCAGGGCATTGCCGGTGATCCAAGGTTAGATGCGATGGCTGGAGATACCTCAGAATTTGGAACGGGTGGTATGGTGACAAAGCTTAAAGCGGCCACCAAAGCGGCGCACTCAGGCGCCAGCACAGTGATTGCGTTTGGCAAAGAACCAGAGGTGCTTAAAGGGATTTATAATGCCAAAAATATTGGCACCTGCTTGTTCCCCTCCAAAGAGAGATTGTCTGCTAAGAAGCAATGGTTAGCAGGACAAACTCAATCAAACGGGAAGTTAGTATTAGACAAGGGCGCAGCCCGGGTCTTACGCGAAAAGGGCTCTAGTTTGTTGCCTATCGGTGTAACCGGTGTGACAGGTGAGTTTGGCCGAGGGGATATCGTATTATGCGTTGATGTTGACGGTAAGGATGTTGCCAGAGGTTTGGCCAATTACAGTTCCGACGAAGCGGATTTAATGAAACAAAACGCCAGTGCAGATATTGAAAAATTGATTGGTTACGTTAATGAGTCTGAACTAATTCACAGAGATAATATGGTGATTTGCTAAGTCTCAGTTATAGGTAGAAAGCTAGGTGTAACGGTAACGTCGCCTAGTTGCTACCTTGAACGAGCCTATTGTTATTCAAAGTTTCTAGTAGATATAAAAAAAGCAGCCTTAGGCTGCTTTTTTATTAACTCAGCAAATAAAGCCAAGCTGACATGCTGTTTAGGCAGTGACTAAATTACGTAGTCGAGCATTCAAACGGCTCTTCAAACGAGAAGCGCGGTTTTTGTGCATTAATGCCTTACCCGCACTTTTATCAATCATTGATACTGCTGATTTTAAAGCAACGGCTGCGTTGTCTTTGTCTTCAACTTGAATAAGCTTTAAAAAAGCTTTGATGCAAGTGCGAACGCTTGAGCGATAACTACGGTTATGTAAACGAACTTTATCGTTTTGACGGGCGCGCTTTTTTGTTTGTGGTGAATTAGCCAATTTTCTTCCTCTAAGAATGGATCACATAAATATTCAGGCGCGCGAATATGGGCGTTTTCTGGATTAATGTCAAGATTTATATGGGCTTTGAGTGAAACTTAGCCAGCTTTATCATCGCTTTCGGTGAAAGCCATATAATGATTCTTAATATTTTATTGGGCGCCCCTATTTTAGGGGCAAAACACCTTTGTTTGAAAGTCTTAAAGTGACACAATCAGCAGTCTATTTTAGAATTTATCTTGTTCTTGTTATTCATGAAGAAATTAAAAGTTGGCATTATTGGCGGTACTGGTTATACCGGCGTTGAATTGCTTCGTTTGTTGGCTCAACACCCACAGTCTGAAGTCGTATGCATTACTTCTCGTAGCGAAAAAGGCAAGCAGGTGAGCGAACTCTATCCCAGTTTGCGTGGCCACTACAACTTGGCCTATAGCGAGCCAAGCGAAGATACCTTTGCTGCATGTGATGTGGTGTTTGCGGCGACGCCTAACGGAGTGGCAATGAATTATGCCAAGCAGTTATTAGCTGATAATGTAAAACTCATCGATTTTTCCGCGGACTTTAGAATTGCGGATGTTAATACCTGGAGTAAATGGTATGGCATGCAGCATGCTTGTCCAGAGTTGTTAGAGCAGGCGGTCTATGCGCTGCCAGAGATTAATCGAGAAGACATTAAATCAGCGAACATCGTTGCCAACCCTGGGTGTTATCCCACTTCAGTGCAACTCGGCTATGCACCTCTACTGGCCAATGGATTGATTGAAACCGATTCACTCATTGCTGATTGTAAGTCAGGTATCTCAGGAGCAGGCCGCGGGGCGTCGGTAACCGGTTTATTTAGTGAGGTAAGTGAGTCAGTTAAAGCCTATGCGGCGTCAGGTCATCGTCATCAGCCGGAAATTGAGCAAGGCTTAAGCCGTATAGCGGGTGAACAGGTTAGTCTCACCTTTGTGCCGCACCTGATGCCGATGATACGAGGCATTCATGCCACGCTGTACGCTAGGTTAAAAACGACTGAAGTCGACTTACAGGCGCTCTACGAAGCGCATTACGCCAACGAGCCCTTTGTTGATGTGATGCCTGCAGGCTCTCACCCTGATACGAAATCAGTGAGGGGTACCAATATGTGTCGTATTGCAGTTTATCATCTTGAGGCGAGTAACCAGGCTTTGGTATTGTCTGTTGAAGATAATCTGGTCAAAGGAGCCGCAGGACAAGCGATTCAAAATATGAATATACTGTTTGGGCTTGAAGAAACGATGGGATTAAATCTACCTGCTTTGGTTCCATAAGTGAGTAGTTTTCTATAGCTTAGCGCTAGTAATTCTTATTACATGCTTCGCCGAGATGCAAGGCGAAGCATACAATATGGTTTATTGACCTTTACGTCTTCCCTGCACAATGCGATCTAAAATCATCGCACAGAACAATATCGCAAAACCGGCCAATATGCCTTGGCCAACAGACGCGTATTGCAGGGCTTCAAGTACATCCTCGCCTAGGCCTTTGGCGCCGATTAATGATGCAACCACCACCATGGCCAGGCTGAGCATGATGGTTTGGTTGACGCCCGCTAGGATTGAAGGTGATGCCAAGGGCAGATCAACCTTGAACAATAAATACCACTTTGAAGCGCCATAGGCGATCGCAGCTTCGCGAATTGACTCGGGCACACCCCTCAGGCCCAGAACGGTTAACCGCACCACAGGCGTTCCACCAAAGATCATGGTGGTCACAATAGCCGCTGGCTTGCCCGTGCCAAAGAAAGCAATAACCGGAATCATGAAAACGAACGCGGGCATGGTTTGCATAAAGTCCATTATCGGTCTGATGACGGAGTACAAACGCGGTCGGCGCGCGCAGAACATGCCCAAGGGAATACCGAGAGCGATGCTGATTAACGCTGCAGTGCCCAGTAACGCCAGGGTGGTCATGGCTTTCTCCCAAAAGCCCAATAAGCCCATATACGCTAAAAATGCCCCAGACCATATCGCAGCTCGTGTTCCCGCGGCAAGCCATGTGAGTAGCATGATAAAGCTGGCAATGACTATCCATGGCGTCTCTACAAACGCCACTTCTAGGGCATCTAATATGGTGCGGATGCCATAAGTGATCATATCGAAGAACCACTCCCCTTTATCAACGATATAGGCGAAGAACTGTTTTACATATTCTATTGCGGTTAACCGAATTTCGGGGTGAGTGGGGAATTCGACCAAAAAATTGGCTGTACCCGGAAAGGCATAATGAACGATGCAAGCAGCCACTACAATAACAAAGAAAACGCCGCTTAAAATCGTCCTCAGGGTTGAGAGGCCAGAGCTATTAGTACGGTCTGATAACCACTCGGAGAATGCGCGTTCCAAAACTTGGTTGGCCATGACGCCTTCTATGACTTTTAACACCGCAAGCATGGCAAAGCCAAAAAGGGCGACATAAATAGCCCCTTCTTCTATTTGTATGATTTCTTGACGTATTTCGGTAATGCCAGCTTCCAATGAATTGATTGCGCGTTTGAATACATCGACATTGGCGGCATTGTTTTCAATGGCGGTTTCGAGTTGCTGACGTCTAAAAGCCAGTGTACCTTGAATGCTTTCGATACGGGCTGTTGCCGCTGCTGATAAATTGCCCCACAAGCCCCGAAATATTTGAATGTAGGCAATGGTTTCCAGCACAGCAAAGGGCATGCACCAATTCCATAAACCGCGCATTCCATACCAAATAGGACCTAAGAGCGCTGCTAACCAGTTGAAGCACCACATGAAACCCGCTTTACTCCCAAGTACTTCAAACTGCTTGGCATAATACTCTGGATTTGTTTCAACGAACTGGCCAACCAGCTCATTGCGTTCTTGTTTTCGCTTGTCCATGCTTTGTTGTTCGACGGAATCGTTCATGATGTTTCTGTCCCCTCAATAACAGTGGTTAACAAATCAGCTCGGGTAATGATGCCGATAGTCTTATCACTGCTGTTATTTATTTTTATAGGATTATCGTTGTCAATAGCCGAGCGGATGAGCACGCTCAAGTTGTCAGTTTCGCCAAAAATAGGTGCATTCTCAGAAACACTGCCGTGGGACTTTACGTAGTCGTCGATCGGTTGCATTACTGCGTGCGCACGTACTACTTTTAAGCGAGAAATGCCGGCGACGAAATCTGAAACATAATCATCAACAGGGTTCATAACTATTTGTTCTGGGGTGCCAATTTGCACAACCCGACCATCACGCATAATGGCAATGCGATGGCCGATACGTACTGCCTCATCTAAATCATGGGTAATAAACATGGTAGTTTTTTTCATTACCGAAGCCAAATCCATAAACTGCTGCTGCAGTTGGCGTCTAATAAGCGGGTCTAGAGCGCTAAAGGGCTCGTCCATTAATAGTATCTCGGGGTCGGCTGCAATGGCGCGGGCCAAACCAACCCGTTGCTGCATACCGCCAGACAGCTCATGAGCAAACTTATTTCCCCAGCCCGTGAGTTCGACGAGATCAATACATTTTTCTGCTGTTTCCATGCGTTGGTTTTTGTTCACACCGCGTATTTCTAACGGCAAGGCCACGTTATCAAATACTGATCGATGCGGCATTAACGCAAAATTTTGGAACACCATGCCAATGCGTTCATTACGAAATTTACGAAGTGCTTCGCCCTCAATTTGCATGACGTCCTGGCCGCCAACTAAAATGCTGCCCGAGGAAGGCTCAAGCAACCGATTAATATGGCGCACCAAGGTAGATTTACCGCTACCAGATAAACCCATTACGCAAAATATCTCGCCTCTGGAGACGTCAAAGCTGACATCGGCCACCCCGATGACACAGTTATATTGTTCTAATACTTCTTTTTTAGAAATGCCGTTTTCATGGATTTCTTTAAGCGCTTCTTGCCAGCGTTCGCCAAAAACTTTCCAAACGCTGTCGATTTGTATAGCGCCTTGATCAGTATCGCTCATGTATGCCTCAAGCAGTTTTTACGTGTTCTAAACAAATAACGCCGGACAAGTCCGGCGTTATTCTTACTCAGGTACTTAGGTTTACAGGCCTAACCAGCTATCTACTCGATCGCTATTGGCTGCAACCCACTCACGAGCCACTTCTTCTGGATCACGGTTGTTTGAAGCTATTTCAAAAGCAAAGTTACTTACCGTTGCCGTATCTAAAGACATATTGGCTAACAAGCCGGTGATGATGGGTGAACGTGCTTCTAAAGAGTTTGAATAAGCCACTTGAACTTGCTTCAGTGCATCTTCAGTCATTACTTTAGATTTTTCCATCCAATCAGCATCTTCTTTGGGTTGAACCATTACATATTTTGCTGCGTCGTACGAAGGCTCTTCTAATGTCACGATGTCGTGCATAAACCAAATTGCATGCGGTGCGTAGCAGTAGAAAGCATAGCCTTGGCCTTTAGTGATTGAATCACCCACTGTGGCAACCATGACGCTTTGCTCAGCGCGTATAGGCTCCATGAAATCCATTAGGCCATAATCACGTACCTTCACTTCGTTCACATTCGCTGATGCCCAACCTGGCGCACCGATCCAAATTTCACCTTTGCCATTGCCATCTGAATCCATCAACTTTGCAATTTCAGGGCGAGCTAAGTCAAAGATTGAGGTCACGCCATGTGCTTCTGAGAATTGCTTGGAGATACAGAAGTTTTGTTTGCCTTCATATGCATTAGAACTCAAGGTAACGGTGCCTTTGCCATCAACAAATTCTTTGGTGAAGGTCTCTTGGTTAGGCAACCACACGTCAGGGTGTACGTCGATATCGCCTTTACCTTGATCCATCGCGGCAAAGATAGCCGCGTTGTTGCCCGGTACCAATTCAGCTTCGCCGCCGATTTTGTCAATGACGATGACTCTAAGTAAGTTTGCAATGGCTTGTGCGCCTGTCCATGCTGGGGCGCCAATTTTTACGCTTTCAGCGCTAACGCTGCTAACGCTTAAGGCTAAGGATGCCGCGATTAAACTCGATACAATAGATTTTTTCATTTTTCCTCTTCGATAGTTGGTCACTTGTTAAAGTGTCATTATTTGATAAAAATAGCCTGAATGAATGATCGGCTTCTCTGCCCAAACGCGTGTGTTATAAGCGATTTAAGCTGGCATTTAAGTTTACATCTAGTCGTGAAATTAGCTAGCGAATATCAAATTTAACATAACATGATTCAAAATCGACATAAAGCATCGTTAGAAGTCTTCAAATAGCTTATCAGACCTTTGCTGGAAGTGAGAGTCGCTTAAGTTGATTTGGCTAAGAAGTCAGTGCAAGTGCTATAGAAAGCGGTAGGTTGTTCAGCGTGAAGCCAATGCCCTGCATTCTCTATCTCAGCAAGGTGGCTTGCTGGGAAGTGTTTGGCTATAACTGTTTTATTTTCTTCAGTAACGTAGTTCGAGCTTTTGCCGTAGACAAACAAACTAGGAGCAGAGCAGGGTGACTCAACCCTAGGAAAGGCCATAATGTTGGCCAAATAACTGAGCAATACAGCCAAATTTAGGCGCCATTGCCACAAATTGTCTGCGTCGTTAAAAACTAAATTTTGCAGTAAAAATGCACGCACACCAGGGTGTGATACGGTATCGCTTAAAGCAAGGTCAGCCGCTTTTCTCGACGTGATATTTTCTAACGATAAGCCTTGCATTGATTGAATTAAGCCAGCGTGTTCTCTGTCAGCATAACTGACCGGTGCGATGTCCGCGACAATGAGGTTTTCCAATAGCGCTGGATTGGTGAGCGCAAACTGCATCGCTGCTTTTCCGCCCATGCTATGGCCCAATACAGATACTTTGCCGAGCTTATTTTGAATGATGAAATTCGCCACGTCTTCCGCCATCGCTGGGTAACTATGCTTATCAAACCACGGTGACCTGCCGTGATTTCTTAAATCTATATTGTAAACACGGTGATTGAGCGAAAATCGATTGGCCATGCTATGCCAATTAGTTGAAGAACCAAACAGCCCGTGCAATATGAGGAGCACAGGCTTATCCAGTTTTTCTAAACCATAACCTTTGCTGTACAGCATGCTACACCTTTTTCTTGGGCATATATAAGTCAGTGATGGTGCCTTCGAAGGCCTCCGCTGAAAAACCAATGGTTTCTGAAAGCGTGGGGTGAGGGTGGATGGTCAAGCCTAAATCTTGTGCGTCCGCGCCCATCTCTATCGCCAGGGTGGCTTCGGCGATTAAGTCGCCTGCGTTAGGGCCGACGATACCGCAGCCGACGATTTTATCGGTTTGTTTATCAAAAAGAATTTTCGTAACGCCTTCATTGCGATTCAAACTCAGTGAGCGACCACTGGCGGCCCAAGGGAATTTGCCAATGCCAACCTCATAACCTTTTTCTTTGGCTTCGGTTTCAGTGAGACCGACCCATGCGACTTCAGGATCGGTATAGGCAACAGAAGGGATCTGACGACCATCGAACCCGCTAGGCAATCCCGCGATCACTTCGGCAGCTACTTTGGCTTCATGCACGGCTTTGTGCGCTAGCATCGGCTGACCAACGACATCGCCAATGGCGAAAATATGATTTTGATTAGTACGTTGTTGATCATCTACTTCAATGAAACCACGCTCTGTTACATTCACGCCCGCTTTAGTCGCATCAATGGTTTGGCCATTAGGTGAACGGCCAACCGCCACCAGTACCTTGTCAAATACCGCCGTTTCAGGGGCTTTTTTGCCTTCAAAGGAAACTTTGAGTCCCGTTTTTTGTGCCGTAATGCTCGTGACTTTAGTATTAAGCCAAATATTTTCGTATTGCTTACTAATGCGTCTCTGTAGAGGGCGAACTAAGTCAGGGTCAGCCCCTGAAATCAAGCCATCCATCATTTCGACGATACTGATTTCACTGCCCAGCGAATGATAGACCGTGGCCATCTCTAGGCCAATGATCCCGCCGCCCACAATCAGTAGTTTCTTTGGAATATCATCCAGTAACAAAGCCCCAGTTGAATCGATCAGCCTAGGGTCGTCATGTGGAAAGTTGGGAATTTTTACAGAGGCCGAACCTGTGGCGATAACAGCATGTTTGAAGTCTAAACTCTGAATCTCGTTTTCGTGCTCGATTTGCAATGAATGTGAAGAGGTGAATTTTGCGAAGCCTTGAATCACTTTAACCTTACGCTGCTTGGCCAACTTACCCAAACCGTCAGTTAAGGTGGTGACGACTTTACTCTTCCAATCTGCCAAGGCTTTAATATCGACCTTTGGTTTTCCGAAGCTGATACCAAATGCTTCAGCATCGTGCGCTTCGTCAATCACCTTGGCACTGTGCAATAAGGCTTTGGAAGGGATGCAGCCGACGTTTAAGCAGACGCCGCCTAAATCGGGGTAACGTTCGATCAATACGGTATTAAGGCCTAAATCCGCTGCACGAAATGCGGCGGTATATCCGCCCGGGCCGGAGCCGATAACAACCACATCTAACTCAGTGACGGGTGCTTCTTTAGTTTCTTCAGTGCTTGTTTGTGCAGTAGAGGTGGGCGCTGTATCGCTTGACTTTGTGGGTTTACTAACTGGCGTTGTAGCAGCTGCACTACTTTCTATTTGCAAAATAGCATCGCCTTCCTTAATACTATCACCTACTTTAATCAAAACTTGGGTTACCACGCCGGCATGAGAAGAAGGAACATCCATGGTTGCCTTATCGCTCTCAAGTGTGACTAAGGGCGATTCGATGTCAACGGTGTCGCCAACGGTGACCAATATTTCGATAACCGGAACGGCGTCAAAATCGCCCAGTTCGGGAACAATAACAGTAATTGCTTCAGACATAATTTAATAGCCGCTTAGGTTCAGAGTAACAATCTACGCACATCGACAAACAGGCTGACGAGATAAGCCATAAAACGAGCCGCTTCGGCGCCGTCAATGGCGCGATGATCGTAGGAAATATCGAGTGGCAGCATCAGTCTAGGCTCAAATTCAGTGCCAGTCCAAAACGGTTTCACCTTGGCGCGGGTGATGCCCAATATAGCGACCTCTGGGGCATTCACTATGGGAGTGAACGCGGTGCCGCCGATGCCACCTAAGCTTGAAATGCTCATGCAGCCGCCTTTTAATTCACTGCCTTTGAGCTTGCCATCGCGCGCTCGGCTACTCATGTCGGTAAGTGCTTGGCTGATTTCAAATATCGATAGGCGATCAACGTCACGAATGACCGGTACCATTAGTCCGTTCGGTGTATCTACCGCGACACCAATATGAAAATATTTTTTCATAATATAGCTTTGACCGTCGGGGGATAAAGACGAATTAAAATGTGGGAATTTCTTTAAGCTGGCGACCACGGCTTTCATGATGAATGACAGCAAGGTAATGCGCGTATTTTGCTCAGCGTATTCGTCTTTTAACGATTTTCTAAACGCCTCGGTATCGGTAATGTCAGCTTCGTCATGATGCGTTACATGCGGAATATTTAACCACGCCCGGTGCAGGTGAGGAGCGGACAGTTTTTGAATACGAGAAAATGCTTCAACTTCTATTTCGCCAAACTCACTGAAATCTACTTCAGGAATAGGGGGAATGCCCATGCCGCCGTTATTTTCTTGCGCGGTGGCTTTGCTAAGTTGCAGGTGAATCCAAGTTTTCACATCTTCTTTTAAAATGCGCCCCTTGGGGCCTGACCCGCGCACCTGGGTTAAATCTGCGCCAAGTTCTCGCGCGTAGCGGCGAATACTGGGGCTGGCGTAGATCGCGCCTATTCCTGACTTTTGCCCAGGCGGTGCTGCAATGGGCGGCGCTTTAGGCGGATTTTTGTGCTGGGATTGATTATTGGCTTCTGACTGAGCAGACTGTGCCATCGAAGGCGGTGCTGCAGCTTGAGTTTCTTCCGGTATTGGTGTGTCAATTTCGTTAGACGCCGACGCTACGGACTCGCTAGCTTCACTTATCTCAATTGTGCCTATTTCATCACCTTGCTTAACACTATCACCGACGTTTACTGAAAGGCTCAGTAGTTTCCCTGTGGCAGGTGAAGGCACATCCATGGTGGCCTTGTCGCTTTCTAGGGTGATTAAGCCATCTTCTGCGCTGATTGAATCACCCACTTGCGCCAAGACTTCAATAACGGGTACCGCGTCAAAATCACCAATATCAGGAATAACGATAGTTAATGTTTTACTCATAATAGCTGGCCTCAAACGCCCAGTGGGTTAGGTTTGGTTGCATCAATCTTGCGTTCTTTAATCGCCTTGCTGACTTCCTTAACGTCAATGTCGCCTTCATCAGCCAAAGCTTTTAGTGAGGTGACGACGATATGATCAACGTTAACCTCAAAGAATGAACGTAATTTCGCGCGTGTATCGCTGCGGCCGAAACCATCCGTGCCCAGTACTTCGTAGCGGCCCGGAACCCATTTTCGAATTTGATCACTGTATTGTTTCATGTAGTCTGTTGCTGCTATGACAGGCCCCTTGGCTTTCTCTAGGCATTGGCTGACATAAGCTTGCTTGGCTTTCTTTTCAGGATTCAATCGGTTGTAACGGTCGACGTCTTGGCCTTCTCGAGTCAGCTCGTTAAAGCTGGTCACAGACCAGATATCAGACCCTATGCCATATTCAGTTAGTAACTGCTGTGCGGCTTCTCTTACTTCATTAAGAATGGTGCCGCTGCCCAGCAGCTGTAAGGTTGCTTTACCTTTTTTAGCTTTATGGCTTTCGAGCGCGTACATCCCTTTCAAGATGCCTTTCTCAGCACCTTTCGGCATGGCAGGGTGTTGATAATTCTCGTTCATGCAGGTGAGATAAAAGTAAACACTTTCGTCGTTGCCGAACATGCGCTCGATGCCATTTTGAACGATCACCGCCATTTCATAGGCGTAAGTCGGGTCGTAGGAGACGCAGTTGGGAACGGTGTTGGCTAAAATTAAACTGTGCCCGTCTTGGTGTTGTAAACCCTCGCCGGCGAGCGTTGTACGGCCTGCAGTGCCACCCATTAAGAAGCCGCGGGTGCGTAAATCGCCTGCAGCCCACGCTAAGTCGCCTATTCGTTGAAAGCCAAACATCGAATAGAAAATATAAAATGGCACCATCGAAACGCCGTGGTTACTATACGCCGTGCCTGCTGCCATCCACGAAGACATTGCGCCGGCTTCATTAATGCCTTCTTGCAATACTTGGCCTTTAATATCTTCGCGGTAGTACATTAGTTGATCAGCGTCTTCTGGTTTATATAACTGACCTTTTGGTGAGTAGATGCCTAATTGACGGAACATGCCTTCCATGCCGAAAGTACGGGATTCATCAGGTACGATGGGTACGACATATTTGCCCACCTCTTTGTCGCGGATTAGCGCAGACAAAATTCGTACAAAGGCCATGGTAGTCGAAATTTTCCGATCGCCTGTGCTCTCTAATTGTGATTTGAACAATTCAAGCTTGGGTATTTTGAATGAGGCTTTACAACCACGTTGACGCGATTGTGACAGTCCGCCTAATTCAGCGCGGCGCGCTTGAATGTATTTCCGTTCTTCAGAATCTAGAGCAGGCACGTAGTACTTTGCTTCAGCCACTTCTTCATCGCTTAGTGGAATATGGAAGCGATCACGAAATTCCAATAAATCATCTTCACCGAGTTTTTTCTGCTGATGCGTGATGTTCTGTCCTTCACCCGCTTCACCCATCCCGTAGCCTTTAACCGTCTTGGCCAATATAACGGTGGGTTGGCCAGTGTGTTCCATTGCCGCGTGATAGGCAGCGTAAATTTTGTGCGGGTCATGACCACCGCGATTCAAACGCCAAATATCACGGTCGCTCATATTGGCAACCATGGCCTTTAACTCTGGGTATTTACCGAAAAAGTGTTCGCGGGTATAGGCGCCGTCTTTGGCCTTAAACGCTTGGTATTCGCCGTCAACCGCTTCTTCCATTCGCTGTTGCAATAAGCCGGTATGATCACGGGAAAGTAGTGGGTCCCAGTAGGAGCCCCAGATTACTTTGATCACGTTCCAACCAGCGCCGCGGAAGTCGCTTTCCAATTCTTGTATGATTTTACCGTTACCGCGTACTGGGCCGTCTAATCGTTGTAAATTACAGTTTACTACAAACACTAGATTATCAAGATTCTCTCGGCCGGCGACTGATAATGCCCCTTTAGATTCGGGTTCATCCATCTCGCCATCACCACAAAAGCACCAAACTTTGCGGTTAGATTTCTCGACCATCTCGCGGTTTTGTAGGTACTTCATAAACCGTGCTTGGTAGATAGCTTGAATAGGGCCTAATCCCATCGAGACCGTTGGGAATTGCCAAAAGTCAGGCATTAACCATGGGTGAGGATAAGAAGATAAGCCGCCTTCGTCAACTTCTTGTCGAAATCGATCAGCTAACTCTTCGTCGATTTGCCCTTCAACCAAAGCGCGGGCATATAAGCCGGGTGCGCAATGGCCTTGAACAAATAACATGTCGGCGCGCTGAGTCTCGGTGTCGCCTCGCCAAAAGTGATTAAAGCCAACATCGTACAAAGTGGCAGCAGAGGCAAAACTAGCGATGTGTCCGCCTAACTCAGCTGACTTGCGGTTAGCACGGACTACCATCACTAAAGCGTTCCAACGGATTAGAGCGCGAATGCGGTGTTCAATCGCAGCGTCGCCTGGTGAAGGTGTTTCTAACCGCGCCGGTATTGTGTTGATGTAGGCGGTATTAGGCTCATAGGGAATATGTGCGCCAGAGCGGCGTGCTTTGTCTATCAGCGCTTCAATGATGTAGTGAGCGCGTTCGTGGCCCTGTGTTTCAACTACCGCGACCAGTGCGTCCAGCCACTCAGAAGTTTCAAGTGGGTCGGCGTCGGTTTCAATTTTTCGATGATGAGTGTTTGATGGCATAAGGTTGAAAAAAATTGTGTTAATTAAGTCAAAAAAGGGCAATGAAAGCACGTGTTACTAGTACCAATTCTACCCCAATTTGGAAGTAAAATTTGGGGTTCTGGCGATACTCGTTTGAAATTCATGATCTCTTATAAAGACAGACAGGGCGAAGTGAAAAACGTTGCATAAAATTCACCTAATTTTCAGCTTGGTATGCTATTTTGCTTGGTTGAGATAAATGAAGCAGACACACCTCTTTAGGGAGCTATTTTGATACAAAAACAGATTGCATTATTGGCAGTGCTAATTGCCGCGGGTTTACTCATCGTCAGTAATTTAGAGCTCGGTGATGAAATATCAACTGACCATGGTGTCGTGATAGGTGAGAGCCAATCTAACGCAGGTGCAAAGGCCAGCGGTGACACATCTGAAGTTGATGCTTGGGAGTTAACTGATATTCGCTCGTCCGGTTCCGGATTTGGTTTCACAGACAGCACTTCATTTTCTTCTAAACCTTCGCCGGAAATACCTCCGCAGGACGTATCTTTCAGTGGGGGGAACGCCACCCTGAGCAGCACCACGCCTACGTCGTCTTCACTGTTTTATGGCGAATCTACCGAAGATGGAGCATATCTAGAAGCCGATTCGAAAGAAGCCAGTTCGCTGAGAAAATCTGAAATAGTTAGTTTGGCGCTGCCTTCGGCAACGCAAACGACCTCTGCCAGTATACAAAGGTCTCAATCTCAGACTCGTTCGAGTGACCAAGATGAAATCAAGACAAGCTCGATTACGTTTCAGGAACAAGAAGTCGATAGCGAGCTAGAGGGCGAAGCAGCCATTCAGTCTGATCTTCAAATTAGCGGATTGGTGATCACTAATGCAGGCAGTCCGGTGACGTCTATGCGGGTTACTTTGCAATTGGTCGATGCATTAGCGGAAGATATTAAACGCTTTGGTAGCGCGGAGAAGTCAACCGAAAGCGATACCAATGGGTTTTACGCCTTTGGCACTATAGTAAAAGGCAGCTATAACGTTTGCACCACCGAGGCACAAGGGTATGATCGAGTTTGCCAAAAGACCCGTGCTCCTCTCAACTCGGCAGATTTTCGTTTGTTGGCCACGAGCGATGGGGCAGTTTCAGGCCGTGTGGTTGATGAAAATGGTTTGGCGTTAGAAGGGGTAGAGGTAAATGCCATCCCCAACAACAAAAGCCGAACGACGACCAATACAAATGGTGAGTACCAATTACCACTTAGCGTTAGGGCACAAGCAACTTACTACTTGTATTTGAATAAAGAAAAATACGCTCGATCCCGGGTTCGGATATCGGGTGCAGATGTTTTAGCCGGTAAAAATAAGCTGGCAGATACAGTTTTAACGCTAATCAGTGGTATTGCCGTTAACGGCGTTGTACGCGACAGTTCAGGAAGTTTGGTACGATGACAACGTATTCGACTTTCTTTGCCCACCGTCAGCACTGGCTATAGGGCATCTCCTAAAATAGGCTACAGAATGTTATAATATTGAAAACTCACAGACCTCTATTAAATCATGTTGCAAGCAGTCTTTTTTGACCTTGAAGATCGCTTTAAGAAGATAGACGAGAAGGATAAGCCGGTTACGCTCAATGCCCTAATCGACTGGTAGGCATTTCGGCCAGTGCTTAAAGGGATAGAAAAGGTGAACCGCAAGAGCAATGCTGGCAGAAAACGTAAAGACATAGTCATGATGTTTAAAGGCCTGATTTTGTAGCATCTGTACAACATCTTAGACGATGAACTTGAGTTTCAAATACGCGACCGTTACAGTTTTTGCCGATTTCTAGGTCTACGACTAGAGGAGACGGTACCTGATGCGAAGCCCTTCTGGGACTTCAGGCAGTCTTTAGTCGATCATGATCTGGTAAAGAAATGATTCGAGCAATTCGACAAGCAAATCAAGAAAGGAGAAATGCCTGATAGCTTCAAAGAGAACGCTGCGAAGTTACGCCAGAAGGACACGGATGCGCGCTGGACAAAGAAAAATAATGAGACGCACTCTGGTTACAAAAACCCACGTCAATGCTGACAATGGCAATAAAATCATCCGCGATTATGAGGTGACTTCAGCGGTGGTGCATGACAGCAATGTGTTGGATGATATTTTGACAGAAAACACATCTAAAGATGTTTATGCTGACAGTGCTTACAGAAGTAAGGGTCAAAAGAGAGGCTGGAGGAATCTGGGTGCTGAAGTGTTGCGAGCTAATCGAAGACTAGGCAAGCCTACGATCGATGAATTGGTTTCACAGGTAGCAGCCTATTTTGACACGAAGATTGATTTTTTGACAAAGTCTTTGAAAGGTAGAGGCGCTAGTAATACTCCGAGGAAAGTTGCTATGTACGTCGCACAGCAGGTAGGCGACCATCGCTTGAGTGATATAGCCGAGTATTTTGGGCTTCAGCATTATGGCGGTGTATCGAGCGCTATTTCAGATATAAGCAGACGGTTGAGAGATGAGAAACAGCTGCGAAAACAATTAAAAGATATTATAAAGAGACTTGACCACTAGTGTTCTTCTTGGCCATAAATAATATCATTGCCTTCTTGGCCATAAATAATATCATTGCC
>JBLIOD010000014.1:0-47772 GCA_047639475.1 Gammaproteobacteria bacterium
ATAGATTCATAGATTCATAGATTCAAAACCGGGGAATAATGGAGTAGTATTTTGCATGGCTAATTGTACCAATTCAGCCCCCTTTTAACCTCATATCAGGTATGCTAAACAGCCTTAACTTAGTGCCATTCTGGTCTGTCCCGATTATTAAAGCAGTGATTTGATATACGCATAGTTTTCACTCTGACCCTAAATATTTTTAATCCTGAAACCGTAACTCCCCAGCAAGCGTTCTATTTGGTGTTAATAAATTGTCATTGTATTCACCTGTTACAAAAGAGGCGCAAGTGGGCATTAGTGTTGCTGTCCCGCAGCTTGAAAACTCGGCTGCTAAATAGGTGCCTTGACTAATAGGTGCTCCACCATCCAGATATAAAGATGGTTCGCCATCGCCAATGCAGTTTTCATATCCGCTTGTCCAGTTAGACCGGGATACAACGCCATTCAATCTCTTAAGTCGACCAACGAATTTATCTCCTGTGAGTGAAACGGTCATATCGACGGGGATCGTATCAGTCGGATGGTTTATAAAAAGAAATTCACTGCCACTGTCAAGAGCGCCTGACAATACCAGTTCAAAATCACCGTTACTGCTGTTGTAGGTTTCGAGCATTACACAGTCCACACTTAACCCCCATCCAAACTGATGACTAGTATTGTTGTAAGGGCCTGACATCATGGCACTGCCTGGAATGCTCTGAACGGTATTCAACGTATCTCTATTGATGCTCGGAATGCTGAGTGTCAGCACTGAATTCAGTGTGAAGCTAGAATTGTTTATGAAAGTGCCGCCACCAGAAAGTGTGGACACCCCTGTCCCCCAATTTACCAATGCCGAAGGGACATCCGTCACATCGTCCCAATCTAGAGCGCCCGAGGCAAGCACGCCGCAACTGCTACTTAATGCCAGGCCAGCGCCATTATGGGAGTCGAGACAAGTGGCGCCTCCACCCACTGTAATCGGACCATCCAATTGGCTGGTAAACACATTCAAACTACTTGTGCTGGTATTGAACAGACTGTTTATGCTACCGGTTATTTCGGAATCTTTGATCGTTGGCGAGGAGGAGGAGGAGTTGGACACGCCAGTGCTGGACGTCCCACCCGAGGCCGTGGCGGTCACGTTATCCATGTCCGGGGAGGAGGAGGAGTTGGACACGCCATAGTTGTTCGTCCCACCCAAGGCCGTGGCGGTCACGTTATCCATGTCCGGAGAGGAGGAGGAGTTGGACACGCCAGTGCTGGACGTCCCACCCAAGGCCGTGGCGGTCACGTTATCCATGTCCGGGGAGGAGGAGGAGTTGGACACGCCAGCGTTGTTGGTCCCACCCGAGGCCGTTGCGGTCACGTTATCCATGTCCGGGGAGGAGGAGAAGTTGGACACGCCAGCGTTGTTCGTCCCACCGGAGGCCGTGGCGGTCACGTTATCCATGTCCGGGGAAGAGGAGTTGATGTTTTCCACGCCAGTGCTGGACGTCCCACCCGAGGCGGTGGCGGTCACGTTGTCCATGTCGGGAGAGGAGGAGTCGTAGTTGCGCACGCCAAAGCTCCCCCCACCGGAGGCGGCCGTCGCAGTCACGTTATCCATGTCTGGAGAGGAGAAGACGTTGTACACGCCTATGGTTTGGTTGGACCCACCCGAGGCCGATGCCGTTACGTGGGTCATCTTCAGGTTCCCGCCGAGCACATCCTTGGTATAAATCCCAACGGCATAGGTTTTCCCCGATCCGTCACTCTCTACCGTCAGAAAACGTAGTTCGGCCATGATGTTACTGATGGCCCGCACGGTGGCGCCGACGCCGGCGCTGTAAGGATTATTATCACCACCCAATCCGCGAATAATAGTTATTCCTTCCCCACTTCCCTCAATATCCACAAAGGACTTAAGGATAATCGTCTCATCGTAAACGCCGGGTCCAACCCGAATCAAATAGCGATCTGAAGCTGTTGCGGTAATCGCGGCCAACGCTGCACCGACGGTGGTGTAATCACCGCCAGATTTAGCGACCCAGACCACATTGGCTGGGGATACGCCATCGGCGCCTTCAGTACCGGCATCGCCTTTATCTCCCTTAGGAATGGTAAAGTCGAAGGTTGCAGCCGATGTGGTCCCCGAATTCACTACCGTAGCATTTGTGCCTGCATTGCCCGTGGTAGTCGTCCCAACAGTTACGGTTGCTGCGGCGCCTTCTGCCCCAGTTTCGCCTTCTGCCCCAGTTTCGCCTGTCGCGCCAGGGGTTCCCGCCGCACCGCCCATCCCGTTGGCACCCGATTCGGCTACTAGATCCCAGAACGAGTTATCTAGTGGAATATCGCTTACCTCCGAAGTGTGGTCTGAGGTGGCGATATAACTGCTGCCACCTTGTTGTACGATATTACCCGTCTTGTATGGGGTAGAACTAGTCCAGGCGCCCAGCCAATTGGAGGCTGCGTCGTCTCCCATCAGTGGAATAACAACCACTTTGACTTGGCCCCAGGCAAGGTTGGTAATCACCATTGAGAGGAAAAATACGACTAGCGCGCTGTAACGAATAACGCTACCTTGATTCTTAACAGAACGTTTCATTGAAAACTCCCTATGTGTTGGTTACTCTTATTTCTGAATTACGGACAGATCATCGTACTAGTTCACACGATGGCAAACCTCGTACATCACCATAACGATATGTTTGTAAAACTCGAAAAGGAATAAACTGGAAGGGCAGACTTAAAGCAGAGGGCTGGTGCTCATGCCCTTAATGGGACGTGTGATACCAAGACTACTGTGACAATCTCAGTTTACCTAGTTGGAATATACACTATGCCTGAGGCATTAATAGCGTTGTATTGGAGATATAAAGTGAATGGAGTTAAATTTCATCTTGATCAGGTTAGCGGGCGGTTACGGGGTACACAGCATTGCAGTCTATTTTGAGAGAAGGTGAATGTCTGTAATCTCTACGGAAATGTGTTATTGAGTAGTTCCTCAACTGGCTCCTTGGGCCAAACAGAGTCAGTCACCTAGTTCCTTAGTGCAGGCGAACATGCGGTCAGGTCTGGTAACTTGCATCAGCCTAACAACTTCAAGTTTGAATTCTTTAGTAAAGGTTTGGAATGGTTTTCTTTTGTTCATAGTTGGATACTCCTAAACGACTATTGTCGCCTATTTAAAATCGTCCGTTAAACTATGGGAACCTCCTTATTTTTCTCAGCTGCCTATTCCTCCCAAAAGGGACAGTCGACTACACTCTAATCTGTCTAAGTATTGCCAATAACCAACGTAACCAATAGGGTCAGACACGATTGATATTTGGGCAACGCTCGAGCGCTTTGCTGCGATAGTACATAGACGGTGCAATCGGCAACTCAGCACAGATTGGCTCAACACCATACGTCTTACGATACTTATCAATAAAGGTCACCATTATCTCGGTCGACGGTCGAGCTCCGCCTGGGCGAAAAAAGCCGCCGCCTTACGTAATATTTCGTTAGTGCGTTTAAGTTCACGAACCTCCCGCTCTAATTCTTTGAACCGTTGAGCTTGGTCTGTTGTGACTACAGACTTAGTGCCAGTATCAACTTCTATCTTGTTGATCCATGTCCGCAAAGTTTCTGGGGTACAACCAATCTTTGATGCAACAGACTTAGTAGCAGCCCATCGTGATGAATGTTCATGTTCGCTGGTTAATACCAACCGAACCGCGCGCTCCCATACTTCGTGGGAATATCCAGGTCTTTTGTTCATTGACTAATCCTCTCAAGAAATTTAGTCTCCGACAACCCCGGGGCGAATCAGTCTTTCCTAACTGGGAGGCTTTGTTATGATTAGTTAGCACCATTCTGATTGAGATTGATAACGAAAGGGTTAATGCTAATCATCGATATATCGTGTGGAACGATAATGACTCAACTTGCTAGATAATAAAGTCCATACCAAATGTTGCGTAATCCATACTAATAGCATTCCTTGTAAATCTACTGTGTAGACTGTTGAATGTAATGGTCGTAGTTATTGATGTGATCATCTAAGTTCTCGATCAACATCGCTTTAAATTGTTCAGAAAAATAGCGAATTGCCTCTTCTTTATCTTTTTGCATGTCCTCTACACTATCTGACATGGAAGCGACAATGAAGGCACTGTAGCGCGCGCAGCCGTAGATCATAGAAGCATTCACTTTTTCATGGTCTTCCTCACTACTTTGCTCATTCGCTAAATGAATATATTGATCCGCACGTCGGCGAAATTCTTCGTTATTTAATTCGTCTGTCATATCTCTTTAACTAAAAAAACCCAAGCGCATAGTCGACTATGCGCTTGGCAGTTGGTGAAAAGTTTCGGGAAATGGTCTAAGTAGACTTTTTTAGAGCTTTAATCTCTTCATGAGTTTTGCCTACTAATCCTTTACCATTCATTTCGTCAAACCACAAGTTATGGTGTTCCTTGGCCCAGTTCTCATCGCAGTATCCCGTTTTCATAGATTCGAAAGCCCCTTCCATTCCAACGGTGCCAAGATAAATATGCCCGAACGAGGCTGCCAATATAACCACTGCACCAATGACATGTATAACCGTTGACTGCTGCATTAACTCTCGACCTTGACCAAATATCGGGAAGTCTAAAACTAAGCCTGAGCCGACAACAACTGCTCCGCCAAGAATGGCTAACCAAAACCATAACTTCTCGCCGGCATTGTAGCGTCCAGCGTCAGGGTGACCACCGAACAGGCCACCGAGTTTTAATAACCATTTAAAATCAACACCTTTGGGAAAATTGCCTTTGATAAATGTGAACAACATTAAAAGCAAAGCCAATGCGAATACCGGGCCGATGTAATCATGAATAATTTTAGCAACATAAGCAAGGCTGCCAAATGCCTCATTACCAATAAGTGGAATCAAACCATCCCGGCCAAACGTTAAAATCAGTCCTGTTATTCCGAGGATTACGAATAAAATAGCAACCACCCAGTGTACGAAACGTTGCACAGACGTAAAACGGGCTATTTTGTTAGCCGATCTTCCAGATTTTATTTTTGCTTTACCAAAAATTAGTCGATAAAGCAGCAACAGTAATAGCACAGCGCCAAGTAATATCATTGCGTAAGGGATAATTTTCTGGGTGCGTAACTCACGCCACTCCTGCCCCTTAGTGGTAATCATTGTGGCGGTATCAGGTCCTTTCACCTGCGTCTTACCCACAACATCCGTTCGTCCACGTACTGCACGCCAAAGGTCTGTTCCGGGAGAGTCCACAATCACGTCACGCTCTGCAGAAAACCCCTCCGCTGACGACTGTGCATTGCTAATGGTAGACAATAGCCCGCATACTAATAAGGCAGTAATAACAGTGACTAGATGTGACAGGTTTTGTTTGGTCTTTTGCATTGTTTATCTCAAGTTAGCTAAGATTTACATTTAATCTAATTTTCAAAATAATGGGCGCGCATCGATGACACGCGCCCATTATTTATACTCGCCATAGGCTAAAGTTATTGAGACGTCGCTTTACCGCTCATATCAACAGTGATACCTAGACTTGAGCCTTGCAGTTGAGTTGCTGAAGCCAAGACTGAAGCACTTCGGTTCACCACTCGTTTGCGATAAATATCAGACACCACGTCTGCGTCTCCGGCAATAAGCGCCTTAGTTGCACACATTTCAGCGCACATCGGTAACTTACCTTCAGCTAAGCGATTAGCGCCATATTTGCGATACTCCTCACTGCTACCCGTTTCTTCAGGGCCGCCAGCGCAGAAAGTACACTTATCCATCTTGCCACGTGAAGAAAATGCCGCACCTTCGGGAAACTGAGGTGCGCCAAATGGGCACGCATAAGAGCAGTAGCCGCAACCGATACAAATATCCTTGTCATGCAATACTACGCCATTATCAGTGGTGTAGAAGCAATCAACGGGACAAACCGCAGCACAAGGTGCATCACTACAATGCATACAAGCCATTGACAACGAGCGTTCGCCGGGTTCACCATCTTTAATGGTAACTACGCGTCTGCGGTTCACACCCCACGGCACTTCGTTCTCATTCTTACATGCGGTTACACATCCATTACATTCAATGCAACGTTCAGCATCACAATAAAATTTCATTCTAGCCATAATTATTCCTCCTAAGCTGCGCTAACTCGGCACAGAGAGCACTTTGACTCCTGCATCTGAGTGACTGAATCATAACCATAGGTCATGGCGGTATTGGCTGCTTCACCTAGAACATAAGGTGCTGCGCCTTCTGGGTACTTATCGTGCAAGTTTTTTCCTTGAAAGTGACCACCAAAATGGAATGGCATAAAGGCAACGCCTGAAGCTACTCTGCGAGTGATCATCACCTGCACTTTGATTTTTGCACCTTCTGGTGTTTCTACCCACACGTCATCTTTTTCTCTAACACCGGCATTATTCGCATCGCGCGGGTGCATTTCGATAAACATGTCTTGCTGTAACTCAGCAAGCCAAGGATTTGATCGAGACTCGTCTCCACCACCCTCGTACTCTACCAATCGCCCTGTCGTTAAGATAATCGGATAATCTACCGAGTAATCTTTAGCCTGTATGGATTCGTAACGAGTCGGTAATCTCCAGAATGATTTTCTATCTTCATAGGTTGGGTATTTCTCAACCAAATCTCGACGGCTGCTATAAAGCGGTTCTCGATGGATCGGAATTGGATCTGGGAATGTCCACACTTTTACCCTGGCTTTTGCGTTACCAAAGGGTGCACAACCGTGATTGATAGCAACACGTTGTATACCGCCAGATAAGTCTGTCTTCCAGTTCTTGCCTTCCGCCGCTACTTTCTCATCTGCAGTGAGGTCGTCCCACCAACCTAATTGCTTCATCAAGTCAGACTTAAACTCAGGGTAGCCGTCCTTAATTTCAGAATCTTTAGAATGGAAACCCTCTGCCAATAAATTGACGCCTTCACGCTCTACTCCAAAACGCGCTCGGAACGTTAAGCCGCCGTCAGCGACCGATTTGCTTCCATCATACAAGTTAGGGGTACCGGGGTGGCCCATCTCCGGCGTTCCCCAACAAGGCCAAGGTAATCCGTAATACTCACCGTCGCATTTACCGCCTTCTGCTTGAAGACTGGTAAAGTCAAAATCACCCCAATTTTCTTGCTGTTTCTTCAAGCGCTCTGGGCTTTGGCCAGTGTAACCAATCGTCCACATACCCCGATTAAACTCTCGGGTAATGTCTTCGACGACTGGCTCCTCACCTTCTACTTCGATATGTTTAAATAACTGATCAGCAATACCTAGTTTCTTCGTCAACTTATACATGATCGTATGATCAGGTAAAGATTCAAAAAGCGGCTCTATTACTTGTGAGCGCCATTGGAATGAACGGTTTGATGCGGTAACTGATCCACGCGTCTCAAGTTGCGTGGCAGCGGGCAATAAGTAAACCCCATCTGTGCGATCATGCATCACGGACGCTAGATTCGGGTACGGGTCAACTATCACCAATAACTCTAGTTGTTCCATGGCTTTCTTCATTTCAGTGCCACGGGTTTGACTATTAGGCGCATGCCCCCAAAAGAACATCGCCTTTAATTTGTCATTCTGAGCGATGTTTTCTTTATCTTCGAGAACACCATCGATCCAGCGAGATACGGGCATACCTACCGTGTTCATCACGTGCACGTCTTTATCGCCTTTTTTCTCGTAACTGCCTTCGTCAAACTGGCCTTTTACCCACTCGTAATCGAGGTCCCAGACTTTTGACCAATGCTTCCAAGAACCTGCTGATAAGCCGTAATAACCCGGCAAGGTATTGGCCAATACACCGAGGTCAGTTGCGCCCTGTACATTGTCGTGTCCGCGGAAGATGTTAGCACCACCACCAGAAACGCCCATGTTGCCCAGCGCTAATTGGAACGTGCAGTAAGCACGGGTATTGTTATTACCGATTGTGTGTTGCGTACCGCCCATACACCAAATAAAAGTGCCAGGTCGATTGTCTGCCATCGCTTTCGCCGCTGCATATACTTTATGCTCGGGTACTCCCGTGACATCCTCTACTTTATCGGGTGTCCATTTACGTACTTCTTGCATGACTTCTTCCATGCCGTAAACACGTTGACGGATAAATTCTTTGTCTTCCCACTTGTTTTCAAATATATGCCACATCATGCCCCAAATTATGGGCACGTCTGTTCCTGGACGAATTTGTAAGAAGTGATCAGCATGTGCCGCCGTTCTAGTAAAACGCGGGTCAATAACAATAATCGGTGCGTTATTTTCTTCCTTCGCTTTCATAATATGCAGCAAGGAAACGGGGTGCGCTTCTGCTGGATTAGAGCCGATCAATAATATCGCTTGAGAATTATGAATATCGTTATATGAATTCGTCATGGCGCCATAGCCCCATGTATTGGCTACACCCGCTACTGTAGTAGAGTGACAAATTCGTGCCTGATGATCGACGTTATTGGTTCCCCACATCGCCGCCATTTTGCGGAATAAGTAAGCTTGTTCGTTGCTGTGCTTAGCCGAACCTAACCAATAAACTGAATCAGGACCAGACTCTTTACGAATGCTCAGCAATTTATCACCGATTTCGTTGATCGCTTCGTCCCAAGAAACTTTGGTCCATTTACCGTCCACTAATTTTGTCGGGTACTTTAGGCGGCGATCACCGTGGCCATGCTCACGAATTGAAGCACCTTTAGCACAATGCGCGCCTTTGTTAAATGGATGATCAAGCGCAGGCTCTTGCCCTGTCCATACGCCATTTTGCACCTCGGCGACAATACCGCAACCCACTGAGCAGTGAGTACAAACTGTTTTTACGCGTTTTATCTCAGAGCCAGAACCCGCGATAGCCGCTTCGGCCTTTTTCATTGTAGTCGGCGCTATGTTGCTGGCTAAAACAGCACCTCCCGCCATCAAACCGGAATTACGCAGAAAAGCACGGCGCGGCATCGCGACGCCTAATTTATGTTGGCTACCCGTAGCGGGTTTATGGGTTGCTTTACCGCCTGAATTAACTTCAGCGACAGTATTAGACTTCCTAGTTAATTTCATCATGCTTATACCTCCACCGACTTATAATATGCGGACACATGTTCCGTAACACGGTAGCCCTCATCTTTCGGGACGACCTCAGTCACTTCATCACTCGCTGCCTGAGCGCTGCCATTAATGGCAATCGCTGCGGCAACACCGCCAGTGGCCGCTATGCCTGTGCGCAAAAAAGACCTTCGGCTCGTTTTTACAGACTCAGCCTTAGATTGATCCCTAGATTGATTAGGGCTTATGTTTACTTTCTTCATTCTATTTCCTCCTATACAGGTGACTTCAAATATTGACTATCGAGTGCAATAAAAGCGCTACCAAAGCGCCCGACAGATCGATAAAATTGCGCTGATTTAGCTTCCGCCAAATCAACAAAAAATTTCTCGCACCACGGCTCTAGGTGCTTACTAAAAAACTGCAACTGAACGTGGGCAGCTACATCCTCGCTAATCAAAATAGCCATCACTTCAAACAATGAGCCAATGTGATCTTCAGGTTCTTTCACTGAAGTGTCACGTTCAATACCCAAGATTTTCAAATCGTCCCTTAAAATGCTGAGCGGCTGCTCCATTAAAAAGCCCGTTAAATACCAGGAGCCATAAGGTACTAACTCGCCTCGCCCAACACCAATAAATAAATCATGGTATTCATTTGTGATACTTTGTTCGCTAACAGTGCCTACCGCCAAGCCCAACGAAGACATTGCTAACAACATTTCATCTTCATCAACCTCAATCTTACCAAAACCGGCAACTTGCTTTAATACATCCGTAGCTGGGGCCGCGCGCAATAAAGCCGCTAATAAGGAGTATGCGCCCGCTCTGTATTGTTGCTCTTCAGCAATCTGCCGATGTTGAGCCGACTGATCGGTCTGGCCTTGAGGCTGCTCATCCATTGGCATACCCAATTCGACCTGAGTCAATGAAGAATTTAGTTGTGTTGTTGAAATGTGTGTTTGCATTATTCTTAATTGTTATGCTGTTATTAGTATTCATAGCAAATTTCGTGCCAGTTATTTTTGATAATAATTACCATTTTGGAATAAAATACCTATACAAAAATGATTATCTGTCATTATTGTCGCAGTCTTGTCCAGATTGATCCACCACTGCGCAAACCATGCTGACAACCTGACCTATGTTGAGGTCTCTACAAATCAACGTTAGGGTCTTCCATCATGTCTTTAACACGGCAATCGCCGCACATCTTAAGACGCTGCTTTGAACGCTCGTCACCGAACATCGAGTGCCCTTCTAACTTACCAAGAATAGCCGTAATGCCGGATAAGGTAGCAAAAGGTTTGCCACAACTCAGGCAACAAAAGGGTTGTTCTTCATGCAAGGATCGCGGTTTTTTGCGAACTTTAGGGTCGTATACAATACGTGGTTTGATTGATATCGCCCCTTCTGGGCAAGTAGTTTCACAGATACCGCATTGGTAGCAATTCTCCTCTAGAAATCCGAGCGAAGGCTTATCACCGCCGTCTTGCAAGGCATTACCAGGGCATGCACTTACGCAAGACATACATAAGGTGCAGGCGTCTTGATTCACTATCGCTTCGCCAAAAATCGAGCCCTGAGGTAATTCCACCGGCAACTCACAGGCTAGTGATTGCTCTACCAGATGGTCCAGAGCCATAAACAAGGTCTGCCGTTTTTGACCAAACGCGGCATGCTTTGCGCGTTCAATAGCTGGCATCGATTTAGTTGCTAGTAGGTCACCTTGATCAATAATCACCGACAACACACTAGGTGGGTAGCTCATGCCTGATAACATTGCTTCGACCATTTCGACATTAATATCCAGCGCCTTGCGCGCCGGTTCTGGCATGCCATCGAGGTCAAACAATTGTATATTACGCGCGCCCCACGCTAATGCCGACAACCAAACGTCGGGTCCGACACTCGCGACTTCCTCCACTTTAACCACCAATGCGCTGGGTAACATCAATAGAGCTCGATCAGATTCTTGTTCAGTTACGAAAAGTATTTCCGGCGCTCCTCCCCCTTGATCAATATAGGTAAAAATCAATGTACGCAGGTGTTTTTGCAAATCTTCAGCATAAGGAAACGCATAAGCTATCGCACCGGAAGGACAAACAGTTGCACAAATTCCACCTCCTTGGCAGCGATACGGGTCGACCTCTACTTTATTTATCAACGATGTAATTGCTTCAGCTGGGCAGGCATCAATACAGCGTGTACAGCCTGGTTTTCCAGAACGGCCGTGTGCGCACAAGCTTTCGTCATAGTTAAAGTAACGCGGCTTATCGAAAGTACCCACCATCTCAACCAAGGTATCGATCACCTCATTGGGAGCATCCTGCTCAACGTCGACAAATACGTACCCAGGCGGCTTTAGCGCCATACTTAGCTGTGGCTCTGGGCTAAGATCCAAAACTAAATCAGCTTTCTTTTCGACCTTGCCATGCTTTACTACAAACTGGCCGAGCGCACCCTCAATTAGTACCTCTTCTGTCGAATCTACCTCAATGAGCTCCATAGTAAGCGGTTCAGGGAGGTCAACATATTGCCCGGCTGCTGACTTGTTTCCAAGCACCAATATATGCCCACGGGATTGGTATTCCAGCATCGAGGTAGATTTAGCATTAAGCACTTCAACCGCAGCGTACGCAGCCTCTCGTGCACTGTTTTTTTGGTTTGAAGCAAAGGAGTCTGTCATGGTCAATTCTCAGTGTAGGGTTGGCGGTTTTTTGGGCTTGGTATTTAGGCTTGGTGTTTGAGGTTGCAGGTCATCTCGCTCCTCAGTCTCTCCACCATCCAATTGAATAGTTTCTGACTGTTCAATCGCAGCATCAGACAACTCCAGCGTTTCATCGCCGTCTTTCAATGTAACTTCTTCTTCGTCATCGGCCTCATCCATCTCCATTTCCTGAGCTTCTTGCCGCTCAAGCTCCTCTTGTAAAGCCTGCTCCTCTAGCAACAATCGTTCCTTCTTTGCTTCCACCTCTATCATGTGCTTCATATCAGAGGTGATGGTATTAGGGTCTAGTTTCTCAAAAAAGGTGTAGTCGTCGTCATATTCGTCTAAGCCGTCTCGCAAGTTGTAACTTGCACCGTGGAACAACTTTTTCAGCGCCTGCTTACGTAATGCTTCACTCACGCCTTTTGACATAAAATTAGAGAAATCAGCCTCCTCGTCTAAAGACTCTATTTCAGGCATATCTGCATCAGTTAGCTGATTAAGTTGCTCCAATTTCTGCTCACGATCGAGTTCGACCGGTTCTACTGTCCCTGTGATATCAGCCCCCTCAGCGTGCGTAACATTGTTTTCTGATTCATTCGCCGCCTTAACTGCTTGTTTGCGTCGCGCCCACCGGGACGAAAAGCCTTGTTTACCTTGATCATCCTTATCCCCCTTGTCGTTGCCCTTGCCATGGTTGCTCATCGTTTTTCTTTCCAGTCCACTCGCTTTCTCTTCTTTCGCATCTCTGCGGAGTAGTTTTCCACCACATAGGCCTCAACTTGTTGATACAACTCCGGCGGAATCGGCACTGAATAAATACTGGCATCACCTTCGAGATAAGCGTGCGCCTCGTCAAAACTCATTGTCACTAAAAAGGGTTCGGGTCGCTCATCATCTTCCTGACTCGCAATAATGTAACAACTGGGTTGCGGCGACATCAAATTGTGATAATAGCTTTCACATTGATCTTCAAAAAATTGCAAATTCATGCCGCTATACACATATCGATTAACATCATCAGCTGACGTAATTTGACTGCCACTGTTAACATCCAAGGTTTCACCTGAAATATTACACAAACCAACCACGTCCCAATTCAACGCCGCCCATTCGCTTTTAGCGGGCCGAGACTCAAGAATAACGGAGACAGTAAAGTGGTCTAACATACAGAAAATGACAGTTTGTGATAATGCTTAACTAACTATAGCTAGCAAATATCATGCCATCGTTATGGCTACCCCGATGTTGAGCAAAACAATCATTAAACTAATTGCGCGAAGCCAATAGCACGCGCACTTGGTTAAAACTGTCCGGCACAAAGATTACAAATGAGACAATTTGTCGCAGCGAAAGCGCTAAGTCACTACGAACCCCAGCATTATTCCAACAGGGAGTTGGCACGGAAATTGCTACATATTAAGCAAGGCATCCGTTATTCTTAGCAACGGAAATGCCACTAATATTAGATTCACCAGAATCAAAAATCACACTCATGAAAACAATTGAACTCTCAGACGAAGGACTAGACGCTACTATAGAAGTCACCGCCCATAACGAATATGGTGAGATCATTCCTTGTCACGTTGCGACCGAGCGAGCGCTCACTATACATCTTGATAAACGTGAAATAGTGACGGTCATGACCCTCGGCACTCAACCAGAGCTGCTTACTTTAGGTTGGCTGCTAAACCAACGGCTAGTCAAGTCGGTGAAAGACGTTAAATCTATCAATGTTACCTGGGAAACGGATTCCGTCAGTGTCGTCACATACAGGCAAGCTGAGGGAATTGAAGAAAAGCTTAAAACTAAAACGGTAACAACAGGCTGCGGCCAAGGAGCAATGTATGGCGACTTAATGGCAGACATGCGTAAGATCAAACTGCCAGCGGTTGAGATAAAACAATCGTTGATTTACGACCTATTAAAAAGCCTAAGTACGCATAACGAAATATACAAACAAGCGGGTGCAGTTCACGGCTGTGCGCTTTGCCAAGGCACTAAAATAATGCGGTTCGTAGAAGATGTAGGCCGACACAATGCGGTAGATGCTATTGCGGGCTACATGGCTATCAAAGAGATTCAAGGTGCAGATAAAATATTTTACACCACCGGCAGGTTGACGTCTGAAATGGTGATTAAAGTCGCACAAATGGGTATCCCTATTCTACTATCTCGATCTGGCACTACGCATATGGCGCTGATACTAGCCAGAAAAGTGGGCGTTACCTTGTTATCACGTGCTAAAGGTCGTCACTTTTTAGCATATACGGGTGCAGAAAATATTGAACTTGATGCTATCCCGAGCAAGGCCCACGCAAGACCTAGTCGCTAAAGAACCCAACATAATAAAGCGCTAGGTTATGCAAGCCCTCAGATGACTAACAACCCATAATGGACACCTCCGAAGATTTTCAAGTTTCTCCATTCTTGAATGTTAAACAAGTTGCGCTGTATGTACAGCTTAATGAGAAAAAAATTTACGAGCTAGCAAACTTGGGCATCATTCCTGCCACTAAAGTGACTGGAAAGTGGATGTTTCCTCGGGAGTTGATCGACCATTGGATGTTAGATTCTTCTCACAGCGGCCTACTCTCAGAGCGACTTATTATCGGGGGAAGCGATGACCCACTGCTATATCGAATAGTCAATGATTACGTGGCACAAACTGGCTCTCAAGCTTTAGTCACCTACTCTCCAACTGGCACACGCTTGGGCCTTGAATTGATGCAAGCACACCGTGTTGACGTGTGTGGCATTCACTGGGGCCCAGATACCGAGAGCGATACACGCCACCCAGCTTTATTAAGGCATTATTCGGAGCATGTACAATGGGTACTGATACGCGCTTTTAGACGAGAGCAAGGGTTGATTCTGACACCTAAGTTAGCGATAGGGGACGTAAACATAGAAAGTCTGCTTGGCCCAAACACGAGCTGGGCAATGCGGCAGCCTGGGTCGGGTGCGCAACGATTTATACAAGAGGTGTTAAGTCGTTATGGTAAAACGAGTGAGTCCTTAAACCAATCTAACCAATCACTATCCGAAAGAGAGGCCGCGGCGAACGTTGCAATGGGCATGGCAGATGTTGCACCAGGGACTCGAGCCATCGCTTCTGAATTCAATCTTGGGTTCATCAGTTTAGGGTGGGAAGCATTTGATTTAGCCATCCCCAGAAAAATTTGGTTTCGACATCTCTTCCAAGGCCTTAATAATCAGCTAAAATCGCTGAAAACACAGTCCATCGCAGACCAACTTAGCGGCTATGATTTAAGTGAATCAGGCGAGCTTATTTGGGGCGATGATTAACTTACCTGATTGATTAACCAACATTAAAGATTTGTCGGTTAATAATTTGCGTAGCGATAAAGTGGCAGTTTGAGGACAGCTTTCTGATTACTTGAGCTTAATGGCCGCGGGTTATGGCGAGTTCATTAGACCATTCGTCGATAATGAGCAGGGAAATAGTCCGAAGTAGCGGTTTCCCAATGGCAAACCTTATTATCCAACACGCTCATTAAGCATCTGGTATAAATAAACCTTCACCATTTATCCTGAAATTACCAATCAATCGCTGAGCGAGTTCATCCGTTAACCAATTAATCAGCGCTTGCACTCCATCGTGGTTAAGATGTGGATGGTTTTCTGGGTTAACGGCAATGATACTATAAGGGTTTTGCAAAATTGGTGCGCCTTCAAAAAGCAACTGCAGTGGAGACTTGCCCTTGTATGCCAACCAAGTCCCTCTATCCACTAGCGTATACCCGTCCATCTCGCTCGCCATCGTCAACACTTTACCCATTCCTTGCCCTGCTTCACGATAGTGAGCGCCACTAGGCTTTGTACTAATAAGTTGCCAAAGACTGAGTTCTTTCTTATGCGTTCCAGAATCATCCGCACGAGACACAAATATACTTTTCTCGTCGATTAGTGACTGCATCACTGCCTCGACCGCTGTGGCCTGCATAAGATTCGCGTCGTCACTTTCTGGGCCAACAAAAACAAAATCATTATACATAACAGATACCCGTTTCAGCCCAAAACCCTCTTCTACAAACCTTTCCTCAGCAGTCGGTGCATGTACTAGCACCACATCCGCATCACCGTCTCGGCCCATCCTTAAGGCCTTGCCTGTACCCACTGCTATCACATTTACCGTATACCCTGACTGCGCTTCAAAGCGAGGCAATAAATAGGCTAATAGGCCTGAGTTTTCAGTGCTGGTCGTCGTTGCTAAGCGAAGCGTCTTGGAACGCTCTGTAGCAAAGATCGGTTGAAATAGGCTAGACGCCAATAAACAGACTGAAGCCAGCGCTATACAACCTATAAGTTTAAACATGTTTCTAAGAACCGGGAAATTAAGTTAGTGTTTAGTATTGTATGTAGACATAGCAAATACCATGCCATACCATGCTTAGAAAGCGGGGTCCGCAATTTTAGTACGAAAGATATGAGATAACGAGCAACTAAGCCATAAACCAACACCTTGATAGCTTATACAGGCCAAAACCTTATGTATAATGTGAGACAAAATAGACCACAACTCCCGACAAGCGACCAATGCAACTACTAGAATCTGATGTTCAGTTGCCTGTTAAACACCCAATATTGAAAAAATGAATCACGCGGACAACCCAAAAGACCTAGAACCCGTCACGGATATAAGCCATTTTAAGCACTCTGCTGTATTAATTGTTGACGACGAACCGGGCATTCGGAATTTTTTACTAAAAGGCCTGAGTAAGCATTTTGGCTTAGTTGAAACCGCACAAGACACCCAAACTGCAGAGGCGCTCAGACAGCTTTGCCACTTCGATTTAATTATTTCAGATATTCGCCTACCCAACACGTCTGGAGTAGATTGGGTAAGAGAAATTCGTCAGCACGGGGGCACAACTTCCGTGATATTCATTACCGCGCATGCCAATATGGAAATGGCGATCGCAGCCCTTAAAGCAGGTGCTTCAGATTTCATTCTAAAGCCATTTCGTATGGAGCAAATTCTCGCCTCAATACAACATGCGCTAATTAATCAGCAAATGAAACGCCAAAACTTGATACTGAAAAGGCAGGTTGAACGAATTTACGATGGTGGCATGATTGGTGATAGTCCGCTCATGCAAAATGTTTATAACATTCTTAGTCGTGTCGCCCCTATGCCAACGACGGTAATGATAGAGGGCGAATCAGGGACCGGCAAAGAGCTAGCCGCACGAGCACTACATAAAATGAGCGGGCGCAAGGGCAGTTTCGTGCCAATAAATTGCGGCGGCGTTTCTGAAAGCCTAATGGAAAGCGAGTTGTTCGGTCACACTAAAGGCTCATTTACTGGCGCACAACAGGCTCGCGAAGGCTTATTCACCTATGCTGACAAAGGCACTTTATTCCTAGATGAAATCGGCGAGATGCCATTGCCAATGCAAGTGCACCTATTACGCGTACTTGAAGAAAAGGTTATTCGTCCCGTTGGCTCCAACAGAGAAACCCCAATAGACGTAAGGATTATTGTCGCCACTAATCGAAACTTAAGCAAAGAAGTAGAAAAAGGCCAATTCCGCGAGGATCTATTCTACCGCTTAAATGTGGTTAGCATTAATATGCCGCCACTTAGAGAGCGAACAGGCGATCTACCTTTATTAGTGCGTCATTTTGCTGAAAAAATCTCCACCGAGCTAAGTGTAAGCATGCCAGAGATCACAGAATCATTGCTTTTACCTTTAAACAGCTATGAATGGCCAGGCAATGTCAGAGAACTCAAGAATGTATTAGAACGCAGCTTACTTTTGAAGAAAACCCCGATTGAGTGCATTAACCCCAGCGCTGGAATTTTAAACGCCAACACCCGCTCTATTGAACCAAACGATGAACGCTTAGCCAGTATTGAAAAACACCATATGCAGCGAATACTAGGAGAAGAGAACGGTAATAAATCAGCTGCAGCTCGCCGTCTGGACATATCGCGTAAAACGCTAGAACGCAAGGAAAAGCTGTGGATTGAACAAGCATAATGGAAAAAGCTGCTCCCTTTTATAAAAGGGCCAGCAAGCTCATTCGGAGCACGGTACGATATCGTCTATTGGCGTTAGTGCTTTTTCCTATCTTACTAATGATGCCCATTGCTTTGATTACTGCGATAAACTGGGGTAAAAATTACACCTATAAACAGCTGTTTATCAAAGTAAAAACCGATCTATCCGTTTCTCACGACACCTTTAATCGCATCCAGAAAAATTATCTTGATACCCTAGTGTCTCTCAGTGAATCCTATGCTTTTCAATCAGCACTAAACGCGAAAGATGATTTATCTATCCGTCAGCAAGTCGCTGATTTACGTGATGCAGTAGCATTTTCATTCTTAAACTTAGTGCCCATTTCCCCGGATGAAACGGGGTCTGCAAGTACATCGAGAGATTCCTCTGCCTTTGCCAATGCTCGCTCTGGAATCGCTTCAGCGAATATCGAAATTTACAACCAAAAAGAATTGAATTCGATCAATTCAAGCCTAGCTGAATTAGTTAGATTACCCTTAATCGAAACCGCTAGGGCTCGCCCAACCACCTTGCAAGTACAAGACCGAGCTATGGTCATTCGTACACTCTACCCAGTCAAAGACCGTGCTGGTAAACTAATCGGTATACTAGACGGTGGCGTTTTACTCAACGCCAACTTTGGTTTCGTCGACGCAATTCGAGATTTAGTTTACGCACCGGGCAATCTACCAGCAGGCAGTATCGGAACCGTAACTGTATTTTTAGACGACGTCCGCATCAGCACTAATGTGCCGCTAAAAGTAGGTGAACGTGCATTAGGAACACGCGTATCCAACGAAGTCAGAAGCAAAGTCCTTGATAATGGGGAGACTTGGATAGATCGCGCTTTCGTTGTTAACGATTGGTACATTTCCTCGTATGAGCCCATTATCGACGTAGAAGGTCTACGTGTTGGGATGTTGTATGCTGGTTTTTTGGAAAAACCATTCAGACACGAACTATGGAAAGCCTTGGCAATACTTGTGTCTATGCTACTCACGCTAATGCTGTTATCTGCTTGGCTAGCCATTCGGGGGGCAAAACTAATATTTAAGCCCATTGAAAAAATGAGTGACGTCATTCACGCCACACAAAAAGGTTTTCCTGAGCGAGTTGGCTTTATTGATTCTGACGATGAATTGGGGTTATTAGCTGAGGAGTTTGACGCCATGCTAGAACAGTTGGAGCAACGTAAACAAGAACTGCAAGACTCCGCAGATCAGCTAGAAAGCAAAGTAGTTGCTCGGACCGCTGAATTACAAAATCGTAATGATGATTTAAGCCGCACAATAGGCTTACTACGGGAGACTCGCCAACAATTAGTGGTAGCAGAAAAGCTCGCCGCACTTGGCGAACTCACAGCTGGAGTCGCGCATGAAATCAACAATCCGACAGCGGTTATCTTGGGAAGTTTAGATGTCATGGCTGCAGCACTCGGGAAACACGCTGAGCCGGTTAAAGAAGAAATAGAAATTGCGATTGAACAGGTCTACCGTATTAAAGCAATCATCGACAATTTATTGCAATACGCTAAGCCAAATGAATATGCTGGATACGTTGGAACAGTTAACGTTAATGCACTCATTGATGACTCACTGAAACTAATACGCCACTTGGAAAATGAAAAAACATTCCATATTGAGCTTGAGCTAAAAGCCACAATTGAAGTTGAAATTAATGCAGAAGAGTTTCAACAGGTGATCGTTAACTTAATCATTAATGCTTTTCATTCCCTACCTTCAAATGGAGATGGGTTAATACATATTCAGACACAAGATTGGGGTGAAAAAGGTGTAATCGTGCGGGTAAAAGATAATGGTCGTGGTATCGCGAAAAAAGAGCAAGAGAAAATATTTAATCCGTTTTTTAGCACCAAGGAACCTGGCAAGGGTAGTGGTTTAGGCTTATCCGTATGCTATTCATTGATCCGCCGCTTTGGCGGGAATATCACAGTAAAATCTGATCTTAGCAATGGCACTAAATTTTATGTTTGGCTGCTTAAAAATGCTCAGTTCACTGCTGACGAAAAAACCATTACCGAACAGTTATTAGGTATCGAGGAGAGCACCAAGGAAGTCGCTGAAATCGACAGCCGTTAACTGAACTTAATAATACGATGGTGCAATATTTGAATAGGGCCCGGGAATCGATAAAAATTCCCCTATACTTTGAATGCTGAAACTCAACTAGTTAGAAGTCGAGCTCATTACAATAATCAAATTTGGAGAAACTGATGACTTGGCAACGTAAAATTTTAAGAGTTAATTTAATATGCCTATCAGCAAAGTGCACACAAGTCAGCAAAATGGTATAAAAAGCTATTTAACTGTTTTATAAACAGTTCACCTCAGAGCGATTTTTCACAGAAATCACCACTGAAGAAACAGCCAGAGAGCTAATCTAGCGCAGCCGATTCAACGGTAAAGCGTTTATTTGTCCCCATTGCCACTCAGAAGACTTTTACGTTCTTCGCAGTCGTCCCGAAGTGTGTACTTGCAAGTCTTGCCGACGCCAAACGCGCTTACGAGCAGGCACTTTGTTTGAATCGTCCAAAACACCACTGCAGATTTGGGTTAAGGCACTCTTGAACAAAGCACAACAAGCCCGATACGACTCATTGTATGAGCAACATATTAACGCATTACATCGTCAAGGCAAAGCTGACAGTACCATCGATGTATACGCTCACGCCGTTCGGCGGATTAGTGGCTTCTTTGATTGCTGCTCAGACCGCTTAACGCAGAACCAGCTCAAGGACTACTTTACCGCTCTGGTCAAAAGCCATTCGTGGAGTACGGTCAAGGTTGATCGTAATGGGCTACAGTTTTTCTATAAGCATGTCTTGAACCAACAATGGGTTTGGGTTGATATCATGAAACTACCGCAGACCCACGTATTACCTGACATTCTTAAACCGAAAAAGAACCGAAAAAGGGGACAGAAAAAGGGGACAGATTTATTTTTAACTTATATTTAGATATCCAAACAAAGTGATCCATTAACCGATAAACATGATGAGTATTTCTCTGTAAATCCATAAGTTAGATACCTTAACAATGACCTACGGCCATTGTAAGCTATCCAGCTCGGGGGCAAGCCCCCGAGATTTACGCTATGCGGTTAAAATTTACTTTACCACTTGCTTACATTACATTCAAAACCACTAAGTCCGCTGCCTCAACTTACCTAAAGATAATTTTAATCTGACAATAAAAGATTTATAGCAGGTGTTATTCTTTTAACAGGTGTTATATTTATAACAGGTGTTATAGAGTTTTGATTAATGAGTTGCGCATTGGGCGCTTGCTCCACTATAAACGCAGCCAATGTGCTGGTTCGCGAATATACACCATAAAAATTAGGCCTGGCACAGCCAACACCCCAACTGACCACACCAGCTTGAACCCTGCTGCCTTGAAAATCCACCCACAGCGGGCCACCACTGTCTCCCTGACAAGCGTCTTTACCTCCTCCCGCCAAACCAGCACATAGCATACTAGATGTTATATAACCTGAACCGTAACTATCTTCACATACAAGATCACTAACGATAGGGACAGTCACTTTACGTAGTGTATCAGGGAAGCTTCCCCCCTCGGTGGTTGATCCGGTACCTACCACAGTCGCTGCTGAACCTGTCAGTTGATCGCTAAGGGCAAAAATTGCGGCTGTTGAGGTAGACGCATTACGACTTAGCGTTAGAACCGCGATATCATTATTCAATGTATCTGCTTGATAGTTTGGGTGCTCTGCTTTACTAGATAATTGGATTAAATCAGCGGAGGTGAAATTATCATTAAATGAATAAAAATTCGGCAAGGCATAGATTGCCGATGCACTTGAGTCGATTGTACAATGTGCCGCCGTTAATACCTTTTTTCTAGAAATTAAGGTTGCGCCACACAAAGGGGAAAAAAAACCACCGTCGTCAATGTACAATTGCGTAAATTCTGGAAATTCGTTGAGCCCCGCCTGAGTACCACCCACAATTCTAGGGGTAGTGTTTTGCAAGGAACTAGGCATTTGCATCATCACGGCCTTGTGGGGTTCTTCAGAAGAGACTGTTTTCGGGATTGGAATCGCCAATGCCAACTGCTCAGCGAAAGCAAATGAACACCACGACCACAAAACCAGAATAAAGCTTAGTTTATTTTTCATATTCATATCTTCTAATAACCACCAGTAAATACAATAGAATATATCACTAGTGTCCCAACGTTAAATTGAATAGATTCAATTGCTTAGAGGTTTCGTCAATCTCATAATTGTTGTCGGAGTTCATAAGCAGTTGATCCAGTAGCGTTTTCTCGAAAAGCGTCAGGCTTAAAATCTGTAAAATTGTGTAAAGCTCCGATTTGAGGCCGAGCCGCTTTTTGATTATTGCTACCAGCACAAAGGAGTTCGGGTGACACAATACTTAATCATTCCTTTTTGCTGACATCAACAGGATACCAGAAAGAAAAACAAAGAAAAAGGGAGGCACCCATTAGGATAGAAAGCGTGGTGCAAGTGTTCACGCTACGCAATAATCGGTGTTCACGTTTGCAAAAATACGCAGTAAGGTATAAACACATGTCTAGATACTTGGCTGAATATACATACCGATTCAATCGCAGACATGATGTGAACTGGCTATTTCATCGTGCGCTCGTCGCTTGCGCTACTGCTACCCCTGTACCATTGTATGCACTTCGCTGATAGGCATAAGTCTTTGAATACTCCTTTGCACCCTGCAAAGGTTCGCCTGTGATCTCTCCATTGGCCAATTGAATAATCTTTCGCCCTATTCGTAACGCAGTTTTATTATCTGAACGCTCGAGCCGTTCTAGTGATTTATGGCTAGCGACTTATGAGCCTGCTTAGATAGCTTGTAATTAAGCATTCACTCCCAGCTTGGCCATTAGTTTTGCCGTCTCTTCTTCTGAATGCAAAACCTTCAGAAAAAGCCAAGTCAGCCGCTTTTTTATAGAGCAAGTCTTCGATAAGCTCCAGCTCTTTAAAACGCCTAGAAGTGATCAACACGGCTACGTCTTTATTATTCTTTTGGATAGTTATTGGCTCATCATCCGTTACCTCGAAAAGTTTATTCCCTAAGTTTTCGCGCCTTTTCGAAACAGTTACGATATTCATAATTAGGTTAGTCAAATGTATTTAGTACTAAAAATAACTCTATTTGTACCAAATACAAGCATTCACCTCAAACTCATCAACAAAAAAAGGGCCGCCTAATTACTCAGGCGATCCTCTTAATCTATAAAAGCTTGTAACCTAGACTGGCAACGTCTCCAAACCAAATTGCTCGGCACTGTGCGTGAGCAACTCCCATAAAGAAAGGGCAAAGCCGCGCGGCATAAAGATGTCATAGCCATCTTCATTTCGCCATAAGGTAATACCAATATGGTGGAATGCAGTGGAACCAACCGCACCAACAGGGAAAGCGTCATCACGCAAATCTAGTGGTAAATGTCGGTTGAGCAAAGTAACTGCATCATCGCCCGAGACGCGAATACGCGTACGCGAATGCGATTGATCGACGATGCAACCTTCCGTTTCTAAATTGAGTTCAGAAGCTGTCATGCCCAGAACCCAAAACTTAAGCGGTTCAGCGCGTAAAACAATGCCTTTTTTGCCTACAACGCTCTGTCCTGGTTTCGGTGCGGCTTTGGCGCCGCAATCTGTGGCAATGCGTTTAGCTACTTCCGCAAAAGCTTCAGGCCAAACCGCAACTTGCCATAAGGTCAATTGGTTAATTTCTTGCAAAACGATGCCTGGAGTTGCCTCTGGATTAGCACCGAAACGCCCTGTGTGATAGTAACCTTCTAAACCGGATACTCGTTCAACTGTTGAATTACCCATGCATACGTTCCCCTTTCGGATCAACCATGTGCGGTGATATCACTTCAACTTCGATATCGCCTTTGCGCACAGGGTCTGATGAGATTAATGTTTGACCTTCCCACGCTTTATAACCGCCTTCTAGAAAGCCCAGTCCGATCCAATGCCCCATTTCGGGTGAGTGAGTGACCGCTGTTACCCAGCCTTCACCCGCATAATCGTCGTCGTCAGGTCGGTTCTGCTGTATTAAGATAGAGCCCGCATTAAACGTTTGCGAACGATCTTTTGGCAAAATACCCACCAACTGTGGTCGGCCTTCTTTTTGCAGCTCTGGTCGCATACGCAATGAACTACCGATGTATGACTTCTTGGTAGATGCCATGCCGCCTAGACCTGCATCTTCAATGGTCACGCGGCCGTCTAGCTCAGCGCCTGTAACGTGGCCTTTTTCGATACGTAGCGCGCCTAGCGCTTCTGTACCGTATAAACAGCCATCTACTTTTTGCGCTTCTGGCCATAACATATCCATCAGGCTATTGGCGTAATCAGAATTGACATATAACTCATAAGCCATTTCACCCGAGAAACTGATTCGCGCAATGCGGCACTGTACACCGTTTTTCAGCATAGGCTGAATCACGCCCATAAAGGGGCAGTTTTCGTTGCTCAGATCATCCGGGTTTTCCAAGATACCTTGAATTACCTCTCTGGCTTTTGGTCCTGCAACAGCGACACCCGCCCATTGTTCAGATACCGAACTCACGTGTACCTTCAAGTCTTGCCAACGAGTTTGTAGTAACTCTTCCAACCACACCATCATTTTGGCGGCGTGGGCAGTGGTGGTGGTCATGAAGTAATCATGCTCACTTAAACGCCACGTTGTGCCGTCGTCCATCACAAAACCATCGTCACGCAATACAATGCCGTAACGCGCTTTGCCGATCGCTAATTTGGCAAAGGCGTTGGTATATATACGATGTAAAAACTTGGCTGCATCGGGACCTTGCACTGCAATCTTACCCAGTGAGGTTACATCACAAATGCCGACTGTTTTACGCACGGTCTCAGTTTCGCGAATATACGCTTCAGTAATGGTTTCGCCTTCACGGGCAAAAAACCAAGGGCGCTGCCATAAACCCACATCCAACATCTTCGCGCCGTGCTTGACATTCCAATCGTGCATGGCGGTGCGACGTAATGCTTTAAAGTGCGTGCCTGTTCCTCGCCCCGTTAATGCACCAATGGCTATCGGTGTGTACGGCGGGCGGAAAGTGGTGGTGCCGACTTCAGGGATCTCTCTACCTAAAGCTTCTGCCATTAAAGCAAGACCAATGATGTTACCCATCTTGCCTTGATCTGTTGCCATACCCAAGGTGGTGTAGCGCTTCAAGTGTTCAACAGATACAAAACCTTCACGATGTGCTAAACGGATATCTTCTGTAGTAACGTCGTGCTGTGGATCAACAAAACTCTTTTGATATTTGCCTTCAACACGCACTTCGTACAATGGCTCTATAGCATTGTCCCAACCGCCTGCTGCTGGTGCTTTCTTAGCTCTAGCCTTAGCACCTAAGGCTTTAGCCGCTGCTTCACCTGCCGCCAAACCGGAGGCTTCACACGCTTCGTTTGTCCAGCAACCTGCTGCAGAGCCAGCCATTTGAATCGGTTCGTTGTGCTCAGGTGATACAAAACACAATTCCTTATCATTCCATATCGGTTTAACGCCGCGATGAGATAACAAGTTAACCACCGGAGACCAACCACCCGAAAGTAGTAAAGAATCACAATCAACGTTGTCTGAAGGCGTCCAAACGCCCGCAGTACCAGTGGCTGTTTGCAAGCCAGACACATTGCTTTTACCGTTTGCACAGTAAGCTGTGGTACCCATAGTGACGCTAATTCCAGCTGCAACCGCCTGCTCGTAGGTGCCGCCAGACACTCTGGCGCGTGAATCAAGTACGTTAACGGCTGCGCCTGCTGCCTTCAGATCAAGCGCGGTTTGATAAACAGAATCATTATTAGTAGCAATAACAATATTGTCACCCGTTAACACGCCGTGGCGGTTTAAGTAGGTGCCACTGGCCGCCGCGGTCATAATGCCAGGACGGTCGTTGTTACCGAAAGCCACATGTCGCTCAAGTGCGCCAGTAGCTAAAATAGTTTGCTTGCAACGTAGCGTCCAGAAACGCTGACGCGGCAATTTCATTGCGATGGTTTCGGCATTTCTCGGCAAATGGTCAGTCACTCGTTCAACCAAACCGGCCACGCTATAGTCATAAAGACCGAAAGCCGTGGTGCGCGTCATAATACGTACACCCGCCGCTTCCACTTCAGCAACCAATGCTGCGCGTTTCGCGTCGTCGCCGTTTTGACTTAGCTGGGCACCGCCCAACTCGAAGTCTTGCTCAATAAGAATAACGTCAAGGCCTGCCGCTGCAGAACTACGGGCTGCATTTAAACCTGCCACACCGCCGCCGACGACCATCACATCACAAAACAGGTGGCCATGTTCATACTCATCAGGATCAGGCAAGCGTGATGCCGTGCCCATGCCCGCTGCCTTACGAATGATTTTTTCGTACTGCATCCAAATGCCCGTGCCTTTACTAAACCATTCAAACGGAGGAATACCCATGAAGGTTTTGTAGTAAAAGCCCGCGGCAAAAAACTTGCCGAACAACCCGTTCACCGCACTGACGTCGAAACGTACACTGGGCCATGCATTTTGTCCGTGCGCTTCCAAACCGTCAAATAACTCAGCGGTGGTGGTTTTTACATTGGGGTCTGCGCGGTCGCCACTCCCAACGGTCACCATTGCGCCTGACTCTTCCACACCCGCTGACATAATGCCGCGCGGACGGTGGTATTTAAAACTACGCGCTATGACTGACTGGTTATTAGCCAATAGCGCTGAAGCCAGTGTGTCACCGGCAAAGCCGTCTAATTGCTTGCCATCCCACGTAAATTTGATGGCCCGAGTAGTGTCTAGGGTGCGATCAAATTTACCGCCATCTCGTAATCTGCGTGAGCTCATGCTTCTGCCTCCAATACTTGGGCAACACCGGGGTGCGCCGCTTTGACTGACTTGATTTCATGCGTCATGGTATCGCGCTCGACAATCAGCCATTGACGACAACCACTGCCGTGTTGCCAGGTCTCAGACTGCATACCACGTATGTTTTCGCGCTCAAAAACGGCTTTCGACCAATCTTCCATCGAAGCGTTTAATGCGGGATAAACAATGGAAGCATCTCCACCGTAACCAAATTCGCTGTGATCTCGCTCACCGCAAAACGGACAATTGATTCTTAACATTGGCCTGTCCTATCCGTGCAGCTTCGGGTCAGGCCCGGCGCCGCGTTCGTCAATATTTACCCCACGCTCGAAGCGCTTGAGGTCATGATTTTCTATAAACTTGTGTGGACGATCATTGGCGATCAAATCCGCAAAATAGTAGCCTGAAGCGGGACTGGCTTTAAAGCCGCCGTAGTTCCAACCACCATTGAGATACATATTTGAAAGCGGTGTCTTACAAATAAACGGCGCACCGTCCATTGACATATCCATCACACCCGACCAATGTCGCAATAAGCGCACACGGCCTAAACAAGGCATGATTGATGTAGCGCATTCAGCCACGTCTTGCACAATCGGTAAGTTACCTTTCTGTGCGTAAGACTTATACCAATCTAAATCACCGCCAAACACCATACCGCCTTTATCTGATTGAGAGATATAGAAGTGAGCGCCGCCTACACCAAACACCACGACTTGATCTAACAAGGGCTTCAAGGGCTCACTGACAAAAGCTTGTAGTTTGTGGGTTTCGATCGGCAAAGTTGACATCCCAGCCATTTGCCACAACCGTGACGTATTGCCTGCTACTGCCAAGCCCACTTTCTTCGCACCAATAGTGCCTTTAGATGTTTCAACGGCCGTGACGTTACTACCATCACGGGTAATGCCGGTTACTTCACAGTTTTGTAGAATATCTACACCGTATTGATCCGCTGCGCGCGCATAAGCCCATGCCACTGCGTCATGGCGTGCTGTGCCCGCCCGTTTTTGCACCGCCGCACCAATAATAGGGAAACGGGCATTGTTGTAATCTAAATGTGGAACGTTTTTCTTTAGTTCATCTAAGCCCCAAAGCTCAGCCGGCGTGCCGTTAACACGCATGGTGTTGTAACGCCGCGCTGCGCCATCGCGCGCGCCAGGGCTATGAAATAAGGAAATATGTGAGCGCTGTGAAAACATGACGTTGTAGTTCAAGTCATGACTCATGGTCTCCCACATTTTCAGAGAGTGCTCATAAAACTGGCGATTGCCTGGCATCATGTAGTTTGAACGCACAATCGTGGTGTTACGGCCTGCGTTACCGCCGCCTAACCAACCTTTTTCTACCACCGCGATATTTTTAACGCCGTGATCTTTGGCTAAATGATAAGCCGTCGCCAAACCGTGAAGGCCCGCACCGACGATCACTACGTCGTATTGTTTCTTAGGTACTGGGTCGCGCCACTGACGCCCCCAATCTTGTTGGTTGCTCAAACCATGGCGAAAAACGCTCCAAGCGGAAAATTTACTCATTAAACGATCATCTCTTCGATTGCTTTAGGATGTTGGGTAATTTGTTCAAAGCCCGTGTCGGTGATAATAAAGCTATCCCCTACTTGAGCGCGGAAAGATTGTGCCACAGTCACTGAACCATCAACAGCTAATACCATACCCGGTTCCAAAATGGTCTTATCGCCATAAACCAGCTGTGGGCTTTCTAAATAACTAAACCCCGTCGCTCGGCCGCAGCGAAATGGGTACTCATAACCAGCGCTCTGAATGACCTCTGCGTAGACCCCGTGCACGTCTTCAGCCGTCACACCGGGGCCCAGTATTTTGAGCGCGGCAGCTTGGCTTTCTACCGCTGTTTCATATACTGCGCGTTGACTATTATCAGCAATGTCTCCCACCCAGAAAGTGCGATCAAAACCGAGTTTAAAACGGTGAAAATTGGTCATCCCGCAGAAACATAAAAACACGGGTTCGCCGTGCTGGATAACCCGTGTACTGGCGCGATGGTGCGGTTTAGTGATCTCTTTACCCGACGCCATTATCTGTAAAAAGTGGGTATTTGGCGACATACAATTATCATCATAATGCGCACTTAATAGCGCAGCCGCTTTACGGGTACCCGCAGCAGATATCGCCAGAGCCACTTCAAACTCTGGCACCCCTGCTCCCATTGCTTCGCGGCCTGCCACCATCATGGTATTAGACACCGCCGCTGCATGACGTGCTAACTGCAATTCTTCCGCTGATTTAATCATGCGCATTTGTGCCACCATCGGCATCACGTCCACTATCTGGTCCAATGCAATTAATTGGTCTATATATTTTCTAACTATGGTAGGCATTTGGTTCAGCTCTAGTGCAACCAATTTTGCTGACTTTAATGCGCCCGGCAATCGCTCTCGCCACTCCATGCCCATGCCGTCGTTCCATACGGATATCTCACTGACTCGCGCCGCTGCCGTCGCCATGTCCATTTCCATAGACGGCGTGATCAGTAAAGTTTCGCCTACGCTAGGCACTACCAATAGCGTGGGCCTGCCGAATTCCATGTGCAGGTAATCGTAATAGCCGGTGTAATAATAGACGCTATCATCATCAGTTATCAGCGCCACATCAATATTGGCATCGACTAGATGAGTTTGTAATACTTCGAGGCGTTGGCTAAACATCTTATTACCTTAAGTTATTCCACAGCTTAATTTGTTGTTAACTCCTGCTCAACGAGTTCCACCCAGAAAGAAGAGCCAATGGTAAGCGCTGCATTGTTAAAATCGTATTCTGTCGAATGCAAAGGCATGGCATGCGCCCCTTCAGTGCCATTACCCATTAAGATAAAGCAACCTGGCTTAACCGCTGCCATATGGGCGAAGTCTTCAGAAAATGATTTTGGCTGACAATCACCATCGACATTTTCGCTGCCCACCACTGTGCGGGCCGCTTGTGCGGCAGCTAGCGCTGGCTCGAGCGAATTGATGGTAGCGGGGAATATTGTTTCATAGCTTACCGTGGCGGTGACGCCATGCGCCATGCACACCCCTTGTACTATTTCGCGCATACTCGCTTCGATTGTGGCATTTATCGCCGGTCTTAACGCTCGACAGTCACCTTTCAGTAAAACATTGCCCGGCAGTACATTGCGACCGCCATCAGCGATAAACTCGGTTACTGAAACCACTCCGTTCAAACTAGGATCTAGCTTTCTAGAGACAATGGTCTGCAGTGCATTTACGATTTGCGAACCCACCATAATGGCATCTACCCCCGTATGCGGCAGAGCGGCATGACCACCCTTTGCGGTTACATCAATCTCAAACAAAGCTTCACTGGCAGTAATCGGTCCGGCGCAAGTTGCAAATGAGCCTAGCTCCATACCGGGTATATTATGAATGCCATAGACATCTTGCGGAGCAAATTTCTCAAACAAACCATCGCTTATCATCGCCGCCGACCCATGGCCATGTTCTTCAGCGGGCTGGAAAATAAAAACCACCGTGCCGTCAAAATCACCGTTCTCTGCTAAATGCTTAGCAGCGCCCAATAACATGGTGGTATGACCATCATGGCCGCAGGCGTGCATCACACCGTGATTACAGGACTTGTATTCAAATTCGTTTTTTTCACTAATAGGCAGTGCGTCCATATCCGCCCGCAAGCCAACGGTGCGAGAACCCGTGCCTTTCTTCAAAACACCCACTAACCCGGTTTTACCAATACCCCTGTGAACGGTAATGCCAAAGCTCTCTAATAATTCGGCCACCCGATCAGAGGTACGCTGCTCTTCAAAACCCAATTCTGGGTGAGCGTGAAAGTCTTGTCTCCAGGTTTGGAGTTCGTCTAGTAAATGAGCTGTTTTCACCTCCATATTCATAGCCCTACTCCGGCCCTTCAGAGACGATCATAAAGCAGCGGCTACCGGCTGGAATGTCCATCTCTTTCAATGCCGCAAAAGTAGCCGCACCACTGGGGGTACTTGGAAAGCCATGCTCACCAACCATGTCTGCGGCCGCGCTCGCCTGCTCATCGGTTACTGTCACAAACAAGTCGGCGTCACAGCGCAAGGCCTCGTAGGTAATTAGAGAGGCGTCTTTACAGTCTAAACGACCCATATTTGATTCAGGACCTTCACCGCGAGTCAACTTGCCCGCTTTTACACTTTCTAACAAACAAGGCGCTGAGTCAGGCTCAACCACCACAATCGCCGGTTGCACGTCCCAGTGTTCACGCACGTTGGCTGCCACCGCAGCGGCCAAGCCGCCCACACCCGCCTGTAACAAGACATGAGTCGGCCAAACACCGGTTTTAACAAAGTCTTGGCGCGCTTCTTCAGCCAACACACTATAACCTTCCATTACCAAAGCCGGGCGTTCTATGTAACCTTCCCAAGAACCATCGGCCAATAACAACCAATCGTTTTCGTCCGCTAACTCAATGGCACGGGCAACACTGTCTTCGTAATTGCCGTCCACTCGCACTACCTGCGCGCCAATTGAACGAATTCGCTCAGCAAACGGCTCGGGCACGGTAGTAGATAAAACGATTACGGCATTTGAATTAAACACCTTGGCACCCGCTGCGATTGACAAGCCGTGATTGCCGGCACTGGCGGTAATAAAAGTCATTTCTTTCGCTACCGCTTTGGCTGCATCACTCATCACATCGGCAACACCGGCTTTATCAGAAACCATCTGTCCCAAGGCATAAGCCCCGCCCAAGGCTTTAAAACTGCCCAAGCGCATACGTTGCGATTCGTCTTTCACGTAAAGCTCACTCACGTTCAACGCCTTCGCCAAGCTTGGTGAAGCCAGCATCGGGGTTGGAGTATAAACTGGGCATTGACGCAACATTGCCAATGGGCGTTCTGCGCTCACTCTAAACTGACGCGGTGCAGTCAATGCTGCTCGGGTATTTTTATAACTATTCATGCGCGGATATTATCATTGTGATGGGTTATTCCTAAGCGGTTTCATTTAATTAATTTGAAACGAGATGTTGCTTAACTTACCTTGGTCAATCTCTCATGGTTGCCTAATCATTCATTTTGCCTTGGCTTGTTGGTCAAAGAATGAAACGCCCGTGGGCATTTCAGGCAATTTCATGGCGTAATCACTGCAACGCACACGATTGGTTTTTTCTCCACGTACGACCTCATACATATACTTACTGGGGATATGATTCGCGTGCAAGGGAAGCGAGTCCTCCGCCAGATACTCACAGATAAACAAAGTACGGGGTTGGCTCGAAAGATTCGGCGCAGAGCCGTGTAACAACCGCGTGTGCATCAAACAAGCTGAACCTGCCGGGCCAAAACAAGGCACGGCTTTCGGCTTCATTTTTGCAGTCACCTCATCACTCACCATCCCGGTAAACACACCATCGTGCCAGTGTTCGTACAATGGACCAACATGCGTACCAGGAACAACTTCCAACGGCCCGTTTTCTGCGGTCACTTCGTCGATAAAAAACAACACCGTCACCATGTCATCATTGGTGTGCGCTTCAAACATAAAGTCTTGATGAAACTTCACTTCGGTAGCCGCGCCGGGTTGTTTGGAATTTATCTTGGCATTCTCGAATTTGATATTCGGTCCAATGATATCTACCAAAGCATCGAGCGCTCGGTTGTTACGCATCACGTTTAGATAAGCATCTGAAATTTCAATCGGTGAGGAAATGCGCCTGAGTGCGGGCTTGTCTGCACTGTGTCCTGGCTCCATATCAAAGCGCGGGCGGTTATCATAAGTAACACCGTAAGGCTCTGTGTGCTCTCTGCTCTCTTCCTTCCATTGCTCGAACTCAGCGATTAAGGCTTCCAGGTTTTCAGTTGAAATAGCCTTGTCTAAAAATAGATACCCGTCTTGGTTAAAGGCGTTAATTTGTTCTTCTGTCAGCGTTTTCATAAGCAAAAGTGAGGTTAGTTAGCCTCTTATTCTTATATTTTGTGGATCATACATCGGGGCCAGACTAGCGCGCATACTGATTTTTTCGCCTGCTACTAAGGTATGCCAATGCTGCTCTTCTAGTTCGCGGTCACCAATATTATCGGGAACGGTAGCCCAACCAAGCCCCACAGGTGCACCCAAAGTATGCCCATAACTGCCTGTGGTGATTGAACCCACCATTTCATCATTCAAATAAATCGGTTCGTTATGGTAGATAAAGCGGCTACTGTCTTCTAACAAAAATTGTAGCAACTTACGGTTGCTGCCTTCTGCAATTCTCTGTTGAAGTGCTTCTATGCCAATAAATCCATCCGTTTTATTCAACTTGCTGGCAAATAATAAACCGCTTTCATACGGCGTATCGGTATAGCCGATATCATGCCCCCAATGTCGATAGGCCTTTTCCGTTCGCAACGATTCTGCGGCATGAAATCCCACCAGCTGTGGAGCTGTAGCTTTTTCACCCGACATCAGTAACTCAAATAAATAGGGTGCAAATGAGCTTTCCACAAATATTTCCCAGCCCAATTCGCCGTTGTAGCTAATGCGTTGGGCGCGCACCGGCACCGCGCCCAGATTAATTTCTTGGCTGGTACTAAAGGCAAATGCGGCGTTCGACATATCGGCATCTGTGTACGCAGATAAAAAGCCTCTCGCTCGCGGGCCACTGAGCCCCAATGCAGCTTGAGAAGCACTGATGTCCGTTATTGTTACCTTCGCATCCCTAGGTGCTTGTACGCGCAACCACTTTAACTCAGACAAGCCCGTCGCTGCGGCTGTCATTACCAAATATTGAGTTGAACTCAATCTTGCTACCGTCACGTCTGCTTCTATACCGCCTCGCTCATTCAACCATTGGGTGTAAACCACACGGCCTGTTTTAACTGCCACATTATTGGTACATATTCGCTGCAACACGCTTTTAGCATCAGCCCCTTCTACTAATATTTTGCAAAATGGACTGAGGTCGACTAAACCTAGGTCGTTACGGATAGCTTCATGTTCAGCCTTCCAATGTTTGAACCACGTCGTTTCATTGTAGCCGTATTGGTATTTGGCCTCAGTGCCTTCAGGTGCAAACCACATCGGTCGCTCCCAACCGACTGCTTCTCCAAAAACCGCACCCGCCTGTTTCAGTTGTTCATGAATAGGTGAGCGACGCAAACCGCGCATCGTTTGGCGCTGCTTATAAGGCCAATGCATTGCGTAAGTTTCGCTCAGCGTTTCTGGGCCGCGTTTAAGCAAATAGTCGCGATTAGCTTGAAACGGCTGGATACGACGCACATCCACATCAACTAAGTCTCGCGGGGCGTGGCCTTTCAATATCCACTGCGCTAATGCCATCCCTGCCCCTGGGCCATTTTGAATGCCGCTGGAATTAAAGCCAGCCGCCACAAACAAATTCTTCACATTGGGGTCTTCGCCCAAATAGTACCGTCCATCTGGCGTGTAACCTTCTGGCCCGTTAAAGAAAGTACGAATGCCGACCTCGCCCAAGGCAGGTACGCGTTCAATACATTTTTCCAACACAGCATCTAGGTGGCCATCCGGATAGGGCAGCTCATCAAATTCAAAATCACCGGGTATGCCGTTCTTAGGGTTCCAGGCCATCCCATTGAGTTCAGCAAAACCAATCAATAACTTTCCCGCATCTTCTTTGTAATAAGCCTGCTCGTCGTAGACGCGCAAGACCGGCGTTGGATCAGTTAAGCCAGCTATCGGGTCACTGACAATATAAAAGTGTTGGTTATGCTGAATAGGCAAATGCGTGCGACCGGCTTGAGCAAATGATTGCCCCCAAATACCGCTACAGTTAACCACGTTATTCGCCTTGATGAGGCCTTGCGATGTTTCAGCGCCCACCACGGTACCTTGCTCAACGACCAACTTGAGCGCTTCAGTATTTTCAAAAATCTGTGCACCCGCCGTTCTCGCTCCCTTGGCCAAAGCGGTAGTGGTATCAATCGGATTCGTTTGACCATCATTCGGAAAGTGAATCGCTTCGAGAATGCCGTGCGTCTCTAGCAGCGGCCATTGAGCACTTAGTTCATCAATCGATAAAGTTTGCACTTCAACGCCTTGACCAATCGCCACGTCTTTACGTCTGCGCAATTCTTCTCGGCGACCTTCATTCATGGCAACCGCTGTAGCGCCGACTTTCTTAAACCCAGTGGCTTGCCCTGTTTCCGCTTCCAGTTGTTGCATCAGCTCAATGCCATAACAAGCCAATTTGGTGACGCAGGGAAAACCATGAAATTGACTGACCAGGCCCGCCGCATGCCAAGTGGACCCCGAGGTGAGTTGCTTACGTTCTAGCAGCACGACCTCATGACCTTCTTTTGCTAGGTGATATGCCACCGAGCAACCAACGATGCCGCCACCGATGATCAGCGTTTGAGTAGACTCAGGAAGAACTTTATTCATGGTTAAGGTTTTTAGTGTTTCAATGGTTAAGGTGCAGATAAGTTTGATCTGAACTATTTAAACTGGTATATACCAATAAATGAATAGTGCCGTCAACAAGACAATCGCCTCTAAAGACAAATCGCCTGTTTACTTACGTACTCGCGACAAGCTGGTGTCGCAAATACAACAAGGCGACTTTAAGCCTCATGATGCGCTACCTTCCGAAAGAGCTTTGGCCGAACAAATGGGTATCAGTCGCATGACGGCTCGACAAGCCTTGGCTGAAGTCGAAAAGGCGGGCTACGCCTACCGACAAGATCGCAAAGGGTGGTTTGTGGCCAATCAACGTTTGAGCTACGATGTCGGCAATACACTGAGTTTTGCGGCGCGCGCCATCGATGAATCAATGGATGTTTCGATTGATGTAATCAGTATGGACAGCCACCCTGCCGATGAGCGTCTAGCAAACAGCCTAGGCATTGAAGCAGGTTCATTAGTGCATACCTATCAGCGAGTTTTCAACGTAGACCAACGCCCCGTAATAGTAGAAACTGAATCCGTCATTGCAGCTTTATTCCCTGACTTATTGCAGCAAGACTTAAGCCAATCTTCAACTTTGCTACATGAAAACAGATACGGCGTATTCGGTAGTACCGGGCAAGTGACCATTCGCTGCGCACCCATTTCTCCCAGGGATCAAATATTACTCGGCGATACCGCGCCTCCCTACGGAATGGAAATAAAACTGGTGGTATCAGACGCCAAGGGCATTCCTTTTTGCTGCGGACAACAAATTTGGTGCGGGGATTTGGCCGAATTTACTTTGACTGCGAAAGCTAGTATGCCCATTAGCTAGCACCCAACACCATTAATACACTTCTAAGACCTTCAAGCTATTTAGACAGTATTAATCTTATTCTTACCATTCCTTAAGCGCCAAACTTTCTACTTTCTTCAATAACCTAAGGCTATACGGGACACTCTCCTAGTCTTTTTGCTACCTATTCATCATGAACTGCTTAAAACTGACTCGAGCACTTTACCGCTCAGACAGGTTGTAGAGAATGGTTTTAGCCGTAAAGAGATATATATCTTTTAGATGTATTATCTATTTATATATACAGACTATTGACCGTATTATGTACTTTATGTAATATGCATTCGATGAAAAGGGGCCAGTCTCTTTAATTTTATAAATCACAGCGAGCACGTGACCCTTCTCATAATTAGGTAATAGGTTCCAAATAAACTTCCAACAGATGGAGAACATGATGATGAGTAAATTTATAAAATTAACGACAGTGTTTGCGCTATTGCTAGGCTTTTCCAGCCTCAGTACCGCAGCTGGCTTAGATGAAATACCACAGGAAACACGCGACAAGGTTTACAACCCTGACTTTATGGATCCGATGCAACCGCTAGAGGAAAGTATCTACCGTTTGTGGAAATCAGATCGAAAGCCACCATGGACTATTGGTTATGCCAGCACTTATGCGGGTAACACTTGGCGCAAAGGCGCAATTAATCGCTTAGTGACTGAGATTCTGCCAAAATGGCAAGCACTGGGTTTGGTCGACGACATTATCGTGACGCAATCTAACCTTAAAGACTCTTTGCAAATTCAGCAAATGCGCCAATTGGTTGACCAAGGTGTCGATGCCATTATCATTTGTTGTTCTAACCCTACCGCTTTAAACCAAACCATCAAGTATGCGTTTGATAAAGGCGTACCGACGTTTTCATTTACGGGTTACGTAACCTCTCCTTATGCGGTTAGCTCTTCGGTTAACTATCACCAGGCAGGCTATGAAGTAGGTCGCTGGATGGCTAAGGAAATCGGTGAGAAAGGCAACGTGCTCGTGGTTGAAGGTATCCCTGGTGCATCAGCGTCTGATTCACAAAACGCCGGCGTATTAGATGGCTTAGCGCAATCGCCTGATATCAAGTTAGTCGGCAACATCGCTCACATGTGGACTTCACAAGTAGGCCAAGCTGAAGTGCAGAAATGGTTAGCGACGCATCCACAGAAGCTAGACGGTATTGCTGTGCAATCTTCAGGTGAAACGGGCGTACTACAAGCCTTAATCCAATCTGGTCGTGATATTCCACCGATATCAATTGGTGGTGAGCTAGGTGCTTTATGTTACTGGCGTAACAACCCTGACTACATCAGTTCTGCAATTCAAACATGGCCTCCAGGTGATGATATTGAGCTAGGCTGGAACATCATGATGCGTACCATGCAGGGTCAAGGCCCAAAAATTCAATCAATCTTAGTACCTTCAGTGACCAAAACGTTTGAAGACATCGAAGCCTTATTGGATGAAAACTGCGATCGTAACTCTACAGATTGGTTACACGTCGGCATTGATGAATGGGGCGGTACGGATTATTTAAATCAGTTCTTTGACAACCCAGCTGATCCAGAAGCTTATGTTGCTCAGTAGCAGAGTGAGTAACAGTAAGGGCTTGATCATTTAGCTATAGCGATAAATTCAAGCTATATGAATAGCCCTAACGAAGCTTTGCTCAATGATAGTAGTGAAGGCACTTTCGGTGAAGAACCGGAGGTGCTTTCTCTCTTCCAAGGAGAGTTGTTTGTAAAAAATGCCTTTAAGTCTTTTGGCGTAACAAAGGCGCTTAATGGGTGTTCATTCCATGCCAATTTTGGAGAAATTCACGCTATCGTTGGTGGAAACGGTTGCGGGAAGAGCACTTTAGCCAAGGTACTGTCTGGCGTCCTTCCCATGGACTCTGGCAAACTATCTGTATTAGGCCACCACCCTACCTCACCGTCTGAAGCGCGGAAGATAGGCATTTCCACAGTATTTCAAGAAGTGATGATAGCCGATGAAGCGACCATCATAGACAACTTATATGTCGGCGCCGACAGCTTTTGGACAAAGACTTTATCCTCGAAAGAAAAATACGATAAAGCGCGTGTCTTAATGGACGAGCTAACCGGCGAAGAATTAGATTTATTGGCCCCAGCGGCTGACTTACCCCTCAGCACCAGAGCGTGGATCACCATTGCACGCGGCTTATTGTGTGACCCGAAAGTCCTCATTTTAGATGAGTCATCAGCCGCACTAGACTTCGATGCCACCGAGCGCTTGTTTGATAAAATGCGCCAGTTACGTGATCAAGGCGCCGCCATTATCATAGTCACACACCGCATTGCGGAGCTGATCCGAATTAGTGATCGCGCTACCATCATGCGTGATGGTCGAGACGTGGGCGTTTTAGCCAAAGAAGAAATAACCGAAGAAAACTTGCTTAACCTCATGACCGGCCGTGAAGGCGCAGCCGACAAGTCATCAGACATAGCCAATAAAACAAACAGTCGCTCAGTGGTACTAAAAACCAAAGACCTTCAGGTTTGGCCCGACGCTGAGTTGGTTGATTTTAGTTTACTAAAAGGCGAGATCGTGGGTATCACCGGGCTCGACGGCCATGGCCAAGACGATTTCGTCAGAATGCTGGCAGGCGTTGCCAGCGCGCATGATGGGTTCCCCGAACTGAGCGTTAGCGGCTCCGACGAGACCATTTCAATCAAAAGCCTAGACGAGGCTAAAGCCAACGCTATATCTTTTGTGTCAGGAGACCGCAAGCGTGAAGGCATATTGCCAAACATGAGCATTTTCGAAAATTTACTCGTCCCCTTATACAAGGGCAGCGCCCGTGTGCCTGGCATCCGGTTCATAAACTGGAGTTCTTTAGCTGATGTATTCGACTGGGAAGTAAAACGCCTGTCCATAAAAACAGGGCCAGAATCAAACTTAATTACTTCACTAAGTGGCGGCAACCAGCAAAAAGTGATGATTGGTCGGTCGATGGCTTTGCACCCCAAAATATTGGTATTGAACGATCCCGCCAGAGGGATCGACGTGGATACCAAACGAGACTTATACCAGCAACTAAGAGACTATGCGAGTGAAGGAAACTCCGTTATTTATGCCTCTAGTGAGTTAGAAGAATTCATTGGCTTTTGTTCACGCGTTGTGGTGTTTCGTAACGGCAGCATTTTCCATACTTACCTTAATGAAGAAGTTGAAGCAGTGGGAATTCTTGAGGGCATGTTTGGGCGTGTCGCCGGCCTTAAAAGTGCCACTACCGACCCGTTAACCTCTCAATCCACATCAGGCACGTCAAAAGCCAAGACATCTAGTGCTTCTGAGTCGAATGCCCCTGCTCTATTCGAACAAAATAAACCTGACTTCACTCGAAAAGTTAACAAGAAAAAAGTCAAAGTGGTGGATTTTGATAAGCAACAAGAAGACGCCGCAAAGCCAGGGTCCGAGTCCAAATCTAGCCCCGCTAGAAAAATGAAAATAACGTACTTTGACTAAGCAAGCTGAACCTATGTCTTTTAAAAAACAAATTAGCAGCACAGACAGTTCAGATGTGGCAGCTTATCGCGATCAAGACGCGCAACAGTTTGACGCTTTGAACCAGCAAATAAACAGCAGACAGCCTTACACCAGTCATAACGAAACAGAAGTGGAAGCAACGGTAGAGCAGGCGAACGATCACCGTTTCACTTACAGCGAAAACGATGCCGCGCATTTTCAAAAAATATTGCCCAAGGTCAAATCAACTAAGCAAACAAAAAAATCGCGGGAAGAAGGCACTCATAAAAATGGTTTTGAAAATACTTATAAGCAAAGCGACGATGAGCAGTTTCAAGCGCTGATGAATTTTACTGATAGCCAGTCAACAAGCACCAACACAACGCGCGCTATATCAACGATTGATGAACGCTCGTTTGCCTACAGTGAACAAGATAGAAAAGCGTTTAACCAACTCACTCCAGGTGATCAAGCAAGCACTAGCGAAGCGGCACCGCAAACTGCAAACCATGCTGAACGCGACGTTGGCCATATCAAAATAATGGAGTTTGACGGCAAAAAAAATAAGGCACGAAGCACACCGCGTCAAAGCAATCTAAACATAAAAGTACGGTACTTCGACTAAGCTTATGCGCACTCCATTTCGATTAGGTATTGACGCAGGCGGTACATTTACCGACTTTGTATTGGCAGACCGCATTGCGGGCACCGTGAATATCTACAAGGCTTTGTCCACCCCAGGCAATCCTACTGATGCCATTAAAGACGGCCTGCAACTGATATCTGATGATTTAGGCATTACGCCCAAAGAAATTATTTCCAAGTGTGACTTGTGCATCAATGGCACCACAGTGGGCTTAAATGCCCTGATTCAACACAAGGGCGCCAAAGTCGGGCTCATTGCCACTTCAGGCCACGAGGACTCCGTAGAGATACGCCTTGGTCATAAAGAAGATGGTTATCGTTACGACCCAGAATATCCTCCTGCTGTTATGTTGGCCCCGCGCTATCTGCGCCGAGGCGTAAGAGAACGTGTTATCTCTAATGGTGATGTTAAAACCCCGATGGAGGAACAAGACGTTCGCGATGCCTGCAAAATATTCCAAAAAGAAAAGGTAGAAGCTGTCGCCATCTCTTTCCTTTGGTCAGTACTCAACCCAGCCCATGAAATACGGGCAGGAGAGATCGTTAGGGAAATGTTACCCAATGTCATTCTCACGCTGGGCAGTGAGCTGTATCCGCAAATTCGCGAATATACCCGCACCTCAACGGCGATCACCAACGCCTATCTCGCGCCAATTATTAAAACCTATGTCAGTGCGATAGATCAATATTTTGAAGAGCTGGGCGCGGTCAACCCTGTTCGTTACTTTCAATCGAATGGCGGCTTGGCGATTGGTCAAGCCATGACTGATCGATCAGTCTATGCGATCAATTCAGGCCCTGCTTCGGCACCACAAGCGGCCTTACAAGTTTGTGCGCCTTTCAATCATAAAAATGTGATTACCGTCGACATGGGCGGCACGTCTTTTGATATCACCTTGGCCCGCGATGGCAACACCAATCTCAACAAAAATATAGATTTCTTACGTTATCGCATTGGCGTACCGATGATTCAAGTGGAAACATTGGGCGCGGGCGGCGGCTCAATTGGGTGGATCGACGAAATGGGATTATTACAAATGGGACCGCAAAGCGCGGGATCTGATCCTGGGCCTGCTTGCTACAGCAAAGGCGGCGTCGAACCCACCGTATCAGACGCAAACTTGGTTTTAGGTTATTTGAATCCGGGTGGCCTAGTAGGCGGTCGCTTACCCTTAGATGCGGCTAAGTCTCGGACGGCCATTGAAGAGAAAATAGCCAGGCCACTGAACATCTCAGTAGAAAAAGCCGCGCACGGTATGTTCACTATCGTGAATAACAACATGGTCAATGGCATTCGCCGGGTAACGGTAGAACGTGGCTACGACCCACGTGATTTCGTCTTAGTAGCAGCTGGCGGTGCAACCGGCTCTCACATCACCGCCTTGGCGACCGAAATGGGTATTGATACCGTTATCGCGTCCAAGCTCAGCTCGGGCTTATGCGCCTACGGCCAGATCATCTCAGACGTGAAATACAACTACATGGCCACCATTCCAGTTAGATTGGAAGGTGATGCCACTTTTGCGCGCATCGATGCTTTATTCGATGATATCGAAACCAAAGGCGTTGAGCATCTTAAGTCAGATGGCTTTGCGGATACGGATATCGATATTCGCCGCAGTGTTGAAATGCGCTACGTCGGACAAGTCCACGAATGCACGGTGGATATCGACCACTTTAAGATTGATGCCAGCTCGATAGGCCAAATAAAAGATGCCTTTCACGATCGGCACGAACAGTTATTCACCTACGCAGAACGCCACAACCCGATCGAGCTAGTGAACATTGAAAGCACGCTATTTGGACGTGTAGAAAGGCCCAACCCCGCTGAATTGAGCGCAGGCGGCAACTTAAGCGATGCGGTTAAGGGCCAACGAGACGCAATACTCTCAGCAGACGGCACCTCAACAAAGGTCACAATTTACGATGGCGCAAAATTGGGCGCAGGGAGCAAAATCAGTGGCCCTGCCATTATCGAGGAAGAAACCGCCACCTTTGTAGTTCAACCTGAATGGCAGGTCGAATTACACAAAAGCGCTTCTTATATCTTTACCCGGAAGCGATAACCATGGCCAATGTAGATCCCATAACGCTTTCCGTGGTTCGAGGAGTACTCGAAACCACTCAGCGGGAAATGACGCTAACGCTAGAGAGAACCGCGCGTTCCAGTGTGTTCAATCTGGGCCACGATTACTCCACCGCCATGTTCAATGCCACGCCTGACATGATCATGCAGGGCCAAGACATTCCGATTCATCTGGGCTCATTGATGCCCGCAATGAAAGCCGTTTCAAATTACTTTGAAGGCGATATACACGAAGGCGATATCATTCTACACAACGACCCTGAGTACAGCGGCAGCCACATTCTCGATATGTGTATGTATAAGCCGGTGTTTTACAAAGGCGAACACATATTCTGGACGGTTTGCAAAGGTCACTTAACGGATGTTGGCGGCCCCGTTCCAGCGGGTTATAACCCCGATGCCAAAGAGATTTATGCTGAAGGCTTGCGCGTGCCACCCATCAAGCTTTGGGAAAAAGGAAAAGTCCGCAAAGACGTATTCAATATGATACTGACCAACATGCGGGCCAGACGCGACCAAGAAGGCGACTTTGCCGGTCTAATCGGCGCCTGCCAAGTGGGTGAGCGCAATTTGGTTAACATGCTAGACAAATACGGCATCGATGAATCGAAAGCCTGCATTGAAGAACTGCTATCCATGGCAGACCGTCATATGCGTTCGCTGATTAGCGAAGTGCCTGATGGCAAGTATTCTGGCACAGCTATTCTCGAAGATGCCGGCCATGGTTTTGGCGATTTGGATATCACCGCTGATTTAACGATAACTGGTGATTCCTGCCACCTAGACATAACTAGTCCGCCTCAGGTGCCCTACTTTATCAATTCCTATGAAGGTAACTCCTATTCCGGGGTATATCTAGGAATCATGATGTTTGCCCAATTACCGCCACCCTATAACGAGGGTTTATATCGCTGTGTTAGCGTCGATATGGGCAAGAAAGGCACCTTGTGCAACGCCGAAGTCCCCGCGCCGCATGTGAATTGTACGACCACCCCAATGGAAACATTAACCGATGCGGTCAGGCTGGCTTTCGAACAAGCCGCGCCCGACAAAGTATGCGCCTCATGGGGGCATACCAACGGTTGCAACATTGCCGGTTGGGACACGCGAACCGAAGAAGAATACGTCACCATGGTTTTGGCAACGTTGATCTCCGGTGCTGGCGCCACGCCGCAACAGGATGGCTGGCATGCTTGCGGGCCGCAGTCTTGTTTCGGCGCCTTAACATCCGGTGACGTAGAGTTAATAGAGCACTCTTACCCCATTATTCTGCACAGCTACAACCTAATGACAGATTCGGGCGGTGCGGGCAAGTTTCGCGGCGGCTCGGGTACACGCTGGGAAGTTGAACCTATCGACAAACCCATGACGTTCATAATGTTTGGCGAAGGCCGGCGCTTACCTGCGATGGGCGCAGCAAACGCGTTTTCATCCATGGTCGAATCAAAAGTAGGCAAAGTGGAGTTTAAGCGCGGCGGTGAAGTAGAGATCGTGCGTAAAAACGTGATCGCCACCATTCAGCCAGGCGAAACAGCCACCAATAAAAATCCGGGCGGCGGCGGACACGGCCACCCATTTGATCGACCCATTGAAAAAGTGACATGGGACGTTAAGAACGAAATCGTTTCAATAAAGGGCGCAAAAGAAGATTACGGCGTGGTCATAAAAAGTGCAGACACTTTAGAAGTGGACATGTCTGCCACGGCGGCACTGCGAGGTAACCGCCCTGTTGCGCCAGTGGCTAAACCCGCAGCAGCAGCCACTGATATCGAATTTACTGAGGTAAGTCACGCGCCCGCAAGCAAGGAATCAAACCAAAAATCATTAGCGCCTGCGCCGGTGACTAGCCACGACATTAGCTCGCACAATAAGTCCAATCAAAAGACAAGCCACGCGCAGCCAGAACCACCCAAAGTGGCAACAGCCGACGATATTGGACAAATACGCATCATCGACTTTGACTCTCCAGAGAAATCAAAGAAGTCGCGTAACAAAAACATCAAGATTCGCTACTATTAACCTATAACCTTGCTAAAACATTGGAATCCTTAAGCAGCCAGCAATTAGTCCCTAGCAATAATAAGGGCAATAACAAGGGCAATAATAGCGCGGCCGACGACGCGCCGAAGACGAGCAGTAACACCTATCTATTGGTGCCGATGTTCATTTTCTTTGCTTTGCTTATCTTTGCGGTCATTAGAGGCCCTAATCTCATTTCTAGTGCGGGCATTGGCAGTGTGGTCATTGTTGTTGCGCCGCTTATCTTAGCCACTTACGCCTTAACCATCATCGTAATGGCCGGACGAGGCAGCGTTGACCTGTCCATCGGCCCGCTAATCGGGTTTATCAATGTCGGCATGATCCAGCTGTTCGCCGTTGGCTTTATGGAATCACCCATCGCATTCTTCTTGTATGCAATGGGCGTGGGCATGGCATACCAAGTGCTACAAGCGCTGATTATTATCTTCATACGGGTACAACCTATTATCGTTTCCTTAAGTGGTTACTTGATGCTGGTCGGCCTCAATCTGATTGTCATGCCCAGACCCGGCGGCGTTGCGCCAGATTGGATGTTCCCCTGGGGCGCTGGCACCACGATTTATTCTGCGACTCTAGTCATACTCGTATTGGCAACCATCGGTTGGTATCTGCTGTCTAGAACCGCGTTTTTTGGCCACCTCAAGTTAATGGGCTCGGACGAACGCGCGGCCTATACCAGCGGTGTGCCGATCAACTGGGTGAGGTTGGGTGCACACGCTATTGGCGGTATCTACGCCGGCTTAGCAGCCATCGCGTTCACCGCATTGATCAGCTCTGGTGATCCATCTCAAGGCACAACTTACACACTAATGGCCGTGACGGCTTTGGTACTAGGTGGCGCCAATCTAGCAGGCGGCCGCGGCAGTGCCTTTGGCTCCCTACTCGGCGCATTAAATATTTATTTAATCACCTACGTGTTATCCACCTTCAACTTCGGCACCGTTCAAAGCTTTGTTACCGACTTAGCCTATGGCGTTATGTTGGTGGTTTCGCTGTTAATCAGCGTGGCGGTTCCGGCAATACAAAAGAAGGTGAAGAACATTTCGCCCTTGGTGTTCTTTGTCATCCTAGCCGTGATTTCATTAGGCGTGATCATGCATACCACCATGGATCAAATAATTGCGCCATTAGGCGGACTGTCTAGTTTGTCTAGCCTCTCCAGTCTCTCTGGTTTGGCTAGCTTAGGCAGCTCCAGCGCAGATTTAGCTGCAGCAGTCGACGAGTCGTATTCACCCGGCACCTACGTCATCTTTATCATTATTGGCATTGTGGCAGTAGTCTACGCATTTCGGGTGCTGTTCAGATTTCCGAGAGCGCCGATGGTTGCCTTCATTATCGTGCTGGCCATCACCGCACTGGGATTGATATTTAACCCAGAACCAGCGGACCCATTAAGTGCGCCCCCACCTAGCAACGTCGAGGTGACAGGCATTGATGCCTACACGCCTACCTTCGTTGCCATGGAAACCTATTTGAAGCCTTCCAACATGAATGCGGGAGCGGGTGCAGCTGAAACCGAGACCAGCAGTTTCGTTACTCAAACCACCCAAGCATTTGTTATTGTTGCAGGCGCAATACTACTGGCATCACTCATTATCTTGGTTATGTTGCCGCAGGTAACACAACGCACTAAACGCGTGGCGATGGTTATCTTTACTGCTTCCATCGTCATAATTGCGGTAGGCGCCTTATTCTTCAAAGAGTTTGAAATTGGCTATCTAACGAGTACGCTCTCTGGAGAAATTTACGCCGTCATCTTAGTGGGGGTTGGGCTATTCACCCTAACCGCTCCCTTGGTGCATACCAAGCTCAGTAATATCTCCAACGTGTTTATCACAGTGATAGGTGTGCTCGCCGTAATCTGTGTGTATTTTTTCGCCGCGCCGCAACAAGTGAGATTGACGAACGTTGCCAGCAGCACTGCCGAGCAGACTCAGCAATACGCATCCCCTATCTTTAATACAGGCGAACAAACCACCAAACCGGCTGTAACGAATTTTGCCAAGCCAATTAGAACCAACGTCAACCAGCCCGGAATGTCGGCTTATACTCAATTGGCTTACTGTGCATTTATCATCGTATTACTGCACATCTTCCTTTACCTTGCGATGGGTGAACGATCTTTCCGCAGTTTCTGGAGACTATGGCAAATACCCGTATTTTCAGCGGCAATCTGGGGCGGTTTATTTTTTGCCGTGGGTGTGCCTTTATGGCAAATCGTCGCGGTTGTTGCGGTCGCCATCTTATCGGCGCCCAACATCTTACACGTCATCAGCACGTACTACATTAAGCAAGGTCGAGATAAATCGATCAGTCAATGGTCAGGGTCATGAACCGAGCTGCATACTCCTTTTACAAATGGTTAGGCTTTATTATAGCGGCGGGTATCGCCATCATCAGCGCTGGGCTGGGCTGGGCTGACGACGTGCCAATGCTGCATATCGTATTTTATTCTTTTGCGATATTCGCACTGATACTGTGGGGTTGGCATCATTGCTCCGTTCGCTGGATATACGGTGCAGATGGCATTGCCATCAGCAAAACTAAGGGTTCTGGTAGCCAAGCCACTAAAAGTCAAACAGCTTTACAGCAAGATGATGACGACGACGAATATCAACGCAGCTTTCTAGGCAGCTTAGTTTCCAATAACAAAAGCGCGGCATGGGGCCTACTTGCATTGGTATTGGCGTTTATTGCCAGCGCATTCGCGATAGAGAACTTTTTCCACTGGAGAAACATCATCTCCATGCTGGTGTTTATCGCCTTCATCATTCTGGCGTTCATACTCAATAGGCGAATTAAAACCAACAAAAGTGCCTTTATCGGTATTGTGGTGTTAATCGGTTTATTTGTTATCGGCTCACTGGTGGTGGAAGGCTTCTTATCGTCCTTGAACATCAAGTCTATGTTGGTGTTTGCTTCCTTCTTGGGACTAGCCTGCATTGGGCAAACCTTGGTGGCCTTATTGGGCGGCTTAGATTTATCGATTCCTTTTGTCATCGGTTCGTCGAACATTGGCTTAATGTATTTACTCGGCTTGGGCACCCCACCCTGGATAGCCGTTATCGCCATACTGCTCATCGGCGCAGGCATCGGCTTCATCAACGGCATGTTGAGCTATCGGCTACAAGGCCAAGCCTTGATACTCACATTAGGTGTTGGCTTTGCGGTTTCCGGCGGCACACAGATTCTCACCAGTATCGGCAGTGCCTTCGGCGGCAATGTATTTGGGGTGGTACCCAGTTGGTTATCAAACATCGCAGCGATGAATGGAAAGTTCTTTGGCCTCAACTTTCCACCCGTTATCATCATCTGGATCATTGCTTCCATCATTCTCATTATCGGCTTACGCAACACCACATGGGGCAGAAATCTTTACGCCTTAGGCGGCAGCCGCACAGCCTCTGAACGCCTCTCAATATCAGAACGGGGCTATTGGGTAGGCATGTATTCTATTAGTGGCTGTGTGTCAGCCTTAACCGGTGCATTACTATTAGGCTGGAGCGGCGGCGGCTTTATCGGCGTAGGCGATCAATACTTGTTTATGACCATTGCGGCGGTGGTGGTTGGCGGCACTTCGCTACTAGGTGGCTGGGGCGGTTATGGATTTACCGTCATTGGCGTATTAGTGCTTCAGGTTCTCACTTCATTCCTTGT
>JBLIOD010000015.1:0-47615 GCA_047639475.1 Gammaproteobacteria bacterium
CAGGTGATAACATTCAGATGATTGTTAATCTGATTGCGCCGATTGCAATGGAAGACGGATTGCGTTTTGCGATTCGTGAAGGCGGCCGTACTGTTGGTGCGGGCGTTGTTGCTAAAATCTTAGAATAGTCAAATTTAATGGTCTAGCTTAATTCTTAGCTAAATCTAGTAATACTTATATAGAGGTCATCTACCGTGAAGGTTGAAAGTCAAAAAATTCGAATTAGTCTAAAGGCGTACGATCACAAAATGATTGACCGCTCTGCAATGGAAATTGTTGATACGGCGCGCCGTACTGGTGCATTGGTAAAAGGTCCGATTCCGTTGCCGACTAAGCGCGAGCGTTACGACTTACTAAAGTCGCCTCACGTAAATAAAACAGCACGTGATCAGATGGAAATTCGCACGCACAAGCGTATTTTGGATATTGTAGAGCCAACTGATAAAACGGTTGATGCTCTCATGAAGCTAGACCTGTCTGCAGGTGTTGGCGTAGAAATCAAGCTTAACTAGTCGTAAGGCCTGCTAAGTAATTAATTAGAACTCACACATAAGGTTAAAGATATGTCTCTGGGATTGGTTGGAAAGAAAATTGGTATGACTCGCGTTTTCAGTGAAGACGGTGATTCACATCCAGTGACGGTAGTTGAGATGACGCCAAACCGCATCACTCAAATACGTACACAAGAAATAGATGGTTATGATGGTATTCAGGTGACAGCGGGTACGCGTCGTCCGAATCGTGTCACCAAGCCTATGAAAGGTCACTTTTCTAAAGCGGGTGTTGAAGCCGGTCGCGGTGTATGGGAGTTTCGCGTAGAAGCGGGGCACGAATACGCAGCAGGCGGTGAAATCGCGATGGATTTGTTTGAAGAAGGTCAGTTCATTGATGTAATGGCCACTTCAAAAGGCAAGGGTTTCCAAGGCGGAATTAAGCGTCACGGTTTCGGTGGTGGACGCGCAACGCACGGTGTTTCAAAAGCTCACCGCTTGCCGGGCTCTATTGGTCAAAACCAAACACCTGGTCGTGTATTTAAAGGTAAGAAAATGGCGGGTCATATGGGCGCGACCCAAATCACTCAACAAGGATTGGTGGTACTGAAGTTAGATACTGAGCGTAATGTTGTGTTGGTCCGTGGTTCGATTCCGGGGTCAAAAGGTACAGATGTAGTCATTACTCCATCTATTAAGAACAAAAAGAAATCGCAGGCATAAGCCGCGTATTTACTGTTAGCTTTCAAAGAGAAAGACAAAATGAGCGTACAATTAAAACTAACCGGCGGTTCTGGATCAGTAGAAGTCTCTGATCAAAACTTTGGCGCCGATTTTAACGAAGCACTGATTCACCAAGTGGTTACTGCCTATATGGCGGGTGGCCGTGCGGGAACCAGTTCACAAAAAAGCCGTGGTGAAGTGCGCGGTGGTGGAAGGAAACCTCATGCACAAAAAGGCACAGGCCGTGCGCGAGCAGGTACAATCCGTAGCCCGATCTGGACGGGCGGTGGCCAAACCTTCGCTCGTTCAACTCGTAGCTATGCGCAAAAAGTTAATCGCAAGATGTATCGTGGCGCGATGCGCTCGATTCTTTCTGAGCTTGCACGTCAGGATCGGTTGGTAGTGTTAAGCGATTTAGATGTTAAGGCGGTTAAAACAAAAGACTTTGTAGCGCAGTTAGCTAAGTTAGAAATTGACAAAGGCCTAATAGTTACTGCTACTGCAGATACAAACTTGGCGTTATCTGCAAGGAACGTTAAGCACATTGACACAATGGTTGCGAACCAGATTGATCCCGTTAGCTTGGTCGCGTATGACAAAGTTATCATGACGGCAGACGCTCTAAAACAAATTGACGAGGCGTTAGTATAAAGATGAATATGAGCGAAGAAAGATTGTTTCAGATTGTGCGGCGTCCGCATATTTCGGAGAAAACCGCCGGAATAGCTGAGTCGAAACGTCAAATCACTTTTGAAGTTTTAAAAACGGCTACTAAGCCTGAAGTTAAAGCTGCAATCGAGACTCTATTTAAAGTAGAAGTCGAGACCGTGAAAACAATGGTAGTAAAAGGCAAAACAAAACGTAGTGGCCGTTTTTTAGGCAGCCGCAACGACTGGAAAAAGGCCTACGTTACATTGAAAGAAGGTCACGATATTGATTTCATTGGGATGGCGAGCTAGGCCGGTTTAAGGCACTGCTTTCACATTACCAATAATCAATCAACGTAAACGCTAAAGAAGAATAGTCAAATGGCACTATTAAAATTAAAACCAACTACTCCTGGTCAGCGCGGCATGGTCCGTGTTGTCAATAAAGAGTTGCACAAAGGTCAATCGTTTCCCGGTTTAACTACCCCAAAGAAAGCGATTAATGGCCGTAATAACTCAGGGCAAATCACAGTTCGTCACCGTGGTGGCGGACATAAAAAGCACTACCGAATCGTTGATTTCAAGCGAACCAAAGATGGTATTCCAGCGCGTGTTGAACGCCTAGAGTATGATCCGAACCGTAGTGCTAACATCGCGCTATTGTTGTATGCGGATGGCGAGCGCCGTTATATCGTAGCGCCAAAAGGCTTGGCACAAGACGATGTGGTTCGTTCAGGTGTGGATGCCGGCATTAAGCCAGGTAACTCCATGCCACTTAAGAACATTCCAATCGGTACAGTGATTCACTGTGTTGAGTTAAAGCCGGGTAAGGGCGCACAATTAGGCCGTAGTGCTGGTGCATCTATTCAGTACATCGGCCGTGAAGGTAACTATGCTCAGCTAAGACTACGATCTGGTGAAATGCGTAAAGTATTAGTGGATTGCCGAGCTACTATTGGTAGCGTGGGTAACTCAGAACATAGTTTACGTAAGTTAGGTAAAGCTGGTGCAAAGCGCTGGCGCGGTATCCGTCCGACAGTTCGTGGTGTTGCCATGAATCCGGTTGATCATCCGCATGGTGGTGGTGAAGGCCGAACTTCTGGTGGTCGCCATCCTTGTTCTCCTTGGGGCGTTCCTACTAAAGGTTTCCGTACTCGTGTGAACAAGCGTTCTAATAACATGATCATCCGTAGACGGAAGAAATAACAAGTAAATTATTATGGCACGTTCTATACGCAAAGGCCCATTCATTGACCATCACTTGTGGTCAAAGATTTTAACGGCTAAAGAAGAAAATAACCGACGTCCGATCAAAACTTGGTCTCGACGTTCAATGATTATGCCTGAGTTCGTAGGTTTGACCGTTGCAGTTCATAACGGTCGTCTGCATGTTCCCGTGCTGATCAGTGAAAATATGGTAGGGCACAAATTGGGCGAGTTTGCTCCAACGCGTACCTTCCGTGGTCATATCGCAGACAGGAAGGCAAAATAAAATGCAAGTTCGAGCACTAACAAAATACAACCGTATTTCTGCACAGAAAGTACGTTTAGTTGCGGATCAAATTCGTTCTAAACCTGTTGCTAGAGCGCTAGAGATACTTGAGTTTAGTCCTAAGAAAGCCGCTGGTTTAATTTCTAAGACGTTAAACTCTGCTATCGCCAACGCAGAGCACAATGAAGGCGCCGATATCGACGAGTTATACGTAAGTGTAGCGATGGTTGATGAAGGCCCAACGTTAAAGCGATTTCGCGCTCGTGCAAAAGGCCGCGGAACTAGAATCTTAAAACGCACATCACATATCACCATTATGGTGAGTGATGAGCCTAACAAAGCTAAGTAGGTCAGGTTATGGGTCAAAAAATACATCCTAATGGTTTTCGACTTGGAATTATCCGAGATTGGAATTCTAAATGGTTCGCCTTGGGTAAAGATTACCCGCGCCAGCTAATCGAAGACCAAAAAATTCGCGATTTCTTGAAAATTCGTTTAGCTAATGCGGCGGTCAGTAAAGTACGCATAGAGCGTAACGCAGAAAACGTAAGCGTTACTTTGCACACGGCACGTCCAGGTATCGTTATTGGCAAAAAAGGCCAAGATATCGATAAGCTCCGTATGGAACTCAGCAAGTTAACAGCTGGCAGTAACGTGCAAGTTTCAGTAGAAGAATTACGTAAGCCAGAGCTAGACGCGCAATTAGTTGCCGATGGAATTGCTCAGCAGTTAGAAGGGCGTGTAGCGTATCGTCGTGCTACTAAACGGGCTGTGCAAAATGCCATGCGTTTAGGCGCTCAAGGCATTAAGGTAATGGTAGCGGGTCGCTTGAACGGAGCCGAAATTGCTCGATCAGAGTGGTACCGCGAAGGGCGAGTTCCATTGCACACAATGCGTGCTGATGTGGACTACGGTCAAGCTGAAGGCTTAACAACATACGGCATTTTGGGCGTAAAAGTTTGGATCTTCAAGGGAGAAGTTTTCGCTGAAGAACAGACGCCTGTAGTGGCTGAAGAAAATAACGCAACTGCCTAGCCCCTTGCTTAAGGCATAGCTAGAACAGAATATTGGGACAGATTAAAGGTATTGACTGATGTTACAACCTAAACGTACAAAATTTAGAAAGATGATGAAAGGCCGTAACCGCGGTTTATCATTAAGAGCAAATAAACTGAGCTTCGGTGAATTTGGTTTAAAGTCAACCGGCCGTGGTCGTATGACTGCACGTCAAGTGGAAGCAGCACGTCGCGCCATGACGCGTCATATTAAACGTGGCGGACGTATCTGGATTCGTGTTTTCCCAGACAAGCCAATTACTAAAAAGCCATTGGAAGTTCGTCAAGGTAAAGGAAAAGGTAGTGTCGACCATTGGGTTGCGCTTATCCAACCGGGTCGCATGTTGTATGAAGTAGAAGGCGTCACAGAAGAACTGGCGCGCGAAGCTTTTGCATTAGCAGCGGCTAAGTTGCCATTCAAAACAACCTTTGTTAAGCGTTTGGGCGCATAGGGTAAAACAATGTTAGCAGCAGAAATCAGATCAAAATCTCGCGAAGATCTCATTAAAGAGTTAATGGGTTTACGCCAAGAACAGTTTAATTTACGCATGCAGCGCGCAAGCGGACAATTAGCCAATCCGGCTCGTTTTAAAGCCGTACAAAAAGATATTGCACGTATCAAAACCGTGTTGAATGAAAAAGCAGTAGGTGTAGCGTAATGACAACTGAAAAGCAAATAGAAACTCCAGCTGATACTAAAGCACAACGTGCTGTACAAGGCAGTGTTGTGAGTTCAAAAATGGACAAAAGCATCACAGTATTGATCGAACGTCAGGTTAAGCATCCGTTGTATAAGAAGTTTATCCGTCGTTCAACCAAGCTACATGCTCACGACGAGCAAAATGAGTGTAACGAAGGTGACACGGTCATCATCGAAGAATGTCGTCCTTTGTCTAAGACAAAGAGTTGGCGCCTGGTTGAAGTGATTTCTAAGGCGAACCTAGCCTAAGTCACATGATTCTAGTTTACTAAACGAATATTTAGAGGAATTTGCAATGATTCAAATGCAAACCAGAATGAAAGTCGCTGATAACAGCGGAGCTAAAGAAGTGATGTGTATCAAGGTACTCGGTGGCTCTAAACGGCGTTACGGCGGTATCGGTGACGTGATTAAAGTCAGCATAAAAGAAGCGCTGCCTAATTCAAAAGTGAAGAAGGGTGATGTTTATAATGCAGTGATCGTTAGAACCCGTAAAGGCGTTCGTCGTCGTGATGGTTCATCTATCCGTTTCGATTCTAACGCTGCGGTATTGTTAAATGCGACGCTTCAGCCAATCGGTACGCGTATCTTTGGTCCAGTTACCCGTGAATTACGCAACGATAAGTTTATGCGTATTATCTCTCTAGCACCTGAAGTGCTGTAGGCAGCTCAAATGAATAAGATTCTAAAAAACGATGAAATTATTGTCTTGGCCGGTAAGGACAAGGGCAAAACAGGTTCGGTAATTCAAATATTTGCTAACGGCAAAGCTTTGGTTAATGATGTCAACGTGGTAAAAAAGCACGTTCGCGGTAACCCTCAAACGGGCGTAACCGGCGGCATTATTCCTAAAGAGATGCCGATTCAAATTTCGAATATCGCTTTGGTAAACCCAGCAACGGGCAAAGCGGACCGAGTAGGTATCAAAACCTTAGACGATGGACGTAAAGTACGTTTTTTCAAGTCTAATGGCGAAACAGTCGACTCTAAGTAAGAGACGCCTAGCAAATTAAAGATGGCAGGTTAAACAAATGGCACGACTACAAGAACAATATAAAACAGAGATTGCAGGCAAGCTTCAAAAGGAGCTTGAGCTAGATAATCCAATGCGTGTACCTCGCATCAAAAAGATCACCATTAATATGGGTCTTGGCGAAGCTATTGGTAATAAAAAAGTACTGGAATCAGCAGCTAGCGATTTAGAAAAAATCACAGGCCAAAAGCCGGTAATTCGTAACGCGAGAAAATCTGAAGCAGCGTTTAAAATTCGCGAAGGTTGGCCCGTTGGTGCCAAGGTGACACTGCGACGTGAAAGAATGTACGAGTTCTTAGACCGTCTTATTGCTGTTGCTATTCCTCGGATACGCGATTTCCGTGGTTTGAATCCCAATTCATTTGACGGACGTGGTAATTACTCTTTCGGTTTGACAGAGCAAATCGTGTTTCCTGAAATTGAGTACGATAAAGTTGATGCCTTACGTGGTATGGACATCTGCATTACTATGGATGCGGAAACAGACGGCCACGCTAAAGCGTTGCTAGAAGCATTCAATTTTCCTATGAAGGGTCGATAAGATGGCGAAGAAATCAATGGTCTCGCGCAATAATAAGCGTGGCAAATTAGCAATTAAGATGGCAGACAAACGTGCTGCGTTAATTGCGACAGTAAAAAGTGAAGAATCTGACTACGATGCAAAGTGGGATGCCATGATGGCATTACAAAAACTGCCTCGCGATTCTAGTAAAGCACGCTACCGTAATCGCTGTGCGCTTACGGGTCGGCCTCATGGTTTCTTCCGTCGGTTTGGTTTGAGTCGTACGCGTTTACGTGAAGTAGCCATGCGCGGTGAAGTGCCTGGTTTAGTTAAGGCGAGCTGGTAGAGGATAATATTATGAGCATGCAAGATCCAATAGCCGATATGTTAACTCGCATCCGCAATGGCGGAAAAGCGATGAAAGCATCTGTGTCAATGCCCAATTCTACGAAGAAAGTGGCAATAGCAGAGGCACTGAAAGGACAAGGTTATATTAAAGATTATTCTTCAGTTAATGATGGTGCCAAATCAGAGTTAACCGTTGACCTTAAATATTTTCAAGGTGCACCAGTTATAGAAGAGTTGGTGCGCATTAGCACGCCAGGTCGTCGTGTTTATGCCCCTAACGGTAACCTTCCATCAATTTATGGTGGTTTAGGTGTAGCGCTAATCTCAACGTCGAAAGGCGTGCTGACGGATAAAGCAGCAAGAGAAGCGGGCGTTGGCGGCGAAGTGATTTGTTCTGTTTTCTAAACAGATTTAAACTAGGTAATATAAATGTCCCGTATAGGTAAAGCGCCGATTGCAATGCCCTCTGGTGTTGAGGTTAAAAGCGAAGGTGATATAGTCACAGTGAAAGGTCCAAAGGGTGAGTTAACGCAAGTCCTTGTAAATGGATTATCGGTCAAAGTTGAAGATGGGCAAGCTACTATTGAGGTAGCAGAAGGACGCACTGATCTCAGTGCGCTTTCAGGTACCAGTCGTGCTTTAATTAATAATATGATAACTGGCGTCAGCGAGGGTTTCGAACGTAAGCTAACCATCGTTGGTGTAGGTTATCGTGCACAAGCCCAAGGCAGTGAAATAAAACTTCAGTTGGGTTTTTCACATGATGTTGCACATCAGCTACCAGCAGGTATTTCGGCTGAAACTCCTAGTCAAACTGAAATCGTACTTAAAGGTATTGATAAACAATTACTAGGTCAAACAGCAGCTAACATTCGCAGCTACCGTCCACCAGAGCCTTATAAGGGTAAAGGTATTCGTTATGCTGAAGAACATGTTGTACGTAAGCAAGCCAAGAAGGCTTAATCATAGATTTGAATTATGAAAAGTAACAAAAAGCAATCTAGACAACGTCGCGCTCGTAAAGCTCGCGCTCGTATTTCTAACGTCGGCGCCACTCGTTTGAGTGTTCACCGTACTCCTCGCCACTTCTACGCACAAATAATTAGTGCAGAAGGGAATAAAGTGCTGGCTACAGCCTCTACCGTCGAAGCCGCTTTACGCGGAGACATAAAAAACGGCGGGAATGTTGATGCCGCTAAAATTGTGGGTAAGGCCATTGCTGAGCGAGCCACTAAGTCCGGGGTCGAGTCAATTGCGTTTGACCGTTCTGGTTTTAAGTATCATGGTCGTGTTGCAGCTTTTGCAGACGCCGCTCGTGAAGCTGGGCTAAAGTTCTAGTTCACGCATCGCTGCAATAATATATTAGAGGTTCAAAATGGCTAGAAATCAACAACGTCAAAACGACAACCAAGAGTCTGAATTCAACGAGCAGTTGATTAACATCAGACGTGTTGCGAAAGTAGTAAAAGGTGGTCGAGTTTTCGGCTTTTCAGCACTTACCGTTGTCGGTGACGGCAAAGGTCGTGTTGGGATGGGTCGTGGTAATGCGCGGGAAGTACCTAATGCGGTTCAAAAGGCGATGGACAACGCGCGTCAAAACATGTTTAAGGTAAAATTAAACGGTGACACGCTACAGTATCCAGTCGTTGGCCGTCATGGCTCAGCACGAGTGGTTATTCGCCCAGCATCAGAGGGTACTGGCATCATCGCAGGCGGTACTATGCGTGCTGTTTTTGAATGCGTCGGTGTTGAAAATGTGTTGGCAAAAGTTATCGGTACAACCAATCCGGTTAATGTTACTCGTGCCACAATGGAAGCATTACAAAGTATGCGTAGCCCCGATCAAGTGGCGGCTAAGCGTGGTATTAAAGTAGAAGACCTGTAATCCGGAATAGAGAAATGGCTGGAGAAAATAAAATACAAGTTACACAAACTAAAAGTGTGCATGGACGTTTGAAAAACCACAAAGCTTGCATACGCGGCTTAGGTTTGCGGCGAATTCATCACACAGTTGAAGTGATTGATACACCTGAAAACCGTGGCATGATTCATAAAGTTGCCTACATGGTCAAGTGGAAAGAGGTATAAATATGCGATTAAATACAATTAAATCAGCCGATAACTCACGTCCTTCTGCTAAGCGAGTAGGCCGTGGTCCAGGTTCTGGCGTTGGTAAAACAGCAGGGCGTGGTGTTAAAGGCCAAAAAGCTCGCTCCGGTGGCTATCATAAACGCGGTTTTGAAGGTGGCCAGATGCCCCTTAATAGACGTTTGCCGAAGCGTGGCTTTAGTTCACGGGTGAATCGTCACGCAGTTGAATTGCGATTAGACGAATTGAACGGCTTAGACGCGTCTAATCCAATAGATATTGAGGCATTAATTAAGGCTCGTATCATTCCGGGTAGCACCAATAAAGTTAAAGCGATTTTGTCTGGCGAAGTTACCCAAGCAGTAACGCTTAAGGGTATCTCTGCGACTAAGGGTGCTCGCGAAGCAATCGAGAAAGCAGGCGGTAAGCTAGAAGACTAATCATGGTTATGGCAATGGTAATAATGACAACAGCAAGTACAAAAGGTGAGTGGCATGGGCGAACTTAAATCCCGTATCCTTTTTATGCTGGGTGCAGTGTTGGTTTTCCGCTTAGGCACTCACTTGCCAGTACCGGGTGTCGACCCGAACGCCGTTGCGGCCATGTTTGAACAAACTCGTGGCTCCATCTTAGATATATTTAATATGTTTTCAGGCGGTGCGCTGAGTCGCTTATCTGTGTTCGCACTGGGCGTAATGCCCTATATCTCTGCGTCTATTATCATTCAAATGATGACTGCTGTTATTCCTCAGCTTAAACAGTTGAAGAAAGAAGGAGAAGCAGGGCGACGCAAAATCACACAATACACGCGCTATTTCACCGCGGTGCTGGCTATATTTCAAGCGCTCGGAATCTCTGTTGCGGTTCAATCACAGCAAGTAGGCGGCGCGTCTGTTGTTGTTATACCCGGTTTCGGTTTTCAAATTATCATGGTCGCGACTTTGGTTTGTGGCACTATGTTCTTGGTATGGCTTGGAGAGCAAGTTACTGAGCGTGGTATTGGAAACGGGATATCACTGATTATTTTTGCTTCAATTGTGTCCGGTCTGCCATCCGCAGTAGGTGGTACCTTGGAACTAGCGCGTAATGGTCAGTTCGGTTTTGCGTTTATTCTTATGCTGTTTGTTGGTGTTCTCGCGATAACCTATTTTGTTGTATACGTGGAAAGAGCTCAGCGACGTATACCTATCCACTACGCTAAGCGAATGCAAGGGCGTAAAATGGTACAAGCTCAACAAAGCTTTCTACCACTAAAGTTGAATATGGCCGGTGTTATTCCCCCCATTTTTGCTTCAAGTATTATTTTGTTTCCTGCGAGTATCGGGTCTATGCTGGGTCAGAGTGAAGGGATGTCTTGGTTACGAGATATTTCCACTACACTACAACCTGGTCAGCCTATCTATACTTTGATATACGCGGGTATGATCATTTTCTTTTGCTTTTTCTATACAGCGCTTATTTTCGACCCAAAAGAGATTGCAGACAACCTAAAACAATCCGGTGCTTTTGTACCAGGTATTCGTCCAGGGCAACAAACTACCAACTATATTGATGGTGTCGTTTCGCGTCTAACTCTAATCGGAGCCTTGTACATTACATTCGTTTGTTTGATTCCAGAATTCTTAATTGTGAAGTTTAGTGTGCCATTCTATTTTGGCGGTACTTCCTTATTAATTATCGTCGTGGTGTTGATGGATTTGATTAATCAAGTTCAGTCACATTTGATGTCACGTCAGTATGACAGCATCTTAAAAAAATCTAGCGTCATGGGTGGCGCACGTCAGCCTTAGTCGCTTCGGGACAATATTATGAAAGTTAGAGCATCTGTTAAAAAAATCTGCAGAAATTGTAAAGTAATCCGCCGTAATGGAGTGGTTCGAGTGATTTGTAAGACCGACGCGCGTCATAAACAGCGTCAAGGTTAAACAAGTTTAAACTGCCAATTAATTGATCATAAATAATCAGTAAATTCGCATTGTAGATTCAATACATTTTTGATACCATCGCGCGCCGCGAATCCGCGGGCGTTTAGTTTAGATAACATAGAAAGAGACGAGTTCAAGTGGCACGTATTGCAGGCATAAATTTACCCGCTCATAAGCACACCGAGATAGGGTTAACACACATATTCGGCATTGGTCGCCCTCGCGCATTAAACATATGCGTAGCGGCTGGTGTATTACCAACAACCAAGATCAAAGATTTGACCGAAGACGAAGCGGAAAAGCTACGTCAAGAAGTCGGCAAATTTACCGTTGAAGGTGATTTGAGACGTGAGACTTCTATGAACATTAAACGGTTGATGGACATGGCTTCGTTTAGAGGTATTCGACATCGTCGCGGCTTGCCTCTACGTGGTCAAAGAACTAAAACTAACGCTAGGACTCGTAAAGGTCCTCGTCGTCCGATTAAAAAATAGGGTTTAGTAATGGCTAAAGCAAGTAAAGTAAAAAAGGTTGTTACGGAAGGTATCGCGCATATTCACGCTACTTTTAATAACACTATTGTAACGATCACTGACCGCCATGGTAATGCCCTTTGTTGGGCTTCTGCCGGTCAGGCAGGATTTAAAGGGTCACGAAAGAGTACACCTTTCGCTGGTCAACGCGCTGCAGAAATGTGCGCAGAGTCCGCTAAAGAATTTGGCATTCAAGTATTAGACGTATTGTTCAATGGCCCAGGGCCAGGACGTGAGTCTGCTGCACGCGCACTTCAAGCTGCTGGTTTTGAGATCCAAAACCTAACAGATGTTACTCCTCTTCCACATAACGGATGCCGACCGCCTAAGCGTCGTCGCGTTTAATTCGGGTTCAGATAATGGCTAGATATATAGGTCCAAAATGTAAGTTGGCACGTCGGGAAGGGGTAGATTTATTCCTTAAAAGCCCAGCGCGTTCAATTGAATCGAAATGTAAATTTGATCGTCCTCCTGGGTTTAAGGCTGGAGCTCGTCGTCCAAGAACTACCGTTTACGGTACACAGTTACGCGAAAAGCAAAAAATGCGCCGTATGTACGGCATCATGGAAAAGCAATTTGCAAGCTACTACAAAAAAGCAGCTGCTACTAAAGGCTCTACAGGTCACAATTTGTGGCAGTTATTAGAAGCTCGCTTAGATAACGTCGTTTATCGAATGGGTTTTGGTGTGACGCGAGCTGAATCTCGTCAATTGGTTAGTCATAAAGCTATCTTAGTTAATGGCCAAAATGTAAATATCCCCTCGTTTCAGGTTAGCCCTGGTGATGTTGTTGAAATACGTGAAAAAGGCAAGAAACAATTACGAGTAACTTCCGCTATGGAAATTGCTGAGCAAATTGGTTTTGTAGACTGGGTTGATGTCGACGTGGCCAAAGTATCTGGTGTGTTTAAAGCAGTGCCAGAACGCGACCAGCTTCCACCTGACATTCAGGAGGCATTGGTTGTTGCTTTGTACTCTAAGTAACCCTTAGTTAATACACTAACATTAGGTAATATGATGCAAGATTTATCTTCGCTTGAATTCTTAAGACCCCGCATTGTTGAAGTCAAGAATGACAAAGATAATGCCTGTCGTGTGGTTATTGAACCATTAGAGCGTGGTTTTGGCCATACACTGGGTAATGCGATGCGACGCATATTAATTTCTTCGATTCCTGGCGCTGCAGTTGTCTCCGTCAAAATTGAAGGCGTGCTGCATGAATACTCTACTATTAAAGGTGTTCAGGAAGACGTGATGGATATCCTGCTTAACCTCAAAGGTCTGCCCGTGCGACTAAACGATCGTAACGAAGCTAAGTTGACTTTAAGCAAAAAAGGCCCCTGTGTTGTCACTGCGGCTGATATCATTACCGAGCACGATGCTGAAATTATTGATCCTGATCGCTTTATTGCGACGGTAACTAAAGAAGGCAAACTAGAAATGACTTTGACCATTCGTCAAGGTCGCGGCTATGAAACTGCTGCTTCACGCAAACAAAACGAAGAATCTGAAGAAGTTGGGTTGATACACTTAGATGCGTCATATAGCCCTATTGATACGGTTTCGTACATCGTTGAAGACGCACGTGTAGAGCAACGCACTGATCTTGACCGGTTGATTATCGAAATGGAAACCAACGGTACCGTTGATCCAGAAGAGGCAATCACACGTGCAGCAACTATCATGCACGAACAGATTGCCACTTTCGTTAATTTGGAAGAATCAACTATTCAGGCGCCAGACGAAATTGAGCCTGAAATTGACCCTGGTTTACTAAGCCCGGTTGATGATTTGGAACTAACAGTACGTTCAGCCAACTGCCTGAAAGCAGAGAATATCTACTACGTAGGTGATCTAGTTCAACGCACTGAAACAGATTTGTTAAAGACACCTAACCTAGGTAAGAAGTCATTAACAGAAATTAAAGACGTGTTGGCAGAAAGAGGATTTACTCTTGGCTCTAAGCTAGAAGCTTGGCCACCTGCTTCCATAGTAACTGATTAAATAAATAGGTTGTAATAATGCGACATCGTAAATCTGGACGCCAACTCAATCGAACTTCATCGCATAGAACTGCGATGTTTCGTAACATGGCTGTCTCTTTGTTAAAGCACGAACAAATCAAAACTACAGTCCCAAAAGCGAAGGAATTGCGCCGCATCGTTGAGCCAATTATCACTTTGGCTAAAACAGCATCAGTGGCTAATCGCCGACTTGCGTTCGCACGTTTACGTGACCGTGATATGGTGGTTAAGTTGTTCAATGAAATCGGGCCTCATTTCACAAGTCGGCCAGGCGGCTATACTCGCATTTTAAAGGCAGGAAACCGGGTCAGTGACAATGCGCCTATGGCTTATATGCAGTTGGTAGATCGTGATATCATGGCGGCTAAAGGCTTAGACGAAGTTGAAGATGAAAACGTAGATTCAGAAGAAGAAGAAGCGGCCTAAATTGTCTTTTTCTTTAATTGAAAAAACACCCTGTGGGGTGTTTTTTTATGCCTGTTGCTTAAGTAGTTGGGTGAAGTCACCACTACTGAATTTCAACTAAGTAACCTTCCCAGTCAAAACAAGGTCCTGGGTCGGTTTTTCTGCCAGGAGAAATATCGCTGTGCCCCACTACACGCGATTTGAGGATAAGAGGGTAAGCACACATCAATTCTTTGGTTAACGAAATTAACTGTGAGTATTGAATGGGCTCAAACGGAAGCGTGTCACAACCCTCCATCTCTATGCCAATGGAGAAATCATTAACGCACGTAACACCTGTAAATACTGATTCTCCGGCATGCCAAGCTCTAGATTCAGGATTGACAAACTGAGTGATCGTCCCGCAACGTTTGATATAGAAGTGAGCTGACACCCTTAAATGTTGTATTTCCTTAAAATAAGGGTGTTTATCAGATTCAAGTTGGTTGGTAAAAAATGATTCTACAAAATCGTTACCAAAGTTGGCCGGTGGTAGGCTTATCGCATGTATTATTAATGCATCAATAGGAGTACCAGTAGGACGAGCATCGTAGTTTGGTGAATCTACGATTTTATCAACACTGCATAAAGAAAAAGATTTCATTTTGTTACGTAATATCAAGCGTTTGCGGAAACAATCTTTTGAAGAAAGAGGTTAGTGGTTTGTACGTTTAGTGCTATATTCTAGCGGCTGCAGCCGTACCAGCAAGTCATTTATTATTATTTATAATGGTTTAACTAGGTCAAGTATATGAATAAATTATTTGATGGCCAGTGCTTGTGTGGAGATATTCAATACACCGTAAGCGATCAGCCGATAAGACAAGCTCAATGTCACTGTACTGATTGTAAAAAGGCATCCGGTACTGGTCATATCTCACAAGTATTTTTTAAGGAAGAAGCTGTAAGTATTGTAGGCAAGACATCCTTTTTTGAGGTGATTGCCAACAGCGGCAATGCTAACTCTAGGTACTTTTGTCCACGTTGCGGCAGCCGGCTATTCGGCCGAAACTCAGGACGGCCCGGTGTAGTAGGTATAATGGCTGGCAGTTTTTCAGACAGTTCCTGGTTTGTGCCTGACGTCATACTGTACACAAAAGACAAACAAGTTTGGGATGAGACTTCAGAACAGGTCCCGAATTTCGAAGCTATGCCTAACTAGTCTATTTATTCTAACTATACCATGACCATCTCTGTAACTAAAATCACGCCAAAAACATACGGGTTTCTGATTCTCGAAAGCTTTTCGATGATCAGTTTTTCGGGCGCTGTAGAAGCTCTACGCCTCGCTAATCACATTTCGCTTGAAAGTTTGTACGACTGGGTGGTCGTTAGCCTTGACGGAAGGCCAGTAAAAGCCAGTAACGGACTAAGTATATTAGCTGACTGCTCTATGTCGGATTTATCAGCAGTAGAAGTGCTGTTTGTTTGTGGTGGCGTTAATCCTGCAAATCGATGGAGCCCGCAGTTAGCCAAAGCACTACAATCAGTTGATAAGCGCGGTGGGGCGTTAGGTTCTTTATGTACCGGCGCCTACCAATTGGCCAAGAGTGGCCTGTTAGATAATGTACGGTGTACCATTCATTGGGAAAACCTGGTTTCGTCTCGTGAGGAATTCCCCAAAGCTGTGTTGACGAACGATATCTACGAGATTGATCAAAATCGTTACACCTGTGCCGGTGGTACAACTTCTATCGACTTGATGTTGGAGCTAATACGGCGCACGCACGGCAAGGAGCTAGTGGCCGCAATCTCTGAGGAAGCAGTCATTGATCGAATTCGTACTAAAGATGACCAACAACGCATTCCGCTGCGCCAACAAATAGGGACCAGCCAACCTAAGTTGACAGAAGCCGTTAAGTTGATGGAAGCGAATCTTGAAGAGCCCATCAGTCCAGATGAGCTTGCTGGCTATGTTGGTATCTCTAGGCGGCAGCTAGAGCGATTATTCCGCACTTATTTAGATTGCACTCCCTCACGGTACTATTTGGAATTACGATTGCGTAATGCACGTATGCTGCTGCTACAGACCGAAAACTCTATTGTTGAAATATCGCTGATGTGCGGTTTTATTTCAACACCACATTTTAGTAAGTGTTATCGAGAAATGTTTGGCTTACCGCCGCGTGATGAACGCCGCCGTCTTCTTAAGGGGGCATCATCCGCCGTAGACAGTTGAGGCAAATTTGGTAGGGACTCTCGGAGTTTCACAAAGTCATAACTCTTGTGCGGTATGCCCATTGCAGCAATAAAATAATCTTGAAACTTTGATTCAATCGCCGTTTCAATCTTGATCATCTTCAATACTTCGTTTTCGATTTCCCGCCTGGCAGAGACATTAAGCAGTGCTATGCGGGCGCCTGTGCCTGCGGCGTTACCTACGGCCCTTACGTTGTCGACATTGCAATCAGGTATTAAGCCTAGTGCCATGGCGTACTTAGGGTCTATATGGGCACCAAAGGCGCCAGCCAACTCAATGCGTTCGATATGCTTGATCTCGAGTTTGTCCATTAATAACTCTATACTGGCGTGCAAAGTTGCTTTGGCAAACTGAATCGCACGAATATCGTTCTGCGTAATGATAATGCCATTTTCCCCTTCAGTAACGCGATAGGCCAGTGTTTTGCCATTTTGGAAAACATAGTCAGTTTGACCTTTCATTTCAGCATTAAAAACACCGTCATTCAGTATGATGCCTGAAATATAGAGTTCTGCCACTGCCTCAATGATGCCGGACCCACAAATTCCCGTTACACCAATATCCTTAGTTTGTTCGGGAAATCCAGGCTCATCTGACCATAAATCACAGCCGATAACCTTGTATTTTGGAGCGTACGTCTCTGGGTTGACGCGCATTCTCTCAATGGCGCCTGGTGCAGCGCGTTGTCCGTGTTCGATTTGCGCCCCTTCAAATGCGGGCCCGGTAGGGCTAGATGCAGCCACCAATTTTTCTTGACTGCCTAACACGATTTCCGCGTTTGTACCGATATCAACGACCAAGGTGATATCAGTCTTTTTGTAGGGTGCTTGAGACAAGGTTGCCGCTGCAGCGTCGGCGCCTACATGGCCAGCGATACAAGGAAGAATATAAACTTGAGTGCCAGAATTGATGTTAATTCCGAGTTCACTGGCTTTGCAATGCACGGAAGATTGTGTGCTTAGGGCGAAAGGTGCGCCGCCCAGTTCTACAGGGTTGAGGCCTAACAGTAGATGATGCATGATGGGGTTGCCCACCAGTACCATATCTAATATAGCGCTAGCGTCGACGCCAGATTGCTCAATCAGTTGATTAACCAGTACGTTGATGGTTTCACGGACCGCATTGGTCAAATCAACCTCACCACCCGGATTCATCATAATATAGGAAACACGACTGATCACATCTTCACCGTAACGAATCTGCGGGTTCATTTGGCCAGTAGTTGCTAAATTTTCACCGGTATTAAGGTCACTCAAGTGAGCGGCTATACTGGTCGAGCCGACATCGATAGCGATGCCATAAAGCTGGGTTTGCTGACCTGGCCATACTGCGACGATGGTTTCTTTATGCGCAATAGCAACGGTGATCTGCCAATTGCCTTTGCGCAGTGCTACTTGGATTTTGGCCAAGGTGAGTAGGTCTATATCAATATTATCAATGCCAGTCTCGAACTCTACTTGTTCTTGAATGCGCTCAAAATCACCAGTTTGGTCGTGCATCGATGCTTCTGTTACATCAATAGTGACTAACTGAATCGCTGGTGCGGCATCAATGTTGAGTTTGCCTGCGGCTTTTCTGACTAATTGTTGCTGAACCTGACTCTCAGGTGGAATGTCGATAACGACGTTGTCTTTGATGTAGGCATTGCAGGCGAGGCGGTAGCCTTTCTCGAGTTCTTTTGCGCTGAAGTATGCGCGTTCAATCGAGGTAGGTTCGCTTAAGTGAGTGCGTGAGGAACTGAAACCAAATTTAGCAAACTCCCCTTCGCTGACCAAGATTTTACAGCGACCACAGATACCGTTTCCGCCGCAGACTGAATCCAAATCGGCACCCGTTTGTTGCGCGCTGGCGAGTAAAGATGTTTCTTTGTTGAATTCGCCGCGCATGCCGGAGGGAGTGAAAATAACTTGTGCTGTATTGTCGTTTGCCATTTTATTATCTGAGCTACTCAATGCCCGCTATTTCTGGAAGAATGTGAAAATCGCTGGCATCAGCGGTGTAAATATTAAGCGTGGTTTTTAAGCCTGTGGGCTGGTCAAGCGTGCCAGCCATTATGCTGATCTCTTCTCCTTGCGCGTTATCCCAGAATAGATTGCCGCCGCACTGAGTGCAAAATCCTCGCCGGATGCCGGGAGAGGAGGTGAACCACTTCAAGGTAGAATCTTGGGTAAGCATTATTGCATCTTTTGCAACGCGAGTGGCGGCAACAAAATTGCCGCCGGTTTTTTGGCATTGTTTGCAAAAACAGTTCACCACATGGCGAATATCTCCCTTGATTAAGTAGCTAACTCCGCCGCACAAACAACTTCCAGTAGATCCTGCAGTGTAAGTGTATTCGGCAGAGTCAGTTGACTTCATGGCAGTGCATCCGTAGTCCTGTTGCCCTAGTTGGACAGAGCTTAAGCTCTGCGACGACGGTTACTACGGCGGCCTTCGCCTTCTGCTTGAGGTTCACGGTAATTGCGTAACCAGTTCGCACAGTTAGGGTCTTTGCCTAGCATAACGTCAGCTGCGCGAATGCTTTGCACTACTTCAGCATGCAGCGGGTTAACAATTGCCGAAGTCATGCCAGCCCCCATTGCCATGCTAATAAATGCGGCGTTAATGCCGTTACGGTTAGGCACGCCGAAGCTAAAGTTAGAGGCACCGCAAGTGGTGTTAACTTTTAACTCTTCGCGCAAACGCTTTACCAGTGCCAAAATTTGTAGACCTGCATCGTTGATAGCACCAACTGGCATAACCAACGGATCAACGATCACATCGCTAGCGGGAATGCCATAATCTTGCGCGCGCTCTACAATTTTTTTGGCAACTTCGTAGCGTACGTTAGGGTCTGAAGAAATACCAGTTTCATCGTTAGAGATGGCGACAACCGCTGCACCATATTTCTTCACCAAAGGCAAGACTGTTTCTAAGCGATCTTCTTCCCCAGTTACGGAGTTAACCAAAGCACGGCCTTGATAGACCGCTAGTCCTGCTTCAAGTGCTGCAACAATTGAGGAATCTATCGCCAGCGGTACGTCGGTGATTGATTGCACTAACTGAATACAATCCGCCAAAATAGCTGGCTCGTCTGCTAAAGGGATGCCTGCATTGATGTCTAGCATTTGCGCGCCCGCAGCAATCTGTGCCAAGGCGTCTTTTTCCACCCGCGAATAATTGCCTTCTTTCATTTGCTTGGACATTATCTTGCGTCCAGTAGGGTTGATGCGCTCACCTATCATGACAAAAGGTTGGTCAAAACCAATGATGACGTCTTTAGTGGCGGAGCTTATTACGGTGCGTGTGGTCATTTGTTTAGTTCAGTATCGTTTTAAGGTGCCCATTAATGAGCAGAGGTTCTTACTATTTTTCGAGCTTATGACTCGTGGCCCTGGTTTTTAATGATGATGGCCAATCGTTCAGCATCAAAACTGTTTTCAATTTCTAGCGCCGCAGCATCAACGGCTTGCTGTAGGTCACCATCATCGACTTGTTTGTCAATGTCACGCCAGTCTTCAAGGTATGTGTCGGTATCAACTGCTTTGCCACGCATCGCTGCGGAATCAATGGCTTCTTGAAAACGTTCTGATAACAATGTTTTTACGCGTTTTCTACCTTGCTTGATTGATACCATTGACGGAATATCGCGCCAGTACTTTATGGTTAATTTCACTTTAATTCGCCGAGTTGTTAGTTGAATAGTTAGCTAAGGGTGACCCTTTGCGATAGGTGGGACGATAGACTGGTTTGCATATCGCCGTAGCCAGTATAACAATAGTCGTACTCAAGGCCGAGTTGCTGGGCTGCTTGTTTGGCTCTGCGTACCAAATCTTCATCTTCAGTTTGCGCCAAGTACATCACTTTTTTGTAATGCTCAAAGTACATATCTCGAAGCTCAGGCTTTCTGTCCAATCCAAGCATCTGCCATACAAAGAAATCGAAATGGCGCGCTAGAAAATCAGTTAAATAGAATGTGCCTAATTCCGCCTCTGCCATCTGCTCAAAAGCAAAGGTAGTGGCAAAAAATTCATAGCAATGTGCACCGGGCAGCCTAGATACATTTTCTTTTTCAAGTAAAGCGTCTAGCAAGCCGCCGGTTCCGCAGTCGCCATAGCCAATCAATATATTCTCAAAGCCGTCTTCTCTGGCTTTGGCAATAGCTTGCTCTACCCTGGGGGTTATTTGCCGTGGCTCGTGGTGCAGTTTGGCGGGCAAGCACGCAATATCAAGGTGTGCCCAGTTATTGGCTTCCTTTAAAGCAACCAGTTCGTTTGCTAATGCGCCGCAAGCAATGACTCTAACACCTTTGCTTTTGATTGTGTTTTGGCGCATTGCAAAATAGCTATAAGCTGATGTCTAGGCAGCTCTAGATTGAGCAACCAGTTCTTTAGCTGTTTCAACCGCCGTTGCGGCGTCGCGACAATAAGCATCAGCGCCTACAGCATCACCAAACTCTTGGTTAAGCGGTGCGCCGCCGACCATTACGATGTAGTCATCGCGTATGCCCTTGGCGACCATTTCATCGATAACGACTTTCATATATGGCATGGTAGTCGTTAACAACGCTGACATGCCCAAGATTTGTGGTTTGTGCTCTTCGAGCGCAGCAAAGAATTCTTCAACTGGGGTGTTGATGCCTAAGTCGATCACTTCAAAGCCTGCACCTTCCATCATCATGACAACCAGATTTTTACCGATGTCGTGAATGTCGCCTTTCACTGTGCCAATCACCATTTTACCGGCGTTAGCAGCGTCAGACTCGCTCAATAGCGGTCGCAATATGGCCATGCCGCCTTTCATCGCATTAGCAGCAGAAAGTACTTCGGGTACGAACAAAATGCCGTCACGGAAGTCGACGCCGACAATGGTCATGCCGCCTACGAGGGCTACGGTCAGAACCTGATCAGCTTCCCATCCGCGGGCTAGCAGTATCTCAGTGCCTTCAATCACTTCATCACGCAAACCATCATAAAGATCGTCTTGCATTTGCTCAACCAGTTCATCATCTGGCAGGGCGCTTAAATCAATTTCATCATCTTCAATTTCAGACATGGGTGACACTTCTCCAAAAATATTGAGGTATAGGTTTTATAAGCTTGAGCATATTGGCTGCTCGAAGCTTAAGCATTAATACTAGCGACTGCGCATTGTCGACACGCGACAGGGTGTTCGTAAAACTAAAAATATGTTTGTTTTCAACCAGTAAGAGTTGCCCAAACTATGCAGAAAACTCGCAAGTAGCACTTAATTTTTCTAAATATGATCGATGACAGATTTATTCAGTTATCAAAGTTCTAGTCAAGTTTAATAAGGCGATAAACTGTTGATTATTTTCAACAATTTATTGAAAATTATTGTGTAGGTTCGCTAGCCCCAACTACCTCTGGTTTTTAGCCACTCGGCGGATTTCTTCATTCCACCAAATGGAAACACGTGTATGGCTTTTATTGCTGAGTTATCAGCGCTTAAAGCATGTGCTTCAATAGGCTCAACGATCGTGTCTGGGTCAAAGCCTTTCGCAAGGGTGGTGATCGCTGAGGCGCGCTTTTTTAAAAATTGCAATGAATTGCCGACGCCGCACATGGCCGCAAATTTTATCAATGTGGTTAGTTTTGCTGGGCCTGCAACACCCAGGTGTACCGGTAAATCAACATCATTGCCTTTAAGTGATTCTGCCCAATTAATGAACCCATCAGCATCAAAACCGAACTGCGTAACTACGCGCATTTGTGCGTCAGTACGCTCTGCGAATGCTTTCTTAAGCTGCAAAGCTTGCATCGCCACGTCGCTATTAAAGTCAGGAGAGCCTTCAGGGTGGCCTGCAACGCCCATGTGGGTAACCCCAAATTCATCGAAGAAACCGGTTTCTAATACTTCCATGCTAGAACCAAAGTCGCCGGCTTGCTTTTCTAGCCCGCCGCCAATAATCAGTACGTCGGTCACACCAGCTTCTCCTGTCAGCATCGCAATTCTTTCACGTAATGCCATTTTGCTGGTGAGACGGCGTGAAGCAAAATGAGGCACAGCGCGATAACCTAGCTCCGCTACTCTTTTAGCGCCAGCAGTAATGGTTTCAGCGCTATCCGTCCCTACATCGGTTATGTAAACACGCGTGCCCGCTGGAAATAAGCCTACGAGGTCTTGGCTTTCTTCAGCTTGTTTAGGGGAAATTTCGATTGAAGCAGCGATGTGGTTTGTCATGAGCCCGAGCCAAGATATTGGTGAGTGTTTGGCCAATGTTGTGGCCAGGGTTTAAGGGGTTAGCGAAGAACGCTGTTGTCGCCAGCGATCTTATTGAAAAGCCGACTTCGCGATGATACTAAGAGCGACACAATGATGATTAAAACTACCGTCAACACTTCAGTTTAACGGCCAAATGTACTGTTTTGACTCACGAAAGTTTCGCTAAGGACGCTGTTCAAATTTTCTAAAAGGCAATCGATGTCGTGTGTATCTATTGTCAGAGGTGGACGAATCTTTAAAATGTTATCGTGCGGCCCTTCCGTGCCCATCAAGATTCGGTGATCGCGCATTCGGTTTAACACGTAATCGGCTACTTCCGTAGCCGGCGCCTGGCTTGTTCGGTCTGTGACTAACTCAACGCCGATAAACAGCCCCATTCCCCTGATGTCTCCAATTATGGCGTGTTCATTTTGTAGTGAGCTTAATCCTGCCAATAGTTGTTCGCCTCTTATCTGTGCGTTCTCGCTAAGCTTTTCTTCGTCGACAATATCTAGCACTTCTTTGCCAATACGACAGGAGAGGGTGGACCCGCCAAAGGTAGAAAAGTACTCGATTCCATTCGCAAAGCTCTGCGCAATTTCTTCTGTGGTAATGACAACCCCTATTGGGTGCCCATTTCCAATGGGCTTTCCCAAAACCACAATATCGGGCACGACTGCTTGTTGTTCAAAGCCAAAATAATATTGACCTAATCTGCCCAGCCCGGTTTGGACTTCATCCGCAATGCAAACGCCTCCGGCTTGTCGAATTTTTTGATAAACCGCTTTTAAGTAACCTTGCGGTGGAATAATTTGGCCACCAACACTGGGAAAGGTTTCTGCGATAAAACCCGCTAGTTTCCCGCCCCGATCGTTGATGTTATCAATGGCGGTGTTGACTTGATCCGCAAAACTTTGCGCGCGGTTCGGGTCGTTGCGCTTAAATGTGCCTTGATAATCGTCTGCTACGTCCACCAATTGCACCCAATCTTGTTGGCCGATACCGCCCTGTTTGTTGAACTTGTATGCTGAAATGGCGATCGCACCCGTGGTGTTGCCGTGGTATCCGTGGTTCGGGGTAATCATGTCTTTTCCGCCGCTGTGCGAGCGAGCGAGTCTCATCGATAATTCATTGGCTTCTGAACCCGAGTTTACAAAATAACAAACTGTTAACGGTTTCGGGCACTTCGATAAAATCTTTTCTGCAAAGTCAATTTGTGCGGGGTGCAAGTAACGGGTGTTGCTATTGATTCGTTTCAATTGGTCAGCTGCTACCGCATGTATACGAGGGTGGGCATGACCGACATGTGGCACATTGTTGTAGGCATCCAAGTAAGGCCTACCTGCTTCATCAAATAAATGATGTCGCCATCCGCGTAAAAATGTCAGGGGCTTTTGGTAACTTAGTTTTAGGTTTTCGCCAAAGTGTGCTTTGCGTTGCTGGTTGAGGTTTTCTTGATCCAATCCTTGGTAGGCTACCTGGCTGTCAGTTAAATTGAGTAATGCAGCTGGATTAGGACATAAGGCCGTCCATAGCGCTAAGTCATCGGGTGTGGACACGCCGGGCCAATCTTTGCCCATGGCCCGGGTCGTTAAGGCTAACTGAAAATGCACATGCGGCGGCCAGCCACCGTTTTCGTTGGGGCCACCTAAGCGGCAAAACGCCTCGCCTCGCTTTACGAATTGACCTTCGCTAAGCAGGGTAGTTACTTCTGGATTCAAATGACCATATAAGGTGTAAAAAGGGTAACCTTGCTCTGTTTGGTGCCGTAAAATAATCACCCCGCCGTAATCTAGGTGATGGTCGCGATTTTCAACCGTTTCTACCCACCCATCTAAGGGGGCATATATTTCATGACCTTGTTTGGCGAATACATCAACAGCGATGTGCACGGTTCTTCGATCGCTAGATTTGTGTGGCCCTTGGCGAAATGCGGGGGAGGTGTAAACCAATCGAGGCTCACCGTATAAGCCTAACCATTCTTCGCCTAGCTGCAAATCATCGCTGATACCAAGCGCTTCTTTAGGCGATAGGTTAAATGGGTCGAGAGGGATGGTAATATCTTTGACTGAAAGCGCTCCGCGCGGCATCGTTTCTAACGACTTTCCTAGTAGGGGATAAAAGCCACCTCGCTGTGTTTCGATATATTCAATGATTTCGTCGGACTGATTATCGATAGGAAAGCCGCAAGCGACCCGTAACTGAAAGCCAATCAGCTCTTCAACTGTATCGGCTTGTTCTAGAAATCGCCACGCAGGTGCTTGCGAGATGACCACATAAGGGTCTGCAGGGTTTTCCACTGCCATCAAAGTAGAATTCACCACACTCACGGCCAAGCGCATTTTCAATAACGGAAAAATGAGGTCTATCTCGTCAGCGGATAGGGGATAAACGTTGTGATAACCGCTAACGAGCGACGCTAGCGCTTGATCTGGTGTTGGGTGATCTAGTACGACATAGGCCGCGCAAATAGCCAAGTCACAAACACGCGGTGCCATGGCTATATCGCCCAAATCAATCAAGCCACTAACGGCAGCACATCCCTTAATGTCAGTATCGACCAGAACATTGTAATCATTCAGGTCGTTATGAATCGCAACTGCGGGAAGTTTTAATAACTTAGGCAGCGCTGCTTCAAACGAGCTAATAACATCGTTTAATAGCTGTTTCTTTGAGGTTGATGAGACTATAGCGAACTGTTCTTTTATCCATGAAGACTCTGGTAAATTCCATTTAAAAGACCGTGCTAATGCTGGATGTGAAAATGTTTGAAGCGCCTTATCTAACGCACCCACGGTTTGGCCCAGCTGATAAATAAGTGCGCTTGAGTGAGGTTTAAAGTTGGCATAGTCGTTACCGTCCAATCTCTCAAGTAACCATATAATGCGTTGTTGTCCTTGTTCGTCTTTTACCAAGCAATAATCATTTGCCAATTTGCATTTAATCACTGTGGGAATGGGGATGTCAGCGTTGTGCTTTTGAATTTCTCTATAGGCCTTGCACTGTAGGTCGATAAATTCAGCGTCACACCCTAATCTCATTACTTTAAGAATGGCATCGGAGCCATGCTTATTTTCTGCTAAGAAGTTTAAATCGTACTCGCCGTCCAACGCCTTTAGCGTTGCATCGAGTCCGTAATGCTCTTTTAATTGGCTCTCCCAATGCGAGTAATTCATGAGATTCGTGGCGGTGCTATAATTATTGTCATACAAAAATATCTAGTTGTTGGGATGAAATCGACGTTGATCACCATATTTTTAAATATTGTATACAATATTTAATTTTCAGATTATTATCTAACCCTTAACGATGCTCATTCTAATGGGACAATATGAAAAGCACCAATAATTTGACTGAAACTTTACGTGCTAAAACGCAAACATCGCTGCGAGATGCGATATTGAACGGTCGATATCATGCCGGTCAAAAGCTGATTGAAAGAGAACTCTGTGACTTAACGGGCGCGAGCCGCTCAATTTTGCGTGAAGCCTTGGTTAATCTTGAGGCTAGCGGCTTGATCGAGCGGCAGTCTTATTGTGGGTTTACGGTTAGCGCACTCAGTGTAAAGAAAGTCGTTGAGATTTTTGAGTTGCGCGGTGCGCTTGAAACCATGGCGGCACAGCTTTTTACCGATCGTGCCAGCGATCTGGAAATTGACGATCTAAAAGCGGCGTTACAGAAATTAGAAATTGCACTAGCGGAAGCGAATAGTGAAAGTATGCGCATTGCTAAAGAGGTTTACTACGACGTACTGTTTACAGGGTGTCGTAACAACGAAATCCGTTTAGCACTAGAAAAGGTGATCGATCGAATAACCTTTTTACGAAACCAGTTATTAATGGATGAAGCTAGGCGAGCAGCCTCATTGATCGAAATTCAACAGTTAACCGATGCCTTGGTAGCGAGGGATCGAGTCGCGGCTAAAATCGCTTGCTTAGCGCACTTAGATGGCGCGCGAGAAGCCGTTCTGAAGCAGATGGCAAAGCAGGTTCATTAGTCCGATGGTTCAGACGGAAGCATCAACATGCTAATTAAATCTAGCAAGGGAACGGCCTATAAATTTAGCGGCCTAAAAAATTCTCCAGTAGTCGTGTTGATTCATGGTTTGGGATTACATCATGCAATTTGGGATGATTACTTGCTGGCCTTGGAAACCCAATTCCAAGTGCTTAGCTATGATTTACTCGGCCATGGCGCAAGTGGGCCGCCGCCGACTTTGTTGGACTTGTCAGCTTTTGCAAATCAACTAAAGGCCCTACTAGATGAACTAAATATTAAACGCTGTGCGATTGTCGGTTTTTCTCTAGGGGGTATGATTAATCGTCGGTTTGCGATGGATTACCCTGGAAGAACTTGGGCTTTAGCTATTTTGAACTCCCCTCATGAACGTGGCCCCGAAGCGCAAACATTAGTAGAGAAGCGCGCAACAGATACAGCGCGAGGTGGGCCAGGTGCTAATTTGAACGAAACTATCGAACGTTGGTTTACGGCAGAATTCCGCAAAGGAAATGACTCTTATTTAGAGAAAATCCGCGCCTGGGTGTTGGCAAACCAAGCTGAGTATTACGCCCAATCTCGTCTAGTGCTAGCGAAGGGTGTATTAGAGTTAATCAATCCCAATATCGCACTCGCAGAGCCGACTCTGGTTATAAGCTGCGAAAACGACAGCGGCAGTACGCCAGCCATGGCGCACGGCATTGCGGCCGAAATCATTGGATCGCAAACTCATATTGTTCCAAACCTTCAACATATGGGGTTAGTCGAACAACCACAACAATTTATTAATCTGCTGCTGGCGTTTTTGAGCAGTGTGAAGATGTCTATTGAACACGAGGAAAAATGATGACAACACTCTCTGGCGGCCAGGCCGCAGTAGAAGCATTGAAGGTTGAAAAGGTTAAGCATGTATTTGGCTTAATCGGTTCAGCCACTATGGAAATGTTTGATGCGCTATATGATGCGAAAGATATTAATTTTGTGGGTGTACATGATGAACGTACTGGCACTCATATGGCAGATGGTTATGCCCGTGCCAGCGGTAAACCGGGTGTTATCTTGGCGGGGCAAAATGGACCTGGTGCCACTAATCTAGTGACTGGTTTGGCGCAAGCAGCAGCAGCATTTTCACCGGTGGTATCGATCGCTGGATCGCTTTCTTCAGGCCATGTATATCGAGACGCGTTTCAAGAAGTTGATCAACAGGCATTGTTTACGCCTGTGACCAAAAAAACCTGGACGGTAACGCAAACCGAACGTGTGCCAGAGATGTTTCGAGAGGCTTTTCGAGTGGCGATGGCGCCGCGTCGCGGACCAGTTCAGTTGAATTTGCCACGCGATATATTATCCGCCACCGCCCATTTTCCTGCACTACAAAGACCAGAGCAGTATCGAAGTTATAGCGCACCAGCGGCGGCCGCAGACGCAATAAAGCAAGCGGCCGAAATGCTAAGTGCAGCAAAGCGGCCGGTCATTGTAACCGGGGGTGGAATCAAGAACACTGAAGGGCATGAGCAAGTGATTGCGCTGGCCGAAGCGATGAACGCACCCATCGTGATCGCACCGGGCCACGGAGATGCAATCCCGTTCAGTCATCCACTTAATGCGGGGCAAATGGGCCCGCGCGGTAACCCTGTAGCGTCACGCTTAGCGAAGGAGGCGGATGTCATTCTGGCGCTAGGCACTCGCTTAGGTTTTAACTCGACGTTTTATACTTACGATAACTTAAGTGAAACGGCTAAGATCATTCAGGTCGAACTGGAGCCAACTGCAATAGGCCGCTATTTTCCTATTACCTTGGGCATTTGGGCTGATGCACGCAGCGCGGCTGTGCAGCTCACGAAGGAATATAAAGCTTCTGCAGCGCGCAAAGAAGTCGAAGCGTGGACCCAGCAATTTCAACAAGACCGGGTCGATTATTTGCAAAAGCGTGATGACGACGCGGTGATGGATCAACAGCCGATGCAACCCTCGGGCCTATTCAAAGAATTACGGCAAGTATTGCCGCATAATGCTGCAATCACTATGGATGCCGGTACACTGTGCTTACAAGCCACTGATGCGCTTAATTACCATCATCCGAAAAGCTTATTTACGCCACTTGATTTCGGTTTGGTGGGTTTCTCGTTTGCTTGCGGCTTGGGCATAAAACTTGCTAAGCCAGAGCGCCCTGTCGTGAGTATGATGGGCGATGGGGGTTTTGGTATGACGCTATCTGAGCTTAGTACCGCGGTAGATCACGGCATAAATACGGTGACCGTTGTCATGAATAATCAGTGCTGGGGTGCAGAAAAAGCTTATCAGCGCGATTTCTTTGGAGAACGTTATATTGGCGCAGACATTAGTAGTCCAGCGTTTGATAAAGTAGCGGAACTATACGGCGCTGCAGGCTTTAAAGCAGATAAGCTGTCTGATGTAAGCGGAGCGATTGAAGCCGCCTTGGCCTGTGGCAAACCTGCCATTATTGACGTGGCTGTAGATCCGAAAGCTTTGTATAGTTTTCGCCGTGATTCATTCAAACACCGAGGAGGCTAAGCCATGACAGAATCAGCAAACACAAACGCAGATAAAACCTACCCCAATACCGAAGCGCATATCGAAAAGGGTGATTGGAACCCCGTATGGGAGTTGCTTCAGGATATGGATCCAGACTATCTTGAGGCCTACCTCACCTTTAGGAGTATTCCCCACCAAGGGCCATTAGAGCAGAAATATAAAGAGCTTATTATGATCGCAATAAACGCCGCGACAACGCACCTTTACGCACCGGGGGTGCGCCGCCACATGCAAAATGCTTTAAAAGCGGGCGCGACCCAGGATGAAATATTTGAAACTATTCAGCTGACAACAGTGATGGGTATTCATTCCTGTAATTTAGCTGTTCCGATGCTGCTTGAAGAAGTGGAGCGGTTTAATCAAGAACAAGTAGAATAACGGTCCTCGCTTAGTGTGATATTTAAACCTATCGAATCTTTCTTAAAAAATATAGCAGCGGGACTGGGGTTGGCCCTTGGTAGAAAAGTTGATCAGTCTTACTTTTCCATCAGTTTTTTGCAGTTGATATTATTTGTCTGCAGCTATATTGCAATTGGCTTTTCGACATCTCTATTTGAGCCTCATAACAATTTAACCCAACAAAATCTCATGTTATTTGAACTTTTTATGTTCAATGTACTGGTGTTACTGCTATGGGGTTTAGTCGGGTTGATTTTAGGAAAAGGAAGGCTACTGGAGTTTTTGATCGTTGTTTACGCCAGCGCGTTTCTAATCGAGTTTGCGCAGATTATTCTGGTGGGTCTGGGGCGTTGGGAACAAAGCTCGGCATGGTATTTTATGCCAGTGTTGATATTTACGTTTCTCGTGCTGTTGTGGTCTTTATATGTGTTGTATAGGTCAATCCGGTTTAGTGTATGAAAGGGGAAGAGAGTTAAGCTTAATCGCACCCCCAAATAATCATGGGTGAAAACATTGAAGTGGTACTGAAATCTTTAGAGCGACAACGATTAGCGCAATAAGGTTAGCGTAAAAAATATTGCACACTATCTTATGCCTGACATACATTTACTACTTTGAAATAAGCCAAAAATTATGTTTATTCAAATTAACGCCAACGGTGTCCTTTCCCTAGAAGAAAAGGATCAAATGAAAAGTTTTAGTGTGGTTGAACTAAAAGATGCCAGCGAAGCAGAGTTAGCTGAATCAGCTCTATCGGCAATAGCATTCGCGGCTGAGGATGATCACTATTGGATCGATGCTCAGGCAGTGATTGAACTCAGCAGTGAAAGTGAAACGTCTCAATGGGCAGTGGGTTTCTGGGAAATGCTAGCAGCGGTAGAGCCTTATGGCTACTTTGACCAAGAGACAAATCGCGTTAAAGCCCATGTCGAGCGCAAAGGCGCTTTATAATACAGTAATTGACTACACTCGGACCCATTCCATAATGAACATAAACCCGTGATTGACCCCAAAATATTTACCACCGTTGTCCATGCTGGAACCTCACCTGATCCAGCCACGGGAGCGGTGATGACACCGATTTATCAAACGTCTACTTTTGCGCAAGAAGCGCCTGGCAAGCATAAGGGTTGGGACTACTCACGCGGCACCAATCCTTCGCGTGACGCATTACAGCAGGCCTTGGCTGCAATAGAAGGGGCTGAATACGCCATCGCGTTTTCTTCGGGACTGGCTGCTGAACACGCCATTGTGCAGAACCTTGATCCAGGCGATCATGTGTTGGTATGTAATGATGTTTACGGTGGAAGTGGACGTTTGTTCCGAACACTGGTGGGTAAATTTGGCATTGAATTTGAATTCATTAACATGTCCGATTTAGGCTTTGTGGCTAGCCGAATGCGTGATAACACCCGCATGATCTGGATAGAAAGCCCGACTAACCCCACCATGCAAGTCTTGGATATCACGGGACTATCTGACATTGCGCATAAGGGCGGTGCGGTTTCAGTAGTCGACAATACCTTTGCCACACCTATCTTCCAACGCCCCTTAGAGCTGGGCGCAGATATTGTTGTTCACAGTACCACTAAGTATATCGGTGGACATTCAGATCTGATTGGCGGTGCGGTGATGTTGAATAATCCCGAGTGGGAAGAAAAAATTCGCTACGTACAATTTGCCGTGGGTGCGGTCAGTGGCCCGATCGAGAGCTTTTTACTGCACCGCAGCATTAAGTCTTTGGCGGTGCGCATGGTCAAGCATGCTGAGAACGCACAGCAGGTCGCTGAATTTTTGGATGCGCATCCCAAGGTGGTTGCTACTTACTATCCGGGGTTGCCAGATCACCCGCAACACGCCCTAGCGCAAAAGCAAATGAGAGGTTATTCCGGTATCGTCAGTTGCGATATTGACGGTGACCTAGAAGCCGCGACTCGTTTCACGCAAAACCTAAAGGTGTTTACCTTGGCGGAGAGTTTAGGCGGCGTAGAATCATTGATTAATCACCCACAACAAATGACACATGCCTCAGTGCCTGAAGCGCTGAGAAGAGAGCTGGGCATAGGCGAAAGCTTGTTACGCTTATCGGTTGGTATTGAAAACGTGGATGATTTGATTGCTGATTTGGAGCAGGCATTAGCTAAGATTTAGTCAGAGAGCTCTTGCATAACCTAGCCGAATTGTGTTTAAGATTTGGCTATACCAATAGAGTGATATTTCTCGGCGCTAAACCTTCTTAACAAATTGTGATTTCAGCTTCATCGCGCCAAAGCCATCGATCTTACAATCGATATCATAGTCGCCGTCTACTAAGCGAATATTCTTCACTTTTGTGCCAACTTTTATCGCGTCCGAACTGCCTTTGTTCTTAAGATCTTTGGTTATCGTCACGGTGTCGCCATCCTGAAGTACTTTCCGTTGGCATCTTTGATGCCGTTGGACTGCTCTTCGGTTTCATTAGCGGACCATTCATGTGCGCACTCAGGGCAGTTGAGTGAACCCCTGTCTTCATAGGTGTATTCAGAGTTGCATTTAGGACAGGTGGGCAATGTCGTCATATGATGTCGGTGGTAAATGTGGAGCAGGGATTATACTGAGCAATTGGATCGTGGAGTGTTAAAAGTGGTTGCCTTGACCCTATAACCATAGGTACATTCAGGTCTGAAATTATTGTGATCACAACCACTGACCTTTAACCACGAGCTAAAACCATGAATAAGGCGATTTCTACTCAAGAAGACAGAGACATTAAATATCACTTCCATGCTTATACCAATGTTGAGGCGCATGCCTCTCAGGGGCCAATGGTTATTGAAAGCGGTGAAGGAATATATGTATTTGATAATCAGGGCAATAAATATATCGAAGCCATGTCAGGTTTATGGAGTGCGGCGGTGGGCTTTGGTGAGAAACGTATTGCCGATGTGGCTTATGAGCAGATGCAAAAATTGCCGTACTATCATAATTTTACGCACAAATCGCACGACAAAGTAATCGACTTAGCGGAAAAGCTTGTTTCTATCTCTCCCGTTCGCATGAGCAAGGTGTTCTTCACCAACTCAGGTTCAGAAGCGAACGATACCGTTATGAAATTGATTTGGTATCGTTCGAATGCTTTAGGGCTAAAAGACAAGAAGAAAATGATCAGCCGTAAGAAAGGCTATCATGGCGTAACCATCGCTTCAGCGAGCCTAACAGGTTTGCCGTACAACCATGAGTCGTTTGATTTACCACTACCTGGTGTCTTACACACGACCTGTCCACATTATTGGAGAGAGGGCGCTGCAGGCGAAACCGAAGAACAATTTGCAACGCGTTGCGCCGATGACTTGGAGGCGATGATCCAAGCAGAAGGCCCTGAAACGGTCGCGGCTTTTTTCGCAGAACCCGTGATGGGTGCAGGCGGCGTAATAACGCCGCCGGCAACTTACTGGGAGAAAATCCAGACCGTGCTCAATAAGCACGATATTTTATTGGTGGCTGACGAAGTTATTTGTGGCTTCGGCCGCACCGGTAACCTGTTTGGCTCTGAGACTTATGACATCAAGCCCGATGTGATGGTGATGTCCAAGCAACTCACGTCAACTTACTTTCCTTTGTCTGCGCTCATGGTGAATGATCGCTTCTTTGACCCAATCGGCAAAGAGAGCGGTCGCATAGGAGTATTGGGCCATGGTTTCACCAGCGGGGGGCACCCAGTAGGTGCGGCGATAGCATTAGAAAACATACGCATTATTGAAGAAGAAAATTTAGTGCAGAACGCCAATGAAGTGGGGAGCCACTTATTAAAGCGGCTACACGCTTTAGCTGATCACCCGCTAGTGGGTGAAGTGCGGGGTGTCGGCATGATAGCAGGGCTTGAACTGGTATTAGATAAGCAAGCCAAGACTGCAGGCGACAAGCCAGGCCAATTAGGTTTACCCGTGGCCAATGCCTTGAAAGCCAACGGCGTGATTGTGCGGAACATTGGAGACACTATCGCATTTTGCCCGCCACTGATAACGACACAGACGCAAGTGGATGACATTGTTGATGCGGTTGAAAAATCGCTTACTGCAGTTCCTGCTTAAGCGCCTAGTATGGCGTAGTGGCACTTGTGCCACTATGGCGCTGACTAACTATGACACCTTTCGATAGTGCAAAACTCGGTGTCCGCTCATCTGGCGGATACGTCGTCTCCACCTTTTTGTTTGGAGTGATGTTCGGTATCGCCGCGTCATCAATTGGCTTGTTTGATTGGCAAGCTTTACTGATGGGCAGCTCCACTTTCAGTGCATCGGCTGCCTATTCTGCGTTAGAGTTTTGGCAGTCACCCCTACCGTTAGGTACCATCGCTTTGTCAGTGTTCTTGGTGAGTACACGTAACGTGCTATTAGGTATGTCTATGGCACATCGGTTTGATGGCCATAGTGTTGCTCGTAGAACGCTATGCCTATTTTTGTTAAACGATCCTGGGGTGGTAACTTCATTCAAACTGGACGAAGACATCGACCGTTTGGGCTATGTTACGGGTTATGGGGCTGCACTCATGACCAGCTGGTTAATCTCAACCACGATTGGTTTGGCTGCAGCGGATGCGTTTGCTCAAACCGATTTAGGTTCCTTGTCGTTTGCGGGCCCACTGGTAATGGCGACCATGATGGTGCTATTTGCTAAAGGTTCTAAATCAAACCCCATGCCTTGGGTGGTTTCGGGCGTCGCCGCACTGATATGTTTTGAGCTTGGCTTGCCACCCTATTTGATTTTATTGCTCAGTGTGCTGGCAGGGGTAGTCGGGACGCTGTTTGGGTTGAAACGCAATAATGTTTGAGCAATATCCAGCCTTAACGGCCATTGCCATGATGGGCATCATTGTCTATCTAACGAGAGCGGGTGGTTATGTGCTGGGTTTGCAGTTGCGGCATTTCGCTGGAATTAAACCGATCTTGGAAACCCTGCCGGGTTGTGCTTTTATGGCTATATTGGTTCCCGCAGTTAGACAAGGCAGTGTGACCGACATGGTGGCGATGGCTTGCGTCGTGGGGCTGATGTGGAAGGCCAACAGCGTCGTACTGGCCACCGTTGTTGGCGTGGCAGTGTTATTGTTTGGAGAACCTTATTTGCCATCGATTTTTTAAGATATAGGTCTTTACTTCGTTTTTCCTCGAGGCCGTTTACATTTTCTCTGCTACATAACACAGCTTGTTTCTGGTGGGTCCTTCATGTAGTGTATTTATTCAAATTAAAACAATAAATCATCGAGGCGATAGCATCAATTGCTTGGCTTTCGCTAAACCGTAGGGTTGATCAAAACAGGTTTGATTTAAGTGTTTACGCATAAGAAGTTGAGGTGCCTGAGATGACTGAAATCCATAGAATAATGGCTTTAAGGGGAACTGACTCTTTTGCCCTTGCTTCCACGAATATAACACCCCTAAGGCTATCATCTAAGGTGAGATTTACAGTGACTAAATTAAGCAAGATGCTTCGAATTGCGCTTGTTTGCGTTGCGTTTATGACCTTGGGCCAACAACCCTTATATGCGCAAGCACAGCTGGATGATCAAAGGATGGCTGCAGTTCTCAATGTGGTTTCAATGTATTTATTCGGTCGTGATGAACCCATCCCTTTGCCCGGTGGTTTGGCTATTCCGTTAGGATTGCATGAACTCTCTTCTGCCACTTTTGATGTTGATGTTAGCCAACAGATTTTTGGCCAATTTGACCTACAGCCTGAGGGCGTAGAGTTCTGCTTCGACATACAATCCAATGCTCCACTGAGTGCGGGTGACATAACGGTGGAGGTTAATGGCGAGCCGGCTACCGTAATTGAAGGTAAGGACAACTGTTATAGCCTTAGTGAAGGCCAACAGCGCGAAGTCAACTACATCGTAATCAGGGTAAATAATCCAGCAATCACACTCACGGTGGACAGGGTTGAACTTGCGGCTCTCAGTCAGTCGCAGCTTGGTTTACCAATGTCGACGCGCGGTAGTTGGGATCAGGCGGCGGTTAGGAAAGTGTTGAGAATTTTTGCTTTTGGTGGCCACGCTACCGATGCGCAGATACTACTATGGACGGACATGGCGGCTTCAGACGCGATATTGGAAATGCTCAATTTCGAGGAGCACAACCTTAAACTGTCTCCCTTGGCCGTGGGTGAGTCCTATACTGACAGCGCTACTGAACATGGCACGCTAGTCGAGTGGGTTACGTTCATCTCTGATCCCAGTTCCTTCCTTCCCATTCCGACTGATCGACGCGACGGGTTCTTTTTTGATGGTGGCGATTTTGATGCTGCGTTTAGTCGAATGATTACGGTGCGTGGACTCAATCCGTTCCGTCAGCGAATTGGCTTTTGGGAAACCAATTACCACCTTGCAGTAAACTTAGATGCGGGAGTTAGTCGACTAGAGGTGTCGGTTTATTATGACGCGATTATGGAGGCCCACGAAGCCGGATTGCCCTATCACGAAGTGATGGGCGTAGCCGCAAAATCTGCGGCGGTAGCTGAGCAGTACGGACACGATCGAAATGAGTGGAGATACGATTCTAATTTAGGGGAGTTCGTATGTGTGTGTAATGAAGATTTTGCGCGCGAGATACATCAACTGTTTTACGGTATTTTTGGCAGCAACGACCCCAATCATGAAGATGTCACCATTCCTGAAACAGCCAAAATGTTGACAGATATGCCGATAGAAGCGACGCAGGTGGTGTTTGGAACGGATGATCACCACGTCGCTGATCTCACTATTTTGGGGCAAACGATATCAGGGGCAGATGCCAGCGCTAAAATTGATAACTTGATGCCTATATCGATGCAGCACCCAGAGAGTCTCTTCAATTTGCCGGTGATGATTGTTTCAGTACTGGCGGATGATAATCTGGGTGAATCGTCAAAAGCGCTATTGCGCGCTTCGTGGGCTTCTATGGGTGCGAATAAAAGCTTTTTACAATTTATTCAAGCTTATGCAATTTCTAATTTGTTGCATGGCAACCAACATGTTAAATATTTAACCAGTCATGAGCGGGCTCTGTTTATGGCTAACAAGCATAACTTGGATAACTTGGAAGCTTTCTTTGGCGGAAGTACCTATAACGGATCAAGTGCCGGAAAATCGGTGGGTGGGCAAATTAACGACGAAAAAGCAGGCGAATTCTTCCGACCGTTGCACAATGTATTCGGCGGTCAAACGTCGTCTGAGGCAGCTGATTCATCATTGGTTTTCGAGATTAATTTTAATGATTTGACTGATGATGAGTTTAGGCTGCGCCAACGCGTACAATGTAGTACTTGTGATTTAGGGCAGCCCTGGGAGAAAAAGTGGCAAACCGTGCTGCCTCAGCGAGTAGATGGTAATTTTTATCTAGAAGATGTGGCACCCTGGCTATGGAATCATGTGGTCGGCAGCATGGATAACTACACTGAATTAGAAAGGGCTCACATGTATTCCATTCTGGGTGCTGCCTACATCGACCCAGATGATGACAGTGATGGTGATCTCTTTATGGACTTCAATCTTTTGATGTGTTTTGTCGAAGGGTATCAAATTGAGGAGGCAACTTCTCTCCCGCCTATATTGGCTACAGAGTTTGAGACTCATTATTTTTCCTACTGTCGTCGTAACGACCAGGAAGGTGACAATGGTGAATTTACCGTGGCTGAAATCGAGTCATTAAACCGTGTTTATACTGGTCAGAGCATTGCTGACAATCCGCTAGCCCAAGCGGTCTTGAATCAACTAGGGCAAATGACACTGCCTTTGAATTCCATTACTAGTCATGGAGCTGGGGCGACGCTGCGTAAGCATGCCAGAGAACGCGTTACTGCGGCACTGCAATTCATTTTCACCACCCCATTTGTATTTGTGGAGGCTCAGTAATGAACTCGAACAATTTAAAAAGAAGGCAGTTCCTTCAGTCTGTAGCCTACTCGGGTTTAGTCTATGGCTCAGGTGCATTGCCGCACTTGATCTCCAGTGCAAATGCGATGCCTGTGCCGCTAACCAACAAAATTTTAGTGAACTTAAACTTGAGTGGTGGACCGGATCTCAGGCACCTTGTGGTTCCAGCATTTGATTCCTCTGAATTCAGTTTTGGAAACAAGTATTGGAATCATCGCAGTCGTTCGCATAAATTGACTGAAACAGGTGTCACAGCGCAACAGCGATACGATAATGACTATGTTGAGTTTGTTGTGGGTGATTCAAATTGGAACGCAACGGGGCTGGTCGACCCGGTAGGCGTGAATGCCGGTGTTCGCTTTGGTATATGGAAAGAAGCGGGTTGGCTGATCGATATGTTCTCATCAGGCAATGTTGCTTTGGTGTTTAATGCGGTCGGTGGTACCAATCGAGCGCATGATCTATCCAGTAGAATGCTGGCACAAGGGAATCTACTTTCCAATCTGAATAGCGGTAACTATTCCGGTTGGGGCGGGCGTCTAGCGAGATCGGCAGGTGGTAACTCAATTTCTTTAACCAGCTCTCCCAGTAATTTCTCTTTTGGCCCCTTGGGCGCGGCGCCCGGTTATGATCCATCCAAAGTCGACACGATCGATCTACTGTCGATTAAGGATTCACGTAATGTGGGCTTGTTTGATTTTGATTTTGAAGATAACCAACAAGGTAACTCTGACGACATTATGGCGCGCGCCGCCAAAAGCTATTATGCGAGCTTACGTCAAGAGGGTGTTGCCACTGCCTATCAAAAATTCATGGACCATGAGTCCAAAATACGTGAATTTGGAGATCTCCTTTCTGCTCGGTTGAACGATGTTGATGTACCGATCCCTACGTTGATTAACGCGCTAAGAAATAACGTTGATGAAATAAACCCTGATCCAAATGACCTAGCAAATATAGGTAGAAGAGTGTTGCGGCGCACCGATTTTGGTAATCAAATTCGCAACCTTTACGACCTTATTGCTGCTAATGACCTGGTTAACCCCAGTGTGCTTTCTATGTCTTATGGTAGTTGGGATACACACGGTGATCAGCGACAGGTGCCGTCAGTTTTTGCAACAGACCCGACTAACCCTTATGAAAATCGTGGTATAGAGTCTAATTTGCGAGATATCTTTACGGGGCAATTTGGCGGAAATCCCTCTGATTCCACTGCGTTGCATGGCGGCTTTTCTGCACTTTATGCTAGTTTGTCTGCGGCAGATCGCAGCAAGATGGTTATTACTATTGCGGGCGAATTTGGCCGCCAAATTCGGGATAATGGCGATGCGGGTACGGATCATGGCAAAGGAAATTTAATGTTGGTCGTGGGCGAAGGAGTTCGAGGAGGTGTGTACGGCGAAATTTTTCAAGATGCTGAGATCGAGAAATATGATGACACCAGCTTAAATACCCCCGATATTGATCCACTCACCGAAATCGATGAGATATTTGCACCGGTTTGTGATTGGGTGACGGCAAATTCTGGAACGGCTGTTTTCCCTAGAACTCATCCCAGTTATACTGGAGATGCGCCTGATATAGAAATGCCAGGAATGTTTAACAATTTGATGATCTAACTAAAATCGCTTTGATTAGTCGCTCTCTTTTGCAGCTTACGTCTGCCTTGCTGTATTTGTGCTTGCTTACCAGTACACAGTTGGTTCAGGCCAGAGCACCATACCTAAGCGCCTGGCAAAGCATTTATCCAAACTCCACTTCAGATGACATTGGTTCTTCTGGCTGTCAATTGTGTCATCGTGATGATAGCGGCGGTGCACCATGGAACGCTTATGGGTGGGACATCCGTTCGGAGTATTTAACTAATGGGAATGATATTAGCCAAGCAATCGATACTGTAAGGTTCTGGGATCATGATAATGACCCAATTAGCGCAGAATCATATGACGAAATCATTAGAAACTTTCAACCTGGGTGGTCAGCGGGAGCGGTAAATTCTGTGTTTGCGATCAATGGCACTGAAACAATCAATCAGTTGCCGCCATCAGTGTCGCTTACTACAGCGCTTGATTTTCCACCCGCAGTCACTAATCCCATTGTTAATGCAATTCCGGTGGGAGCTGTAAGCCTTAACTTGAACCAAGTGGCATCGGGGTTTAATTCCCCGCTCAAAGCAGTGCGCGCACCGAGTATCGACGGGAGTTTATTTGTGGTTGAACAAACAGGCAAAGTTTTTCGGGTTGATCTCGCTACCGGCGATAAGAGTCTGTTCCTTGATGTGTCAGCAGATCTAGTAGTACTCGATACCAATTTCGATGAGCGTGGCTTGTTGGGGCTGGCATTTCACCCAAATTATGCCAGCAATGGCTTACTCTATACCTATCAATCAGAGCCCGTGAGGGCTTCACAAGATGCTGAGGTGGACTTCGTGGCCAGCAGTAACGACTCGCGTCGACACCGCTCTATGGTGGCTGAGTATCGCGCCTCGAACCCAAGCTGTAATTCAGTTATCACAAAGCAACAGGACTTGCTGATTATTGATCAACCTCAGTTCAACCATAACGGAGGTGATCTCGCATTCGATAGCAATAATCATTTGTACATCTCTCTGGGTGATGGTGGTAATCGAGATGACCAAGGGCCAGGCCATACCTTGTTAGGTAATGGCAGAGACAATACTAACCCGCTCGGTTCAATTCTTCGAATTGACCCTTTAGGTGCAAACTCTTCGAACGGCAAATATGGGATTCCTGGCGATAATCCATTTACTGCCGTGGGAGACGATGGCGTTGACGAGATATTTGCCTACGGATTGCGCAATCCCTTTCGTATCTCCTTTGATGCTGTGACAGACGATCTATTCACTGCAGATGTCGGTCAGGATGACTTGGAAGAAATTAACGTTATTGTCAATGGCGGTAATTATGGCTGGAACTGGCTGGAAGGCAGCTTTGGATTTTATGACCCAGCCAGCACTGGCACGCCGTATGTTAGCGATGTGCTGCCGCCCAATCTGCCAGTAGATCTTGTTGCCCCGATCGCTGAGTACGACCGGGATGAAGGTGTCTCCGTTACGGGGGGATATGTGTACCGTGGTTCTGAAATAAGCAATGCCGTGGGTTCCTACGTGTTTGGAGATTTTTCAGGGCCTAATTTCGGTACCGACACTGGCCGCATGTTTTATTTAGATGGCTCCAATGATATCAATGAATTCATGATGACCACGCCTTTGGCAGGTTACATCACCGGTTTTGGGCAAGACGCTGATAATGAACTATATGTGGTCACTAATGACCAGTTTAATATTCAAGGTGTCGATGGCAAGCTCTGGCGTTTAGTAGACCCTTCGACTTCACCTGTCTTTCCGGCTGCTGACGGCGAGACTGCTATTTGTCCGCCCAGTGAAGATTTATGCTTCCCTGTCTCTGCAGAGAATGGGAGCGTTGTTATGGTTTGTCTCTAGACTAATTGATTAGGCCGTCACTGGCGTGGCGCATGCTGATAAAACCGATTCGACATCGGCAGAATCTCCGTAAAGGTCATTTGTCTTTTGTCTCAAAATAATTTTGAGGCTGCTCTAGACCCGAGAAGTGCTATTTGGTAATTATTAACACTGAATTTCAAATAAATACCCAGAGTTGCTTGACACTCGAGCGCCGCTGGTTTGTAATCCCGCTCCCCCAATGACACATCTTATTAGAGGTTGCTGGAGAGTCTTTAGATATGACGAAGATGACACTGAACTAGGACTTTCAGCGAGTTAGATGCACCTAAGGATGGTTTGCCACGCAAATATGTGGCCAGTTTGTGGGGTCGCGCAGCGATAGGGTATAGCAGGACCTGGAAATAGGATTTTCAGTGTGTTAGAAGTACCGAAGGATGATTTGCCACGCAAAACTGTGGCCAGGTAGCTCAGTCGGTAGAGCAGGGGACTGAAAATCCCCGTGTCGGCAGTTCGATTCTGTCCCTGGCCACCATTTTTCTCAATTAAAACAGCATCTTAAAAGATTAATTCTAAGCCTGTAGGATTCCTCATAATCAGATTACGCACTCAATACGCACTAAATGCCAATAAACCACATCAATTAGGCGTTTTTAACGCTCAGCTAAAGATCGTGATTCCTACAATTCCTTTGGTGATCTCACCCGCATCAGGGATGCTATGCGTGAACAAATTGCATGTGGCTTTTCTTACACTTGTATTCGTAGCCATTTACCTTATCCTTAAGTTCTAAATTTAAAAAACTATTTAAAACCACATGGAAAAGCTTACGTTAGATACAGGATTATTAATTAAAGCCATTGAATTTAAAGAAGGCTACGAAAGTGTCTTGAAGATATGTAAGTGGCACGCTGATGGGAAAGTCTTGGCTTGTGTATCTAATAGGCTGTTTAACCCCGACTCCGTTAAGATGCAAGATTCTCAACGAGAAAAAATCCGTAGGTTACTAGAAGAATATAATATAGAGATAATGGGTAATTTATTTAGACTTGGAGTATCTCCGTTGAGCGGCAAAGATATGATGAGTGGCTCCTCTACAGATAGAACTGAACAAGAAATAAATGAGTTCAAGTCTATTGTTGGCATTGACCCTACTCAATTATCGTCTAGGAGTGTTGGAAGCAAGCTTTCAAATAAGATTGGTGATTATGATTCTCTCTACGAGCACTTCTGTAAGAAAAGAGATGTCTTTCTTACTTTTGATGGTAAAGACTATTTCCATAAAAATCATAGGTCTAATTATCAGAGCAAGCTTGATCTTATGATTCTGCACCCAGAAGAATACGTTGAACGAAACCCACAACATAGTCGCTAACACGTCTTGAAAGCGGTAGTTTAATCGCGCGGCGCTTACCTGTATTAACTTGGTTTTGAGCCTAATTTGCGTATAGAGTGCGTAATACTAAAGGAGTTAATCTGCTATGTAATTGAATTAAATTGATATAACACATAATATAACGGGGATTATTAATCCCTATTTGTTGTTTCTTGTGCTGTGTTGTAGAATGTTGGCATGGCATCAATACGTAAGATTCGAACTAAAGCAGGGAAGGCCAACTACCATGTAGAAATTCGGTTAAAGGGATTTCCACCTCAGCGTGCGTCTTTTTCTCGGATTACAGACGCAAAACGCTGGGCACAGGATACTGAGTCGGCTATACGAGAAAGTAGATACTTCAAAACTACTGAAGCCCGAAAGCATACATTAACAAACGCAATTGAGCGTTATGCTGAATCTGTATTACCAACTAAAAAAGACTTTAAGAAGCAGGGAGCACAACTTCGTTGGTGGTCTGATGAGCTTGGGTCCTACACACTAGCCGATGTTACGCCTTCGTTAATTGGTGAGGCTAGGGATAAATTGCAAATGCATAGAGCGCCAGCAACTGTTGTTCGGTATTTGGCAGCTTTGTCACATGTTTTGTCTACAGCGGTAAATGAATGGGGATGGATCGAGAATAATCCCATATCAAAGGTAAGAAAACCTAAGGAGCCGAGAGGAAGGGTGCGGTTTTTATCAGATAAAGAGCGAACGCGATTACTTGAGGCTTGTAAGGCATCTGATAATCAAGCGTTATACATAATTGTGGTATTGGCGCTATCTACAGGCATGAGGCAAGGAGAAATACTTAATTTGAAGTGGGAGGATGTTGACGCGATAAACAACCGAATGGTTTTACATGAAACTAAGAATGGAGAACGCAGAGTTGTACCGCTTACAGGATACGCACGTGATTTGATTATGGAACAAAGCAAGATTAGAGACGTTGGTAGAGGTTTACTCTTTCCAGGAAGAAACAAGAATAAGCCAGTGTTTATAAGGGCGCCGTGGATGAAAGCAGTTAAAGCGGCCGAAATAGTGGATTTTCGTTTTCATGACCTCAGGCATAGTGCAGCAAGTTATATGTTGATGAGCGGTGCAAGTTTAGGGGAAATAGCAGACTTACTCGGACACAAAACTTTACAGATGGTTAAGCGGTATTCTCATCTTTCAGAGTCACATACAGTGAGAGTGGTATCAAAAATGAATGATCAGATATTTGGAGTTAGTTCGTGAGCAGAGGCATAGGAAAACAGCAACAACACATTATAGAATTGATGCACAAAGTGAAAGGGCAAACAGCTTTGCAGCTCGCGCACTCAATCCATGGGAATGATTGCAGTAAAACTATGAGGGGGTCCGTTGATAGATCAATACGATCTTTGGTAAAAGCAGGCAATTTACAAAATGTGTCACATACTTACCCGCGCATATATATCTTGCCAGTGGAGCGAAGACACTCTAAAGATCTCGAAACAGAGAAACGTAGAAAGGCACTATCCCTATATAGGGATTTAGAGGACAGCTTAATTGAAGCTAAATACTCACTCGAAAGGTTTAGACAGCATCTTGTTAATGGAAATCGTTTTGCATTTGAGGATGAAATAGAAGAAAACGCGATTTATAAGTTATATGACCTTGCAACAGAGCTTAAAAGTTTATGTGGATATAAGAGAGGAAATTAGAGTTATAGGTAGTCTAAATATTTAGTAATAATATAAATATATGCTTATAAACAATGATATACAGCAATAAGGGTAGTGCATGTTCAAGTCTCTTCTATTGTCCATGCTCTAATTTGATCTCGCCGCGAACTACAGCACTCAGTGGTTCGCGATTAATTAGGAATAATGAGGTCAATAGATGAAAGTAAAGCAAACGCAAGCAGGCGTGAAAACTGTAAATAAGCGAATAGGAACACTTCCACAAACCTCCCAAGCGTACCCTGCATTTACAGTAGCTTCGTTGCGATGGTTGGTTTTTAACGAAAAGACCAATGGTTTTAGTTCTTGCATTAGACGCATTGGTAGAAAAGTCCTAATCGACTTCGATTCGTTTGAGCAGTGGATCGATGATCAACAACTTGCAGCTTAGCATGCATTACAAAAGGAACAAGACAGCGGACGGTACAGGAGTGCAAAAAGGCACTTCAGGAGGCTTTTACAAACGCAAAGCTAACCCAAGCTCTGAGGTTGTATTCTTAAATTCAGAATTGGTGATTGAGTTGTTTCCTAAGCGAAATAGCTTGACCATTAGCCCGTGTAACGCTGTGCCTTGGAATATTTGCTCAATTAATGTGTTCCGGTGTGTTTTGGAAGTCGCTGTCAAACTCAATCGTGAAACTGAGACCAATGAAATTGGCAAGAACCTCCCTGTAATGTGGCACGCTAACGCTCACCGTGAAAGACACGAAATGGTGCTTGGAAAGTTTCAATGTGCGCCAGGGCATTTAACCGAGGTGGCTGTATGAATTTAATGCACGTTATTGATAAATTGGAATTCGTGAAACAAACAGCTCATAGAGAATGGAAGGCTCTTTGTCCAGCTCATGATGATCGAGATCCAAGCCTTTGTATAAAACATGTTGACGGTAAACTTCTTGTGCATTGTTTTGCAGGTTGTGAGATCCATGAGATTGTTGAAGCATTAGGTTTGACGGTGTCAGACCTGTTTGACAATAAATCACACTTCACTGTGCCCCAAGCTAAGCAGCACCGAATTAACGCAAATGCGCGTGATAGCTTACTTGCTATATCTGTGCCAATTCGGGCTTTAATGATTGGTGTAGAAATTCAGCAAACAAGACGACTAAATCTTGACGAGCTTGGCCAGTTCAGGTCTGCTTATGAAACTGTCGACAGAGTTTTGTCGATAGCAGCTTCAAGTGGGCTAGTTCCTTTGCGTAGGAATAACTTCGAGGTGGCAGCATGAAAACGAACTTGATGGATTTAGCTGAAAAGCGAAGTATGCGAAGCCCCTATTACTTTAATCTAGAACCAATAACTCACTCTGAGGCAAATAGCGCCAAGTTGTCACCTGATTGCATAGTTGAAAACTATATGTTCAGCGATGTGGCTCAGTTGATTGCTGCAGGTGGAGTAGGCAAAACAACAATTGCACTGTACGAAATGGTTCATATTGTTTTAGGTATCGAATTATGGGGGCATAAAATTGTTAAGCCAGGTGTATGCGTATTGATTACAGCCGAAGATAGCAGAGAGGTTTGTATAGCCCGACTAAAGAAGGTCTGCGAGGCTCTTGCTCTAGGGCCTGACCAATGGGCGGCGGTAATGGAAAAAGTGCTTATATTGGATGTAGCTGGCTCAGGTTGGAAATTACTGACAGCGGATGGAGACATTAAGTTGACTGAGCTTTCAGATGAAATAATTGATAACTGCAAACACCATGACCCCGTTCTACTTGTAATTGACCCAGCGGTATCATTTAACGCATCAGAATCTAGTGGAAATGATGGGGCTCAGGGGCTTGTAACCGCAGCTAGGCGTATAAAAAATGGTTTGAATTGTTGTGTTAGGTACATACATCATACTGGGCAAGATGCGGCTAGAAACAAAACCAAAGATGCCTATGCTGGCCGTGGTGGAACAGCACTATCTGATGGTTGTCGTATGGTAAACGTACTGCATCCGTGGGATAAGTCTATGGGGGCTTTACCGCTGGGAATCGACGCATCCAGTGAAGACGTCCTAATGTTAATGCAACCTAAATTAAGTTATACCAAGCCCCAACCAGATTTATTTATCGTTCGTGATGGATGGAGTTACAAGTCGTATCGTAGGCCACCACCCGTATCAACTGAAATATTATTGAAAGAGCAAAAAGCGCAGATTGTCAGATTTCTCGAATCTAAGATTAAATCGGATGTGAAGTTGACGAAGGGAGCGATTGAAACAGGCTACCTCGACGATTTGAATATGAGCAGATCAGATTTTAGAAAGGGACTCGCTCAGCTTATGACTGAGGGAACTTTAGTAGAAAGAACTCTGCCCAGGTCTGAGAAGCAAGGAGGTCGCACGAAGTACTTGCATTCAACCCCGCGGGGTTCAGAAGTAGGAGTGGCGAGGTTGGGACACAAGTGATGAAAATTGGTTAAGAAGTTTGGTTGACAGGAATAACGTTTAACTTCGCCGCCGCCTTAAGGAATTACCTACTGGCGGCGAAGTGCCACCGTAGTAGGTATCCCACTTTTCTTGCTTTTTGTTGAGTATTAACGGCGAAGTGGGGCGGGGTTGGCGAGTTACGTACTACTTCAAATATTCCCATAGGGTAGCCTATGCTTTCTAATTAATTTACGAATGTATGTGTTGGGGTGCAAGTCTTGAGTAAAGACTGTTGGAGGCAAGTCTTTTGCGCGGCGATGAACAGCTATGCCGTGCAACGCTTTTGGGATGCTCATATTCGTTTACTGACTTATATTTTTGGTTCATAAATTTGGCATTCCCCATTTGTCGACGTTTGCCCTCCCTGTTCGTTTTTAAACGAAATGGCATAATTAAGCGTAATTCTATGAATACTGAAATACTCTTCTATATCTCCATTGCTATCAGATTTGTATATTCTATAAGACAAAGGGGTTGTTTCGTATTCTCCAGAAACTAACACACTAGTATCTAAGATTACTGAATACATGTTTTCTTCCATATTCAAACTTATGAAAAAGTCAGTTTTACCTGCGATTTCCCCATTTACATTCAAAACTCCTGAGCAGTAAAGTTTTTCCGTCGCAGCGGTTGCTAGATTCGGGATCAATAATAGTAGAAGTAAAAAATGTTTACGTATCACTGTTAATTTTATCTAATGTGTTCACTCTAAAAGGCAAAGTCTCTATCGAACCAGACCCAGCGTAATAATTTTCCATAAAAATTTAGTAACTGCTCTTAAACTTTTCGATCTTCCAGCATGAGTATAAACGATCCATAGCTGAATTCATGTTTTGCCATATTTCCACTTATCCAATATTCAAACACTACTTTTCTAGAGGTTTGCAATGTAGACACTTTTCGATGAAAAAGGTTAGGTTCTTACTTTGCTTGAATTGCATGGGTGATGCGCTCCGCGCGGTTTTTATAGCCACACTAGTTTAAAGCGACTTCCTACCGTTATTTATTTTAAACCGTTAGACTGTAGCAGTCACAGCCAATCTAAGGAGGGGATAAGGAGGAAGTTAACACTTGGGTCCCTGCTGCTTTAAGTCGTTGCCACGGGCATTAGAGAGCGCGGTAAAGGCGACTATTTCCACCCCTAGGCGATCCACAGCATTATTTGGCTTTTTGTAATGGGGTGTTGAGTATTGTTGAGGTTTACCTGAGTAATTGAGCCTGAAATTATCCTCAGGTTGCTATTGCGGGCATCGCAAGGTTTGTTCAACGAATAACTCTAAGGCTTTAGCGACCGACCGAGTTTGGCCCTTTTCTGCCGATCTCTAACTAATAAATAGCTTCGAAAACCCCCGATAGCAGTCAGTCATTCAAACCACCACTGCTAAGCATGGACGCAGGCCACTTCGCGGCGTCCCGCCACTACGCTT